>JAEDGJ010000087.1 GCA_016297585.1 Clostridiaceae bacterium
TGCGGAAAAGGAGGCTTTTTCTCTGTCAGTAATACCGGCCGCCGGAGATATAGCGGTCGTTTCTCGACATCTTCCGGATGAGGAGGAACGCGAGCAGGAACATCGCGGCGATGAACGCGGCGAAGATCCAGCCGTAATGGACGGATTCCAGCGTGGCGATGTAGTCGTAGCAGCCGTGCAGGAAGGCGGGCAGCAGAAACGCCATGACGCGGCAGGCTCTGGACGCCGATGGGCGCCCCAGGTTGTCATACCGCCTGGCCAGTCCGTACCACGCGCCCATGAAGACGCCGAAGCAGGCGTGTCCCGGCACCGCCGTCACCGCCCGTACCAGCGCGGTGCCGAGTCCGTAGCGGATGACATAGCCGATGTTCTCCCACAGCGCAAAGCCCAGGGAGACGAACACCGCGTAGACCACGCCGTCGAACTGGCAGTTGAACGCCGGCGAGCGCCAGGTCCGTTTTTTCAGCAGGAGATACTTGAACCCCTCTTCCGAAAACGCCACGACGACGAAATACATCAGCACATTGTATGCCGTCGAGCTCCGGGGGAAGCTCCGGTCAAGCAGCGCGCTGCCCAGCTCCTCGGTCAGCATCGCAAGCCCCGTTGCGAAGATGCCGTAAAGCACGAGCGACAGCAGCAGCACCGGCGGCTCCGGCTCCAGCCGGTCCGCCCGGTAGACCTGCACCAGCAGGACGATCGCGGGGATCACCGCCGCCGCGATCAGGATCGGATTCATATAAAGGAATAAAAACATCGCATCGCCCTCCGCCATCGTTCTCTTTTTTTCGGGGACAGGCCGCCTTCCGCAGCACCGCGGTTTTGTGCCGGAAAAACCGCCGGCTTCCGCTTTTTATTATACCTTTGCGCCGTTTCCTTGTCAAGCGCCGCGTTTTTTGCGCCTCTCCGCCGGTGCGTCCGGCACGCCGCAAAAATTTTTCTTGGGAAAGCTCTTGACAAACGCGAAAAAAAGTGTATAATAGGTAATGCGCTTGTGAAAAGCACACGGACACTTAGCTCAGCTGGAAGAGCACCTGCTTGACGTGCAGGGGGTCAGGGGTTCAAGTCCCTTAGTGTCCACCAAAGCCCCGAATCGAAAGATTCGGGGCTTTTTTCGTTCTCATATTGTTTACACTTTCATCCCCGGCACTTATTGACCGATCGGTCGATAAGTGCCATACCCTTTTTTAGACCGCCCTATTTTCCGAGGGGGATGCATCGGATGAAGCGGGAGGAAAAGAACGTCGCCACGCGCCGGCGGATTCTGGACGCGGCAGCGGACGAATTTTCGCGCCGGGGCTACGACGGCGCGTCGCTGAATACGGTCTGCGCGCGCAACGACCTGTCCAAGGGGATCATCTACCATTATTTCAGGGACAAGGACGAGCTGTACCTGACCTGCGCGCAGGAATGCTTCGACGCGCTGACGGCGTATATCGAAAACGGGACAAAAGAGGACGCGGGCTCCGTCGAGGCAAAGCTCCGGCACTATTTCGACGTCCGCACGCGCTTTTTTGCCGAAAATCCGGTCTGTCTCGGGCTGTTTGCCGAGGTCGTGATGAATCCGCCGGAAGCCCTTTCGGATAAGCTGGCAAAGCTCCGGGAACCCTTCGACGCGATGAACATCGCCCGGCTCACCGATCTTTTAAGCGGCGCGGCGCTGCGCGAGGGACTGACGGCCGACGCGGTCATCGGGGACTTCCGTATCTACATGGATTTCTTCAATCTTCGCTTCCGTACGGCGCTTGCCGGCGGGCGGGATCCCGAGCGGGTCATGCGCGAGCACGAGGAAAGTTGCTACCGGCAAATCGACATTCTTTTATACGGTGTGATAGGGGATAAAGCATGAAAAGTCAGAATCAAACCAGCCTGCTGTCGGACGCCGCGCCTTCGCAGGCCATCGTAAAGCTTGCCGTTCCGGCCACGCTGGCGCTGCTGGCGAAGGCCGTCTACAACATCGTGGATACCGCCTACATCGGGATGCTGAAAAGCGACGCGGCGCTCGCAAACCTGCCCGCCCAGAGCCTCAACTGCGCGGCGCGCGCGGAATCGTCGGTCAAAATCTCCTCCATCGTCGTCATCACCGGCGCGGTGCTGAACGTCGCGCTCGACCCGGTCTTCATGTTCGACTGGGGCCTCGGGATGGGCGTCGAGGGCGCGTCGCTTGCGACCACCGTTTCGCAGTTTGTCACCTTCTTCATCCTGATCTGGTTCTATGCCGGCGGGCGCTCGATCATCAAGCTCCGTCCCCGTGCCTTCCGGCTTTCCGGCAGTCTGGTGTGGACGGTCGTTTCCATCGGCATCCCCACCGCGGTCATTCAGATCTGTCTGGCGCTGGCCACCTCTCTGACGAACATCGCTGCCAAGCCCCTGCCGGATTCCGTCCTGATCATCGCCGCCTACGGCGTGGTGCAGCGTCTGATCCTGATCGGCTGCTACGTCATCATGGGCTTCATGCAGGGCTATCAGCCGGTCGCCGCCTACGCCTTCGGCGCCAGAAACGAGGAGCGCTTCCACAGCTCCGTCCGGTTCGCCCTGCGCGGCGCCCTGCTGCTGACCGTCGTCGTCGCCGCCCTGTATATCGTGCTCGCGGCGCCGCTGATCGGCCTGTTCAACAACAATCCGGCGGTCATCGAGTACGGCCGATGGCTGCTGATCTCCCAGGTCGCGCTGTATCCCGCCTTCGGGCTCTGCTACATGATGACCATCACCTTCCAGACCATCGGGGATTCCCGGATGGGCCTGCTGCTGTCCACCGTCCGCCAGGGACTGTTCTATGTCCCCTTCATTCTGCTGCTGCCGAAGTGGTTCGGCGTCGCCGGCATCTACTTTTCGCAGCCCGCCGCGGACATTCTGACGCTGCTGGTCTGCATCCTCCTGATCGCGCCGATGAAGCGGACCGCCTCGCGGAACATGCAGGCGCAGTCCTGACAAAAAAGCGCCCGGAGCGGCAAGGCTCCGGGCGCTTTATGGCAATTTGCTTACTTTTTCTCGTTGACCTTGGCCTGCGCCGCCGCCAGACGGGCGATCGGAACGCGGAAGGGCGAGCAGGAAACGTAATTCAGGCCGATGCGGTGGCAGAACTCGACGGAGGACGGGTCGCCGCCGTGCTCGCCGCAGATGCCCAGCTTGATGTCGGGGCGGGTCTTGCGGCCGAGGTTCGACGCCATCTCGACGAGACGGCCGACGCCGTTCTGATCGAGGCGCGCGAAGGGATCGGACTCGAAGATCTTGCGGGTGTAGTAGTGGTTCAGGAACTTGCCGGCGTCGTCACGGGAGAAGCCGAAGGTCATCTGGGTCAGATCGTTCGTGCCGAAGGAGAAGAACTCGGCTTCCTCGGCGATCTGGTCGGCGGTGACGGCGGCGCGCGGGATCTCGATCATCGTACCGATCTTGTAGTGCATCTCGAGACCGGAGGCGGCGATGACTTCGTCGGCGACCTTCTCGATGACGCCGCGGACAAAGTGCAGCTCCTTGCGGTCGCAGACCAGCGGCACCATGATCTCGGGCACGATGTCGTAGCCGCACTCGCGCTTGACGTTGACGGCGGCCTCGACGATGGCGCGCACCTGCATCTCGGCGATCTCGGGGTAGGTGACCGCCAGACGGCAGCCGCGGTGACCCATCATCGGGTTGAACTCATGCAGATAGGCGATGGTGCTCTTGAGCTCCTCGACGCTCATCTTCATCTCGGCGGCGAGCGCCCGGATGTCGTCCTCTTCGGTCGGCAGGAACTCGTGCAGAGGCGGGTCGAGCAGGCGGATCGTCACGGGACGGCCCTCCATCGCGCGGAAGATGCCCTCGAAGTCGCCGCGCTGGATCGGCAGGAGCTTCGCGAGCGCGACGCGGCGCTGCGCCTCATCCTTGGAGACGATCATCTCGCGGACGGCGGCAATGCGGTCGGCCTCGAAGAACATGTGCTCGGTGCGGCACAGGCCGATGCCCTCGGCGCCGAACTCGACGGCCTGACGGGCGTCATGCGGCGTGTCGGCGTTGGCGCGGACGTGCAGCGTGCGGATCTCGTCGACCCACTTCATGAAACGGGCGAAGTTGCCGGTGATGGCCGCCTCGGCGGTGGGCAGCTCGCCGATGTAGATGTTGCCGGTGGAGCCGTCGAGGGAGATGAAGTCGCCCTCGCGGACGGTCTGTCCGCAGATGACGAAGTACTTTTCTTCCTCGTTGATCTTGATCTCGCTGCAGCCGGAGACGCAGCAGCGGCCCATGCCGCGCGCGACGACGGCGGCGTGGGAGGTCATACCGCCGCGGACGGTCAGGATGCCCTGCGCCGCAGCCATGCCCTCGATGTCCTCGGGGGAGGTCTCAAGACGGGTCAGAATGACGGGCTCGCCGCGTTCGGCGGCTTCCGACGCGCTCTCGGCGTTGAAGTAGACGCGTCCGCAGGCGGCGCCGGGGGAAGCGGGAAGACCCGCGGCGACGGGACGGGCGGCCTTGAGCGCCGCCGGCTCGAACTGCGGATGCAGCAGGGAGTCAAGCTGCTTGGGATCGACCTTGAGGATGACCTCCTCCGGCGTGCACATCCCCTCGTCGACGAGGTCGACGGCGATCTTCAGCGCGGCCTGCGCGGTGCGCTTGCCGTTGCGGGTCTGGAGCATGTACAGTCTGCCGCGCTCGATGGTGAACTCCATGTCCTGCATGTCGCGGTAGTGCTTCTCGAGGCGGTCGGCGATGCCGGCGAACTGCTCGTAGACTTCGGGCATGACCTCGCGGAGCTGATCGATGGACTGCGGGGTGCGGACGCCGGCGACGACGTCCTCGCCCTGGGCGTTCATCAGGAACTCGCCGTAGAGCTTCTTTTCACCGGTGGACGGATTGCGGGTAAAGGCGACGCCGGTACCGGAGGTCTCGCCCATGTTGCCGTAGACCATGGACTGGACGTTGACGGCGGTGCCCCAGGAAGAAGGAATGTCGTTCATGCGGCGGTAGACGATCGCACGCGCGTTGTTCCAGGAGCGGAACACGGCGCGGACGGCCTCCATCAGCTGCACACGCGGATCGGTGGGGAAATCGAAGCCCTTCTGCTCGAAGAAGTACTTCTTATACATGGAAACCAGCTCGCGCATATCGTCGGCGTCCATCTCGGTATCGAGCTTGATGCCGCGGCGCTCCTTGATCTGGTCGATAAACTGCTCAAACGACGCCTTCGGAACTTCCATAACGACGTCGGAGAACATCTGGATAAAGCGGCGGTAGGAGTCGTACGCAAAGCGGGGGTTGTTCGTCAGCTTGGCGACGCCCTCCACGACCTCGTCGTTGATGCCGAGGTTTAAGACGGTGTCCATCATGCCGGGCATCGAGGCTCTCGCGCCGGAACGGACGGAGACGAGCAGGGGATTCGTCGGATCGCCGAACTTCTTGCCGGTGATCTCTTCCATCTTACCCAGATATTCGGTAATCTGCGCCTCAATTTCAGGGGCGATCTTTTCACCGTCTTCATAATACCGGGTGCAGGCTTCCGTGGTGATCGTGAACCCCTGGGGAACCGGCATGCCCAGTCCCGTCATTTCGGCGAGGTTGGCGCCTTTGCCGCCCAGAAGCTCCCGCATTTTGCCGTTGCCTTCGGTAAAGAGATAGACGTATTTTGTCAAGGAACATTCCTCCTTCGTTTCTGTAACGTTTAGTATACCACATTTTTCAGGAATGTAAACCCGTTTTTTTGAGCCTTTCCTTCTTTTTAACGCCACCTTCTCCAATCGTTCCGGCATTTTGCCCAAACATTTTTTGCAGCCCGCTTTCCCCCTTTCCTCCAATTTTTACTTTCAAAACGCCCCGCCGCGTCTTTTCCCGCCGTCCTTCCTGCAAGCCCGGTTTTCGCTTCCTGCATCCGCCCCCCGTTGTCCCCGCCTCCTCTTTTCATCTCCTGAAAAAATTTCTCCCTTTTCACTCTCCCCTCCGGTTTTTTTCTTTTCCCTCTTGACAATCCGGCGTTTATCGTGTATAATCAGGATACGCTCTTGTGGCGCCATGGCCAAGCGGTAAGGCAAGGGTCTGCAAAACCCTTATTCCCCGGTCCGATTCCGGGTGGCGCCTCCAAAAGAAAAACGACAAGTCTCAAAAGAGACGTGTCGTTTTTTCATTATTCATTCTTCACTATTCATTATTCATTCTTCATTATCCTCCCCCGCCCCGCCGCCGATTGTTCAGTTGTAAACAGTCTGTATACGATCTGTTTCCTCCCGTTCACACTTCTTCGGCCCTCCCATGCGCTTTTCCCCGCTTTCCCCCGTGCTTTTTGGCAATCCTCGCTCTTGATTCTGAACGGCATTCTGCCTTATAATAGCATCATTCAGTTCAATTCAAAACCATTAGAACGCTTACGAAAGGATGACCGCTGCAATGAAACGCTCCGTTGCTCTTCTGTGCGCCCTGATGTTTTCCCTTACTCTCTTCTCCGGCTGCAGCTCTTCGGAGGAAGCGCCGTATCTTGGCATCACCTGCATCGCGAAGTATATCGGTCTGGACAGTCAGGACGCGGTGTCCGCCGATATCGGCGCGCGTCTTCCCGCGTATGACGGGGAGATCCAATATTCCTATATGTACACCGGAGATTCGACCTCCGACGCCATGATGACGGCGAGCACGATGATGAAGCTGACCGCGATGTTTGCGTCGCAGGAAGTGGATATTCTGTTCGCGGACGAGGAAAACGCAGCCCGCAACGCCCGCTCCGACAGCTTCCTGTCTCTCTCGGAGCTGCTGACGGAGGAGGAGATCGAAGCGCTGGGCAGCCGTGCGCTCAGCTTCGATATGCTCGATGACCAAGGAAACCCCACCGGCGAAAAGACGCCTGTCTGCGGCGTCGATCTGTCCGGCTGCGCCGTTCTCACACCGGTTTTCGGCACCCAGTCCATCGGTGTGTACGTTGTCTCCAATACGGATGACCTGGAATACGTTAAAACGGCGCTCCGTGAAATTCTGTCCTGGTAGCTGCCGGTGTTCCCATTTTTCGGCGGGAACCGTCCCCCCCTTTTTCGGGACGGTTCCCTTTTTTGCGCCCTTTTTTGCCGAAAGCGCCGGGAAAAAGTCCCCTCCGCGCGCAAAAAAGCGGTTGCAAACCGCCGGGCGGCGTGTTATACTGTAATTTGTAAAATGGCGGCCGTATGGCCGGATAAGGCAGGGCGGATTCCATGATTGATATAAAAATCGGTACACTGATTCCCGGAATGAGCGCCGAAACGATGATCCCGCAGCTGAACGCGGTCGGTTTCGAGAGCTATCAGCTCCGTTTTGAGACGGATGTCGTCGCGCTGGACTTCGACGAGTACGCGCGGCGCATCTCGGCGGTACTCGACGGCCGCGCGGTCAACTACGCGATCTACGGCAACACGCTGACGGACGGGGACGTGCGCCGCGGCGTGGAAACGCTGATCCGGAACGCGCCTCTCCTCAACTGCGGCGCGATCGGCCTGTTTGCGGGCGGCAATCCCGACAAAACGGTCCCGGACACGATCCCGGAATGGAAGGCGGTCTTCGAGCCGCTCTGCGAGATGGCGGAGGCGTACGGCGTCAAGCTCGCGCTGGAGGGCTGCGGCCGCGGCTGGAACGGCGGCTCGCACAACCTCGCCTACTGTCCGGAGGCGTGGGATCTGGTGTTCGACGCGGTCAAAAGCCCCGCGCTCGGTCTGGAATGGGAGCCGTGTCATGCGCTCGAGGCGCTGGCCGACCCGATCCCGCAGCTTCGCCGGTACGCGCCGAAGGTCGTCCATCTCCACGGCAAGGACGGCACCGTCGCGTGGGACGTCATCCGCGACTACGGCATCAACGGCATCCACCCGTATATGTGGAACCGCACCCCGGGCTTCGGTGATACGAACTGGTCGGATGTTTTCACCATCCTGCTGCAGGCGGGCTTTTCGGGAAGCTGCGATATCGAGGGGTATCACGATCCGGTGCACTATGACGATATGGAATGGACCTCTCAGGTGCGGTCGCTGCAGTATCTGAAGGACTGCCGCGGCGGCCGGGAATACTGGCCCGGCCCCACGGAATACCGCGGCTATCAGGGTACGCGCAGACCGGTCAAATAAGCAATTATTCTTCTATACTCTATCCATTCGGAGCGAAATATGACGAATCAGAAGAACATCCGCAACTTTTCCATCATCGCGCACATCGACCACGGCAAATCCACGCTGGCCGACCGGCTCCTCGAGCTGACCGGTGCCGTCACCGCGCGGGAGATGGAAAACCAGCTCCTCGACAACATGGAGCTCGAGCGCGAGCGCGGCATCACGATCAAGGCGCGCGCGGTCAAGCTCACCTACCGCGCCGACGACGGCGAGGACTACGAGCTGAACCTGATCGACACCCCCGGACACGTCGACTTCAACTACGAGGTCTCCCGCTCTCTCGCGGCCTGCGAGGGCGCGGTGCTCGTCGTCGACGCGTCGCAGGGCATCGAGGCGCAGACGCTGGCGAACACCTATCTCGCGGTCGACAACAACCTCGAGGTCGTGCCGGTCATCAACAAGATCGACCTGCCCGCGGCGGATCCGCAGCGCGTCAAGCACGAGATCGAGGACGTGATCGGCATTCCGGCGCTCGATGCCCCGGAGATCTCCGCCAAGCAGGGCATCAACATCCGCGCCGTCGCGGAACGCATCGTCTCGGACATCCCCGCGCCCACCGGCGACCCCGACGCGCCGCTCCGCGCGCTGATCTTCGACAGCCAGTACGACAGCTACCGCGGCGTCATCGTGCTGATGCGCCTGCGCGAGGGTACGCTGCGCACCGGCGACACCATCCGCATGATGGCCAAAGGCTCCGTCTATCAGGTCGTCGAGCTCGGCTATCTGCGCCCGCTCGGCTTTGAGCCGGCGCGTGAGCTGCGCGCGGGCGAGGTCGGCTACCTCACCGCGTCGATCAAGACGCTGTCCGACGTCGCCGTCGGCGATACGGTCACGCTCGACGACCACCCCGCCGACCGTCCCCTGCCGGGCTACCGTCCGGTCAAGCCGATGGTCTTCTCCGGCATCTACACCGTCGACGGCTCGAAATACCCCGACCTGCGCGAGGCGCTCGAGAAGCTGAAGCTCAACGACGCGTCCCTGACCTTCGAGCCGGAGACGTCCATCGCCCTCGGCTACGGCTTCCGCTGCGGCTTTCTGGGATTGCTGCACATGGAGATCATCTCCGAGCGGCTCGAGCGCGAGTTCAACCTCGACCTCATCACCACGGCGCCGTCGGTCGAGTACCACATCCGCAGGACGGACGGCGAGCTGCTCGTCATCTCGAACCCCTTAAACTACCCGAATCCGAGCGAGATCGAATACGCCGAGGAGCCCTACGTCAGCGCCAGCATCTACACGCCGACGCAGTATGTCGGCAACATCATGGAGCTGTGTCAGGAGCGCCGCGGCGAGTACAAGGGCATGGACTATATCGAAGCCGACCGCGTGGAGATGCACTACGAGCTGCCCTTAGGCGAGATCATCTACGACTTCTTCGATTCGCTCAAGGCGCGCACCCGGGGATACGCGTCGCTTGACTACGAGCTGCACGAATACCGGCAATCGAAGCTCGTCAAGCTCGACGTGCTGTTAAACGGGGAGGCGGTCGACGCGCTGTCGTTCATCGTCCACGAGGACAAGGCCTATCCCCGCGCGCGCCGCATCGCGGAGAAGCTGCGGGACAACATCCCGCGCCAGCTCTTCGAGATCCCAATCCAGGCGTGCATCGGCGGCAAGGTCATCGCGCGCGAAAACGTCAAGCCGATGCGCAAGGACGTGCTCGCCAAATGCTACGGCGGCGACATCACGCGCAAAAAGAAGCTGCTCGAGAAGCAGAAGGAAGGCAAAAAGAAGATGCGCTCCCTCGGCACGGTCAACGTCCCGCAGGAGGCGTTCATGGCGGTATTGAAGCTCGACGA
>JAEDGJ010000088.1 GCA_016297585.1 Clostridiaceae bacterium
CGGCCATGTACTCCGTGCCGGAGCCGCAGCCGGAGATGCGCTTGTAGATGCAGGGCCCCGCGGTCAGGTCGATCATATAGTGGTAGAACGTAAAGCCCCGTCCCTCGCGGCGGCGGCGGATCATTTCCTGCGCGAGCAGCTCGTACTGCGCCTTGACGGTCTCCAGATCCTCCGGCGTCAGCGCCATCGGGTCGTCCGGCGCGGCGACGACGGGCTCCATGCTCAGCTCGGTAAACCCGAGATCCGCCATGTGCAGGACGTCCTTTGTAAAATCGGGATTCCGGTGGGTAAACGTCCCGCGCATATAGTAGCCCTTCCCGCCCCGGGAGGCGACGAGCTTCTGGAATTTCGGCACGATCCGGTCGTAGCTGCCGTTTCCGGCATAGTCGACGCGCGTCGCGTCGTGGATCTCGCGGCGTCCGTCGAGGCTTAACACGACGTTTGCCATCTCGCGGTTTGCAAAATCGATGACGTCGTCGTCGATGAGCATGCCGTTGGTCGTCAGCGTGAAGCGGAAGTTCTTTCCTTTTTCCTTCTCAACGGAGCGGGCGTAGGCGACGAGCTGCTTCACGACGTCCCAGTTCATCAGCGGCTCGCCGCCGAAGAAGTCGACCTCGAGGTTTCTCCGGCTGCCGGAGTTTTCGATCAGGAAGTCGAGCGCCCGGCGTCCGGTCTCGAAGCTCATCAGCGCGCGCTCGCCGTGGTATTTGCCCTGGCTTGCAAAGCAGTAGGAGCAGTTTAAGTTGCAGGTGTGCGCGACGTGGAGGCACAGTGCCTTGATCACATTGCCGGAGCGGGCCTTGAACTCGCCCGCCATCGGGGCAAAGGTGTCGGGCGTATACAGTCTGCCCGTCCGGACGAGCGTCTCGATGTCGTCCATGCAGGCGCGGAGGTCTTCCTCCGTGACGTCGGGGCGTCCGCCGTATTTTTGCAGCATCTCCGCGATGATCTCCTCGCGTCCGTGATCGGGATAGAGCGCGATCATGTCATAGGCCACCTCGTCCACCGAGTGGACGGAGCCGGAGCAGGTATCGAGGACGATGTTGCAGCCGTTGAGTTTATATTGATGTACCAAAGCCGGACGTCTCCTTTTTTTGTTTTAGTAAAGCGCGGTACATAAAAAGCGCCGTCACAGCGGGCGGCGCCTTTCATGCTCTGCAAAGAGATTATTTGTCCTTCTTCTCGCAGGACTGGTTTGCAACACCGCAGCTGGTCTTGCAAGCAGACTGGCAGGAGGTCTGGCATTCGCCGCAGCCGCCCTTCTTGGCGCTCTCGCACAGGCTGCGGGTCTCCAGGGTCTTGATTCTCTTCATGCTTTGCATCTCCAATCTCTCGAGTCTTTTGACGGAATGTGCGCCAAAAGCGCCCGGTTCCGTCTCTTTATACTAGCACAAAATCCGGATAAAGTCAACGCTTTTCGCGTCTCCCGCGAAACGGTTTTTTATCGGCGCTTTTCGGGCGCATAGGCCGCCGCGCCGTCCGCCGACTTCGGGTCTGCCGACGCAGCGTTTGCAGACTTCGAGTCTGCCGACGCGAGCCAGGCGCCGAGGATCATGATGACGAGCGCCGCCCAGAAGGACAGCCCCGGCAGCTCCCGGAAGATGACGAGCGAGAGCGCGGTGCCGATGAACGGGGAAACGGCGTAATAGGCGCTGGTTTTGGCCGCGCCGAGCGCTCTCTGGGCATAGACATAGAAGAAAATGCTCAGTCCGTAGGCGACGAAGCCCAGAAGCAGCGCCGTGCAGACAAGCCGGGCGGCGGGAAGGCGCTGACCGAGTGCAAACGCGATGGCGAGCGACCCGAGCCCGGAGCCGAACCCCTTCAGCACGACGATTTCGAGCGGGTCGCTGCCGGACATCATCCGGGTACAGTTGTTTTCGAAGCCCCAGCAGACGCAGGCGAGCAGCACGAGCAGCGAACCGGCGGAAAACTGCAGGCTGGAGGCGTCTTCGAACGAGAGGATCATGCTGGACAGCGTGATCAGGCCGATGGCGAGCCAGAGCCGCCGTCCGACGGGCTCCCGGAAGACGGCGAGCGCGATCAGGGCGGTGGCGACGATCTCGAAATTGTTGAGCAGCGACACGGCGGCGGGCGTCGTGCGGGAAAGCCCCGCCATCAGGCAGACGGGCGCGGCGATGTCGAGCAAGATCATCCCGGCGGCGAAGGGCAGATCGCGGCGGGAAAGCCGTCTCTCGGACGTGCCGCGTCCGAGGCCGTGCCGGACGGCGCCGAGCAGGAGCATGCCGAGCCCCGCACCGAGATACAGGAGAGCCGCGAGCATCGTGGACGGGATGTCCCGCAGCAGCAGCTTCGATACCGGCGTGCTGACCGCATACAGCGCCGCCGCGAGAACCGCCCAGAGTATGGACGGGACAGTTTTGTTTTTCGTATAAACTCCCTGCTTTCCTGAATGGGGTTTTCCCCGCCGGGATCCGGCCGGTACAGCGGCATTATACCACACCGGCGGCGGGGATTGCAACGCATCCTCCGCGTTTTTTTCGGCACATCGCGGAGTCATGGCGGATGCGTGCCGGAATTGCCGGACGGCCCGCAGGGAAAACCTTGACGGAAAGTTTTACAAAGTCAAAATGACCGCGCTGCAGAATACAGCCGGGAATGCCATGTACAACAGCGTACATGGCAAGAAGCACCTCCCAAATTAACGGCTCTTCCGTTGCGAAAAACGGCGCTCTGCGGGGAGATGCTTCTTTCAAGAACACTATATCACGGAAAAAGGCGGATGTAAAGTTACAGGAACGTTACGTTTTGTAGAAGGCGGATGGGAATGCGTCGCACGTTCCCGCTTCCGCGCCGTCATGTACCGGCGCCTTATTCATTCTGCTCAAGAAGCACGTCGTATATGTGCTGAAGCCTGACACCCATGCGGGAAAGATGTTCCTGTTTCTCGTCCAGTTGATCAATGATTGCAAAATCCAGATCGGCCAAAAGAGCATCTACATCGTCTTGCACAATGTATTCATGCAGCTTTGGAATAAACGGACTTAATACCGCTTTCTGCTGTTCTGTGATTTTTATCACTTTCTATTCCCTCTTTCCCGTATAGGTTGGATTTGTTGGTTTTGATATCCCGGTGTCTGGGTTTGCAGACACTGCAGCTGTTTTGCCGATATGGCAGCTCAATCAAAGCTCCCCGCAAAAACAAGCAGCGGGATCAGCATCTCATCCTCTGTCAGACTGCCGTGCATCGAAACGCATTTTTCCTCTGCGAAAAATATGGACAGATCGTCTGCGGCAACGGCCAGAAAAGTCCCCCAGCATCGCGCGGAAGAGCGGGTGCTCTCTGCCGGTTCCCATCAGTTTCGCATCGATCGCCTCCGCCATCGGCAGGAGCAGAAATTTGTCTCCGAATTCCCTTCGGAATGCCCGGACAAATTTCTCCCGTTTTCCCTCTTTGACGAAGAAATTCAGCACGCGCGGCTCCAAGGACGGCAGTCTTACAAGGCAGTCTGTGATCGCGGGATAATCCTGAAGAACGGCGCTTTCCGTGTTGATATGACCGTGATCCGCCGTGACAAAGAGCAAAGTGTCCGCAAGCTCCCGAGCTATGCTGGCTACGCAGGCTTCCATATGCTTCAGCTCCGCCGTGACTTCGGGAGCGCGTCTTCCGTATTTGTGAAGCAGTCCGTCCGGCTGATCCCAGTAGGCGTATATGTATTTCTTTCCGGGCTCCCGGCATAAGGCTTTGATTCGGCTGCATACCGCTTCAAAGCTGTCCGGGAAAGGCGGAACGAACGGAAGGCAATAACAGGCGTTTCCTCCTGCGGTTCGGATTTTATGGATGATATCCGTGTACGGCGCATATTTTCCGGCGACATGGAAGTCTGCGGCCGGTTCATCGGTGCCCTGCACGGTATTCCGGAAAACCGTGACGGTGTTGCCGATCTGCGGGTAATAGCAGTCCCAGCCGAGCCAGCCATGCTCACAGGGCTGCTGCCCGGTCAGCATGGAGGTGGTCGCCGCTACGGTTGTGGAAAGAAAGACGGAATGGTATATCCCGGCAAGATGGCTGCGGAACGCACCGCTTTGCTCCAAGGATTCCTCCAGAATACACTTTTCCATGCCGTCCAGCAGGAGAACCACGATGTTTTGATAGTCCTTTTTCAGGTATCTGTCGGCAAGAGGCAGCGTTTTGCCAACGGTACCGACGTCCCACTTTTTCAGGATGGAATTTGGAAGATTGGCAATACAGTTCTCGTAATCCGGCCGGACGAGTTTCGCCTGCATTTTCATTCGTGCGCCTCCGTTCTTCCTCTATTGAGTGCGGGATTCTCCAGCATTCGCACTTTTTGAAAGGGGGTGCGATTATCATATCCCGCGGCGCCGCGTCTGTCAACCCCCTGCTCCCCGTGCGGGCGAACGATCCTCCCGAGATACCATAAAATCGGCTGAAAACAACACATCCCGGAGCGGCAAGGCTCCGGGATGTTTATAGGATGCACTATTCCGGCGGTGCCGGACGACGGGGAAAACGGGGATTATTCCCACTCGATCGTCCCGGTCGGCTTCGGGGAGAGGTCGTAGCAGACGCGGTTGACGCCGGGAACTTCGTGGGTGATGCGGTAGGTGATGCGGTCGAGGAGGTCCCAGTCGAGACGCTCGATCGTCGCGGTCATCGCGTCGACGGTGTTGACGGCACGGATGATGACCGGCCACTCGAACGCGCGGGCGTTGTCCTTGACGCCGGTGGAGCGGAAGTCCGGGATCAGCGTGAAGTACTGCCAGACCTTGCCCTCGAGCCCCGCGCGGGCAAATTCCTCGCGGAGGATCGCGTCGGATTCGCGGACGGCTTCCAGACGGTCGCGCGTGATCGCGCCGAGGCAGCGGACGCCCAGACCCGGGCCGGGGAACGGCTGGCGGTAGACCATGCTGTCGGGAAGGCCGAGCGCATGGCCGACGGCGCGGACCTCGTCCTTGAAGAGGTACTTTAACGGCTCGACCAGCTCGAAATCGAACTTCTCGGGCAGACCGCCGACGTTGTGATGCGCCTTGACCGCCTTGCCGGTCTTCGTGCCGGATTCGGCGATGTCGGGATAGATCGTGCCCTGCGCCAGGAAGTCGATGCCGGAGAGCTTGGCCGCTTCCTCGGCGAAGACGTCAATGAACTCCGCGCCGATGATCTTGCGCTTGGCTTCCGGCTCGGAGACGCCGGCGAGCTTGTTGAGGAAACGATCTGTCGCGTCGACATAGATGAGCTTCGCGCCGAGCTCGTCGCGGAAGACGCGGACGACCTGCTCGGGCTCGCCCTTGCGCAGGAGACCGTGGTTGACGTGGACGCAGACGAGCTGGTCGCCGATCGCGCGGATGAGAAGGGCTGCGACGACGGAGCTGTCGACGCCGCCCGAGAGGGCCAGCAGCACGCGGCGATCGCCGATCTGGCGGCGGAGCTGCTCAACGGCGTCGTCGATGAAGTTCTCGGTCGTCCAGGTGGGGGAGGCGTGGCAGGTGTCAAACAGGAAGGTGCGCAGCGCCTCGTCGGAGCAGGGCGCGTCGAGGGTGGGGTAGAGCGTCAGCGCGTCGGCATGGGGGACGGGCGCGGAGCCGTCGGGAAGGGTGTTCTTGCCGTGGGAGAGGATGACGCCGCGCACGCCGGGAAGGGCGGCGAGCTCCTCACGGGTGATGTCGTGGGGATGGATTTCGCTGTAGCAGCCCATCGCGCGGACGCGGCGGGCGAGGGCGGCGTTTTCGTCCGAGCCCTGATCGAGAATGACAAACATGTCCTGCTTCATAAGTAAGCTCCTTTCATGTACATTGGTCTGGCGCGGGGAAAAAGGGGAAAACGGCGGGATTATAAAACGAACCCGCCCTCAGGAAAGCCTTTTTCCCAAAGACGGGTACGAAACGGTGCGGAAAAATTACTTGGCGGCTCTGGCAATGGCGCTCTTGCGGCGAGCGGCGGTGTTGGCGTGCAGAAGCCCGGCGGCGCAGGCCTGATCCACCTTTTTATATGCAAGCGAAACCGCGGCGGCCTTGTCTTCACCCGACGCGATTGCGGCCTCGAACTTCTTCATCTCAGTCTTGAACGCGGACTTCGCCATCTTGTTCTGCGCAGCCTTCGTCTCGTTGACCAGAACGCGTTTTTTGGCGGACTTGATATTCGGCATGGCGTTTTTCTCCTTTCATAATCTCCATAGTCTAACGAGATGACATTATATCATATGTCCTGCAAAAAAGCAAGAGCTTTTTCTCAAAAAAGAGGGGGATTTTTTCGGGTCTTTTTTGGAGCAATTCCAGTAAAATGTTGGAATTCCGCTTGACAAAAACGGAAAATTGACTTATAATGTACTCATCTATAGCCATGAGGAAATCGAACCCGAAAACGGCTGTTTTCCGATGAAGAGGCTGAGGGATCAAGAAGGGGCTTTTTGTGCACGAAACGCAGACGGAAAAAAGCCCCCGGCCGGAAAAAGGCCCGGTTTCCCGAAGGATGAAAGGAGTCAGGAGATCCATATGAAAAAGAGTATGGAAAGAGCCCTGTCGTGGGTGCTTGCGCTGGCGATGCTGGTCAGCATGGGCTCCTCCGCGCTGGCGGACGGCACGGCGGACGTGATCTACGGCACCTACAACGACAGCGGCGTCTGGGTGCAGGACAGCACCGGCACCGGAAGCAAAACTTATGCCGACCTGGGTGTGACGTTGTCGAAGACCGCCACCCCGACGGGAAATTCCAATGAATACAGCATCACGCTGACCGTCGAGACTACTCAGACGACTGTGATGGATGCCAATTCGGCGGCCACCGTGCTGGTCATCGACACCTCCGGATCGATGGAATACTGCGCGGAATGCGGGCAAGAAATTGTGTCTCGGTACAATCATGATGATAAGTGCAAATATTACGCCGAGTGGGACTATAAGTCCCGTATGGAAGCGGCGAAGGATGCCGCAAATGAATTTTTGAAAACCTACAGCGGTCGCTTCACTGGCGGAACAGAAACCGGGACTCAGAACCTGAATTTGGGCCGCTATCTTGCCATTGTGTCGTTTGCCACAACGGTGGGCACGAGCACGCAGTGGTATGATGTGTCCAATAAAACGGGGTACAATGCTGCTCAGAGGGCCATCAATAGCCTCGGAGCAAACGGCGGCACCAATCTGGAGCGCGGACTGAATGCGGCTAATGGGAAACTGACAGATAGTGCTGTTCAAAATATCGCCGCAGAGCACAAGAATGTAATTGCTCTGACGGATGGTGAGCCGACCTTTTATGGAGAGGAAGAGTGGCAAGGTCTGCTTGACGGATACCTGCCAAACGGTGGCGGCAGCTACTGTGACGAAGATACTTATAACGCAACGATTGCCACCGCCACTGCACTGAAGCAGAAGGCGAAGCTTTACACGGTTTGCTTCGGTGTGGCAAATGAGCGGATGAAGAAGAATTATGTAGAGCCTTTCTTTGGCTTTGGTGGCGGTTATGTATATTGGGATTTTACGGTTGGCGAATTCCTGAGCAAATCCATCGCCACCCAAGGCTGCGCCCATAACGCCGATAATACGGAGCAGCTCTACACGGCTTTTACCGCCATCTCCAGCAGCATCACGACGGGTCTGGACGGCACGGGCCTGATCGTGACCGATCCGATGGGCGCGGGCGTCACGGCGACGCTGCCCGCCGACGGGAGCGTTGCCGGTGATGCTTCGGGATTCACCTGGGATCTCAGCAAAGCCGACAAGTCGACCCGCACCGTGGGCACCACTACCTACTATACTTATACCTATACTTACACCATCCAGCTGGACACGAGCGCGGAAGGCTTTGACGAGAATGCGTATCATCCCGCCAACGCGCGCACCACGCTGACCATCCCCGGCGATACGCCGACCGTCCTTGACTTCCCCGTTCCCGCCGTCAAGGGCACCGCGCCCCGCTACACCGTGACCTATGCCTGCGGTGATCACGGCACGCTGGCCGGTCAGGATGCGTCCGGCAATGTCAGCACGCCGAACCTGAAAAAGGGCGACGCGACGCCTGCCGCACCGGTCGTGACCGCCGACGACGGCTATTACTTTACCAGCTGGACGCCCGATGTCAGCACGACCGTTCAGGGGAACGCGGTCTATACGGCGCAGTACGCGGCGCAGGGTGCGATCAGTCTCACCGGCGAGACCGGCACCAAGACGTACAACGGCGCGCAGCAGTCCCTGACGGGCATCGAGACCAAAGGTCTTCCTGCCAACTATACGCTGAGCGGCGTCACCTATCTTGCCGCCGGTACGAATGTCGATACCTATAACGGCGCGTTCACCGGCACGCCCGTGATCCTTGACGAGAGCGGCGCGGATGTGACGTACAAGTTTGCGATATCGCTGCATCCCGGCAAGCTCACGATCACCCAGCAGGAGATCCAGATCACCGCCGACAGCGCCTCCAAGGTCTATGACACCACGGCGCTGACGAAGGCCACCTACCAAATCACCTCCGGCAGCCTCGTTGACGGACACAGAATTTGGAGCATCAAGATCGAAGGCAGCCAGACGGATGTCGGCGTGAGCTCGAACACCCCGTCCGAGGCCGTGATCGTGGACGCGTCCGGCACGCCGGTGACGGGCAACTATAAGATCAGCTATGTACCCGGCACGCTGACCGTTACGAAGGATACGGGCGCCACGCTGACGGCGCAGGCGTATTCCGGCGTCTACGACGGCGCGTCGCATAACGGCATCGTTTCGGTCGAGCTGAAAAACGGCAAGGGTGAGACCATCAGCACCGACGGCTGGACGTTTACCTATACCTATGACGGCACGGCGTATACGTCGATCCCCCAGTTCAAGAATGCCGGCAGTTATCCGATCGTTGTCAGCGCCGTGAACTCGAACTACGGCACGGTGACGGCCGAGTCGGTCACCGCCAAGATCACCCCCAAGCCGGTCACGATGACCTCCGACACGAAGTCCAAGACCTACGACGGCACCCCGCTGAAGGCGGAGCACGTTACGGACAGCGGCTTCATCACGGGCGAGGGCGTTGAGAGCTATTATGACTTCGCGTCCATACTCGATCAGGGCAGCGTTTCCAATACCTTCAAGTATACGCTGAAGAGCAATACGCTGGCTTCGAACTACTCGATCAGCAAGTCGTATGGTACGCTGACCGTCAACCCGATCACCGAGGTTATCATCATCACCGCGAAGAGCGATAAGAAGACCTACGACGGCAAGGCGCTGACGAATGACGGCTATACCTACACGCAGGGCATTCTGATTTCCGGCGATACGCTGACCGCAGTGGTCAGCGGCTCCCAGACCAACGCCGGATCCTCCGATAACCGGGTGACGAGCTATAAGGTCATGCGCGGCAGCGTCGACGTGACGGCAAACTATACGTTCGGCGCAAGCGTTCCCGGAACGCTCACGGTCGAAAAGCGCGCGGTCACGATGGTGTCTCCGGACGCGTCGAAGGCCTTTGACGGCAATCCGCTGACGACGGCTGCCAGTGCGGTCGCGGTGAACGGCTTTATCGCTGGGGAAGGCGTCACGATCACGATGACCGGCAGCCAGACGATTGCCGGTACAAGCTCCAATACCTTCTCCTATACCGCGAACACCGGCACGATTCTCGCGAATTACAGCATTTCGAAGACTTACGGCACGCTGTGCGTGACGAAGAGCAGCACGGCGCAGATGACGGCGAAGGGTTACTCCGGTATCTACGACGGAGCCCCGCATTCGATCACCGTAACGCCCGTGGAAGGCAGCTTTGTTGCCGGAACGGTGTGGAGCTATGAATACAGCGTCGACGGCGGCGCGTACAGCTCCACGAAGCCCTCCTATACCGACGTTTGCACCCATACCGTGACGGTGAAGGCGAGCAACGCCAATTATCAGGATGTCATCGTGTCCGCG
>JAEDGJ010000089.1 GCA_016297585.1 Clostridiaceae bacterium
CGCGGCGCTGTCCGCCCTCGCGGAGCTCACGTCACGCATGGACGGCGCGGCGCTTCCCGCTGAGGAGGACGCCGTGCTGGAGGTCGTCTGCGCACGCATCGGCGCCGAGGATGCCGCCTGACGGCAAAAAAAAATGTATATTCCACTCTATCATATAAAGGAGCTGACCCCCCAATGAGCGAAGAATACGGCAACGATTTCATCGTTCTCTGCGATGAAGACGGCAAGGAAGCCGAGTTCGAGCACCTCGACACCCTCGAATACGAAGGCGATACCTATATGGCGTTCATTCCCGCCGAGATGAGCCTCGCGCCGGAAGCCGAGCTGGTCATTCTCAAGCTCGAGCAGGACGAATCCGGCGACGACGTGCTCGTCTCCGTCGACGACGACGCGCTTCTTGACACGCTCTTTGAACAGTTCTCCGAGCGCATCGACGAGTCGGAGTTCTACGAAGACGGCGAGGAGACCGGAGAGGAAGACGGCGAAGACCTGTAATTTCCGCATACAAAAAACGCGGCCGTGAAGAGGATTCTTCACCGCCGCGTTTTTTTGTTATTCACCCTTTTCGCGCCATTTTTGGTACTCCCGCGCCGTTTTATCGAGAAACCGGACGCAGAAATCCGGCGGATACGCCTCCGACGGCGCGCCGTCCGCGTGTGCATACCAGCCCCGCTGCCACACGATCAGTTCCCGGATCTTATCGGGCGGGAAATCCGGCCTCGACGCGTATTTTTCGGGCGGACAGGCGTCGATCTTCTCCCACAGCGCATCCGCCCACGGCTCCCGGCGGTACAGATACGCCCCTGCGCGGGAGATCTCCCGCCGGTACGCCGCGACGCCGAGCTGCCGGAAGCTGTCCAGCACCAGAGCATCCCACATGCAGTCGAGGTACAGATGCGCAAGGATCCCCTCGCCGTAGTCGTCCTCCGGCCGTGTCGCCGCGCGGAGCTCCTCCAGTGCCGCCATCCGGTCTGTCCGGTCACGGAAATGCGTGTGATCCTTGATCTCCCGGATGTCCACACAGTCCGGCGCGATATGTCCCACATAATATTCCGCCGGCGCGTCCGGCCGCAGCGCGTGCGCCATGCACAGATGTATCATCAGCGACGACATCGATGCCTTCCTTTCTCTCCTGCCAAATCCGCCGCGAAAACCGGTTCTCCCGCGGCTTTGCTTTTTCACGGTTTCTATTTTACTCGCCCGTTTTTCCTTTGTCAACTCCCCCCGACCTGCGTTCCCTTTTTCCTCTGTATTCGCCGTTTTACTGTTTATATTTTACATTTATTTCTTTTTTGTGTAAATTTACAACCTATCGCCGAATTATATAAGAAAAAAACACCGCCTGCACTTGACTTTTTGGAATATATACTATATACTCCATTAAGGATACATTTCCGAAGATTAAAATTACTGTTGCGGAGGGCAAATCGATATGGATGCAAAGACCGTCCCCGAATCAAAGCGGCTTTCGCGGAAATCACGGTGGAAGCTGTTCAAAAATGACATCGGCCTGTATGTGATGCTTGCGTTTCCGCTGCTGATCGCACTGGTATTCCGCTACATCCCGATCGGCGCGCTGATCATTTCCTTCAAGAACTACAACTTCGTTCAGGGCGTGTTCGGCAGTCCCTGGGTTGGGCTGAAATGGTTCGAAAAGTTCCTGACCAGCGCCAAATTCGGTCAGATTTTCTGGAATACGCTGAAAATCAGCCTCTATTCCCTCATTTTTTCCTTCCCCTGTCCGATCATTCTGGCCCTGAGCTTGAACGAGCTTCGTTCGGAGAAGTTCAAGCGCGTCGTCCAGACCGCGAGCTACCTGCCCTACTTCGTCTCCACCGTTATCGTCATCGGCATGATGAACCAGCTCCTCTCCCCGACGACCGGTATCATCAACATGATCATCACGGCGCTCGGCGGCGAGGCGGTCAACTTCATCACCGAGCCCCGCTGGTTTGTATCGCTCTACATCATCTCCGGCATCTGGTCCGGCGTCGGCTATTCCTCCATCCTCTACCTCTCCGCGCTGACCACCATCAGCCAGGAGCTGTATGAGGCGGCCGTCGTCGACGGCGCGGGCCGCTGGAAGAAGATGTGGTACATCACCCTCCCCGGCATTCTCCCCACCATTCTGATTCTCCTTCTGATGAACCTCGGCACCCTGCTCAATGTCGGCTACGAAAAAGCCTACCTGATGCAGAACGACCTGAACATCAAGACCTCGGAAATCATCGGCACCTATGTGTACAAACAGGGTCTGATCCAGCTCAATTACAGCTACTCTTCCGCCGTCGGTATGTTCCAGTCGGTTCTGAACCTGATTCTGGTCACGCTTTTCAACACCATCAGCAAAAAGACCGCCGACATCAGCCTCTGGTAAAAGGGATGCCCCGTCAATTCATTGAGAAAGGAAATCTGATATGGTTGAGACAAAAAGTATGGGAGACCGCGTGTTCTCCTTTTGCAACGGCCTCTTTCTGACGCTTCTCGCGATCATCTTTGTCTACCCGCTGATCTATATTCTGTCCATCTCCTTCTCCGGCACGATGGCGGTCTTAAACCGCGAGGTCTTTCTCTGGCCTGTAGATTTCAGTCTGGAAGCCTATAAGACCGTTTTCGAGTCCGAGGCCATCGGACGCGCTTACCTGAACACGATCTATTATACGATCGTCGGTACGGCTTTTGAACTGGTCGGCACCACGCTGCTTGCGTACCCGCTCTCCAAAAAGCGTCTGCTCGGCCGCCGCACCTTCTCCTTCCTCTTCTATTTCACCAACATCTTCAACGGCGGTATGATTCCGACCTACCTGGTCGTCAAAAACGTCGGCTTTGTCAACTCCATCTGGTCGCTCGTCATCCCCGGCTGTATCTCCGTCTACTACGCCATCATTCTGCGCACGAACTTCGAAAACGTGCCGCAGGAGCTCGAGGAAGCCGCCAAGATCGACGGTATGGGCAACTGGCGCATCCTGCTGACCATCTACATCCCCTTAAGCAAGGCCATCTACGCCGCGCTGACCCTCTTCTTTGCCATCGGCTTCTGGAACGCCTATATGCAGCCGCTGATCTACTTAAACGATACCGCCAAGTACCCGCTCCAGATCGTCCTGCGCAACATCGTCATCTCCGGCTCCCTCAATGACCTGAGCAACTCGGCCGTCGGCTCCGGCGCCTTCACGGATATGCGCACCATCGGCGAAACCATGAAGTCCGCCGCCATCATCGTCGTGATGGTGCCCGTCATGTGCATCTACCCGTTCGTCCAGAAGTACTTCGTCAAGGGCGTCATGATCGGCGCCGTCAAGGGCTGAGTTCTGTTTTCCCAAAGGTCGTACGCGTCGCCACGGGCGACTGCTGAAGACAATATATATTTTTTGAAAGGAGTCCCCCATGAAAAAGACTCTCGCTGTCCTCCTCACGCTGGCGCTGGTCATTTCGCTGCTGGCGGCCTGCTCCGGAAGCTCCGGCAGTTCCACCACCGCCGCCACCACCGCCGCCACCACCGCCGCTGCGACAACGGCTGCCGCTACCACGGCCGCCGGAACCACCGCTGAGGCTACCACCGCTCCCGCGGCGTCGGCCGACACGCTCACCATCTCCTGCATGTTCTCGAACCACGACTCCCAGCCCTATACGGAAGAGACCTGGCTCCTGCCGAAGGCCGCTGCGGAAAAGTTCAACATCACGATGGAAATGAACGCGATTCCGTCCGCTTCCTTCGAGGAAAAGCGCAACACGACGCTTGCTTCCGGTGATATCCCGGATCTGGTCGTCGGTATTGCCAAGGACGTCGCCGATCAGTACGGCCAGCTCGGTATGTTCATGAACTTCATGAACTACACCGACGCCATGCCCAACATGCTTTCCGCGATGGAAAAGTATGATCTGATCAAGGTCTATATGCCCTCCGACACCGAGTTCTATGCGCAGCCCGCGCAGATCACGACCGCCGGTTCCGTCAGCACCTCCGCCTACTTCATCCCGATGATCCGTATGGACGTCCTGAAGGAACTGAACCTCTCCACCCCGAACACCTATGACGAGTTCTACGATGTTCTCGCCGCGATCAAGGCCGCGTATCCGGAATCCTATCCGTGGGTCAACCGTCAGTCCTTTGACATGATCCTCTCCGTCTTTGCGCCGGGCCTCGGCCTCGACTGCTTCCCCTCCGGCATCTGCGGCACCAACTACGCCGTCTGGAACAAGGATTCCGAAACCTTCACGAGCGTCTTTGACGAGGACAACTTCCGCTTCTTCGTCGAGTTCCTCAACAAGCTCTATAACGACGGCCTCCTCGACCCGACCTATGCCTCCGACGACACCTCCACCTGGGAGTCCAAGATCGTCTCCGGCGCGGGCTTCTTTGCCGTCGACTACTTCGCGCGTCCTGACATGATGTCCTCCATCGCCACCGCCGGCGGTGATTCCGACTACTCCCTCGAAGCGATGCTGATCCCGACCGTTGAGGGCGGCACGCAGTCCGTCTTTGCCCGTCTGGGCATCGGCAGCTGGATTGTTGCCGACGCGAAGACCGAGGATCCTGCCCGCCTCTGCGAGTTCATCGACTGGTGGCGCTATACGGAGGAAGGCTCCCTGCTGACGACCTACGGTGTCGAAGGCGAGACCTACACGAAGAACGCCGACGGTACCCTGACGAAGATCTTCACCGATTCCATCACCAACACGCTGGACTTTGACGCCGCTTACGGCACCAACTACCTCCAGTTCTGGTCCTTCCGTCCGGACTTCTACGGCTATAACCTCTACGACGCCAGCGCCTCCTACTGGACCAACCAGGTCTGGAACCTCGTCGCCGACCGTCAGATCGACTCCCCGCCGACCATCGTCCGCAACGCGGAAGAGATCGAAGAGTACAATGACGTCTGCGTCGACATGCTCTCCACCATCCGCAACGTCGTCAACGAGTTCATCATGGGCCGCCGCGACTTTGCCACCTGGGACGATGCTGTCAAGGAGATCAACGACGCCGGCTATGCGTTCAACCTCGAGCAGCTCAACAGCGTCTACGCCCGCCTCTACAAGTAAATCATCCCTTTAACTCCAAAAAGGGACGCGGCATTCGTTTTTTGCCGCGTCCCCTTTTTTATTCACTGCCCGCGTCAGCTCCCGCTCAACTCCCGCTGCAGATATTTCGGCAGCCGTGACACCGCATCCGCATAGGCGTGGTCGAGCATCATCCGCAGCTCGTCGTCGGGCACCTCGCAGCTTTCGTCGTCCCGGAGGTATACGGTGTTCCAGTACGGCTGCTGTGACGGCGGACAGTAGTAGCCCCGGCGGATGGTTTCCGGATAGACGCTGCGAAAAAACTCCGCCTCATCCGGCGCCGCACGGAAGGTCGCATTCGCGGGTTTCGTCCAGAACTGCGCAAAAACCGGCGTGCGCTTTCCCGCCCGGATGCGCACACAGACCGGCTCGTCGCCGTAGGGATAGTCGATATAGGTATGCGGCTTGGCCGCGCAGTAGGCGATCATTTCCTGTATTTTCACGCACCGCTTCCTCCTGTCCGTTTTATGAAAAAGCGCTCCGAAACCACCCTTTTTTGGGGCGTCCCGGAGCGTTTTTTTACAGATTCACCGTAGACGTATACTCGACCTTGATGCCGCCGTCCTTGGTGCGGGTGAACTTGGCCTTGCTGCCGTTGCCGTCCTCGATCGACATCTTCTCGATCTTGTTGTCGACAAAGAAATTCGCCGCTTCGCACTCGACAAACGACGACCAGCGGCCGCGTCTCGCCTTTTCCGGGTCGAGCTCCTCTTCCATCGTCAGTTCCTGCTTATTTTCTTCGCTCATGGTCCGTTTTTCCTTTCGTTTTCATGGAATGGTACCAGTATACCACACCCGCCCCCGGACTGCAAGAAAAATCTGTCCCCTGCGGCTTCCGGCGGGCGCACTTACGGGCGTTCCCGGTCCAGCAGCGCGAAGGTCTCCCGATACCCGCCCTCCGGCCGGATCTCGAGGATGACGGGCGCCTTCGCCAGCATCCCGGTCTCCCATGCGCGGAAGAACCCGGCGTAGGAGATGTACTTCCCGTACCAGTCGTCGATGGGCAGATGGTTTTCGAGCTTTCCGCCTGCGATCTTCACCTGATGGATATGATACCCGACGATCTCCGCGCCCGTCTCCGCATACCACGCGGAAAGCGTATAGCGCTGCTGGAACGGCGCGTTGTTGCGCGCATGGCCGACGTCCAAGTGGATGCCGGTCTTTTTTGCGGTATGCGCCCGCAGGATCCGCATAAAGCGCAGGCATTCGTCCGGCAGATACCCGAATCTCCGGCGCTCGGGCGTGTCCTTCGCGGTCATGTGCATGTTTTCGACGCCGATGACGAGCGAATCCGGCAGCGCGGCGATCTTTTCCGCCGCAAATCCGGCGATCTCGGCGAGTCTGCCGTCCGACGCCGCGTCCGCGGGAATGTCCGGGACGTGCAAGGTCACGCGTCCCGCCGATACCCTGCCCGCGAAGTCCGCAAACGCGTCCCATTCCTCCGCACGGAAGCGCCCGCCCGCGACAAGCTCCGGCGCGTGCAGCGAAAGCAGCGTTCCGCCCGCCGCGCGCCACTGCGATACCGGCGGCAGGACGGTTTCCGGGTCATGGAGCAGCTCCCCGCGCAACTCGATGCAGGAAAGCCCCCGCTCCGCCGCATAGCGGATATCCTCTTCGCGGCGGCAGGAAAGCGCGAGCCGCTCCGCGAAGTCCGGCGGCACCGGGCAGCGGAAAAAGGACTGCCGGAGGGTGCGCGTCTGCGTATCGTAGTACGCGATCGCGGGTTCCTCGCCGATGTTCTTGTCCGGATCGGCGGCGGGAAGGAGCCAGCCGCACTCTCCCCGGCGCGTCACGGCGTGCAGATGGGCAAAGAAGGCGGGTGTCTGCGGATGGGTCCGCTCCCACGCGAGCATCCGCGTCCGGTGCGGCTCCGGAAGGCTCTCCGGCGGATGGTGGCCGCAGACGACCGTGTTTTCGTCCGCCGTCTCCAGCCGCGCGTAGGTCTCCTCCGCGATCTCTCCCCGGCCGTCAAACAGGAGCAGGAGCTTTGTCTCCCCCAGCGCCGCCGGCGTCGGACGGACATAGGCGTCCGCACAGGCGGCGGTTTCGGGCGTCCGGTAATCGGCGTTGCCGGGCATCGCAAAGACGGGGATGTCCAGCCCGCGGAGCTTTTCCGCGAAGGCACGGAACGCGTCGGGATGCCCGTCCGCGGTAAAGTCCCCGGCAAAGACCAGCGCGTCCGCGCCCTGCTCCCGCAGATCGCGCAGCGCCCAGTCGAATACCTCGTACTGCACGGCGCGGGGATGGTACGGAAGATGCAGATCGGCGATAAAACAGATTTTCATCCTCTCCGCTCCCCTTTTTCAGCCGTTTTGGGAAGCTTTTTCCCCGGATACGCGCGCAAGGATCGCGCGGACCTCCTCCTCGGGCAGCTTCCAGACCGGCACCACCGGCGCGGGTGCGGTGTCATGCGGCAGAAGCTCCCGCTCAAAGATGCCGATGTCCTGCCACGCGCCGCATTTGTAGCCCGAATGGTGGTAGGTGCCGACGCGCGCAAAGCCCTGCGACAGATGCAGCCGCTCGCTCTTCTCGTTCGGCAGCCGGACAAAGCCGTAGGCCGTCCGCACGCCCTGCAGCCGCAGCAGCTCCGTCAGCGCCGCGTACAGCTTTCCGCCGATCCCCTTCGACACATGCGCGCCGTCCACATAGACCGACAGCTCCGTATTCCACTGGTACGCCTGCCGCTCGCGGTGGCGGTGCGCATAGGCATATCCCGCGATGTCGTCTTCCTCCTCCCACACGAGATACGGATAGACCGCCGTGATCTGTCCGATGCGCTCGGCAAACTCCCTTTCCGTCGGCAGCTCGTATTCAAACGTGACCGGCGTGTCGATGTACTGCCGGTAGATCCGCAGCAGCGCGCCGCTGTCCGAAACACGGGCGAATCGCATCCCCATCGTCTTCTCTTACTCCCTTTTTCCTTTTTTCAGTCCCGAGTCAGTCCAGCACGATCTCCATATAGCGGCGGAACGTGCGCATGCCGTAGTGCTCATAGAACCGTTTCGCACTTTCGTTGAACTCCCAGACATTCAGATCGATATTGTGGCAGCGAAGCTCTTTCGCCCGCTCCTTTGCGGCGTCGAGAAGCATCGTGCCGATGCCGTGCCCGCGCATCGACTCGTCCACGCACAGGTCGTCGACGTACAGCGTCCGCATATCCTGCAGCAGCGGGTGATTCTCCCGCACCTGCAGCTCGCAGAACGCGTATCCCGCGAGCACGCCGCCGCATTCCGCGACAAAGACCGTCTCGTCCTCCCGGGCAAGCAGCGCTTCAAACGCCGCCGCGTCGTATTTCGCCGCGTTTTTCCGGAAAATATCCGGCCGTCCTTCCTCATGCAGCGCCGCGATCTGCCGCAGCAGCCGCAGCACGTCCTCCAGATCCTCCGGACGCGCCCTTCTGATGGTCACGTTCAAGCTTTTTCCTCTCCCTTTTTGATTCCGATTGTTAACCGCCGTAGTTGACAAAGCCGATATTCAGGTCGACATAACCGCGGATACCGGGCACTTCTCCCGTCGACGAATACTGCCAGACTGTGTACGGGCAGCGCAGCGTGGGCCGTTCGGCGTACTGGGCGTACCAGAAATCGTACGCGGTCAGCCGCTCAAGGTCGCAGCGCTGCGTCGCGATGTACTTGTTGAAGTAGAGCATCGGCCGGTATCCCTCCTCCGCGATGCGCTCGCAGAACGCCTGCATGCAGTCGGTCAGCGTCTCCGACGGCAGCCCGTAGGTGCGCGCCGTCTTCAGGCTGACGACCTCCCAGTCGTAGACGACCGGGTAATCGAGCGAAATGCCGCGGATGGCGTCCAGCACGAGGTTTGCCTCCTCCACCGCTTCCGCAGGGGAAATGGCCTGGGAATAGAAGTACGCGCCGACCTTGATGCCCGCCGCCTTCGCGCCGCGGATGTTCTCCGCGAAACGCGTATCGAGATTCAGCGAGCCGTCCGTCCCGTAGCCGCGGAAACCGACGCGGATGAACGCAAAGCGCACGCCCGAGGCCGCTACCGCATACCAGTCGATCTCTCCGTTATGCGACGAGACGTCGATGCCGAAGAGCGTCTCCTGCCCCGCGTACTGCATCCGTCCGGAAAGGTCTTTATAGAACAGCGCCGGGTCATAGCCGCCTCCCGCGATCGTCGGGATCGTGACTCCCGTGTCGGGCGTCTCCTCCGGCTGCACGACCGCCGTCTTCATCAGCTCGCGGATGCGCCAGATGATCGCGCTGATCTCCGCGCGCGTGATGCCGGAGGCGGGCTTGAACACCGGGATCCCGCCCTCGTAGCTGCCTTCGATGATGCCCGCACTGTACAGCGCCAGCACCGACGGGTCCATCGTATCGGCAAACGGCGAGACCTGCGTATCGTCCGGCAAATCGAGCGCCGCCGCCGCAATCTTCGCGATCAGCAGCCTTGTCGCCGCCGCATCCGGATTGCCGGACTCGCTTCTTTCCAAGTATCCGTTCTCGACGGCAAAGCGGACGTAGCCGCTCGCCCAGTGCGTCCCGGTCGGCGCCTGCTCGTCATATCCCGCCGCGCGCAGGATCAGCTTCAGCGCCTCTCCCAGCGTCACGCTTCCGCCCGGACGGAATGTCCCGTTCGGATAGCCGTCGATGACGCCGTCCCGGCTCAGCTCCGCGACATAGGTATAGTACCAGACGTTTTCCTCGACGTCGCTGTACGGATTGACCCACGGCGCCG
>JAEDGJ010000090.1 GCA_016297585.1 Clostridiaceae bacterium
CGCCGCCGACGTAGGGGTGGATCGCCGGCATCACCGCCGACAGGTCGCCCATGTCGGTGCACCCGGTGCTCCAGGCATCCTGCCAGACGTTCTTTTCGCCGACGACGGCGGCCATGGCGCGGTGCGCGACGGACAGCAGCGTCGGGTCGTTCTCCAGCGGCGTGTAGCCGGGACGGTCGCAGAGCAGGACGTTCGCGCCCATCGCCGCGGCGGATGCCGCGAGCGCGCGGTTGATCTTGCGGTTCTCGCGCCGGATGGCGTCGATCGTCGCGCCGCGCACATAGCTTTCGAGTTTGACCGTGTCCGGGATCGCGTTGACGGCGACGCCGCCCGCGGTGACGATCGGATGGAAGCGGATGTGCTCATTGTCGCGGAAGGTCTCGCGCAGCGCGTTGGCCGCCGAGAACGCGAGATTCGCCGCGTACAGCGCGTTGACGCCGTTTTCGGGACTGCCGCCCGCATGCGCCGCGACGCCTTCGAAGGTGATGTTCTTCGTGACGCAGCCGTTGCAGCCGCGGACATAGCCGAAGGTGCCCGCGGGACCCGCCGCGTGCAGCATGAACGCGAGATCGACGCCGTCAAAGAGCCCGCGCGCGAGGAATTCCACCTTGCCGCCGAAGTAGCGGATGACGCCCTGACGGCGCAGCTCCTCGCGGTAGGAGGTCTCGATCAGCTCCTCCGCCGGCACCGCGCACAGGCGGATGCTGCCGGACAGGCCGTCGAGCGCGCCCGGCTCCTTCAGCGCCGCCGCAAGACCCAGCAGCGCCGCACCCTGTGCATGGTGCCCGCAGGCGTGCACCGCGCCGGTCTCGGGATTCGCCTCCGGATGCGTCGCGCACAGCAGCGAGTCGAGCTCACCGAGGATCAGGAGCTTCGGCCCGGGACGTCCCGTATCGAGATCGGCGCAGAAGCCGGGGATGTTGCCGGCGCAGGTCAGCGTATAGCCGAGCGCCTCGAAGCGTTCGGCGAGGTAGCGGTGCGCATACCATTCGCGGTAGCCCGTTTCCGGGTGCCGCCACAGCTCGCGCTCCGCTTCCAGGATCTGCGCGCTGTGGGCTTCCACGAGAGAGAAGAGCTGTTCGTTTGTCATGGGGAATGCCTCCTTATGATGTCAGTCCGGAAAGCCCCGGACGGGAAATGGGCGTTACAGCGCGAATTCGCCTTCGTACTGGTCGCGCTTTCGGAACCAGGTGCCGCGCGTGAAGTCCGGCATCGCAACGGGATGCCCGCCCATCGCGATCGAGTCCTCCGACAGCGTCGTGACGCTCATCCAGGACGCCATGTCGTAGACGTCGATCGGCGTGGGGCAGCGGCGCTTCACGCTGTCAAAGAACGCGCGCAGGACGAGGTAGTCCATGCCGCCGTGACCGCCCTTGGAGGGGTCGTAGTTCTGCCAGATCGGGTGCTCGTACTTTTCGTAGTATTTGTCGACGTTGTTCCAGTTATCCTTCCACGGCGTCTCCTCCGAGTGCTCGCCGTCGATGAAGAGGGAGTGGTTGTCCTCGACGTAGACCGCGCGGGTGCCGTGCACCTGGAAATTGCGGGAGTAGGGGCGGGGCAGCGTCGTATCGAGCACGAGGGTGATCGTCTCGCCGTGCGCGCACTTGATGATCGTGGTGATGACGTCGCCCTGGGCCCAGGCGTAGTTTGCGAGCGGGTAGTCGGGGCCGTCCAGCCGCATAATATGGTCGTTCAGGCCGCGCGCCTTCGACGAGACGCTGACGAGCGAGAGCATCCGGTTGCCGCGGTTGATGCCGCAGATCTTCGCGATGGGGCCGAGGTCGTGCGTCGGATAGTTGTCGCAGTTGCGGTGCATGTATTCGCCCTGGCGGTAGTGGCGCATCTCGCGCTCCGGCTCGCGGTTGTGCGCGAGTCCGAGGCGCAGATCGTGGCGGTAGCCGCCCTGGCAGTGGACGACCTCGCCGAAGATGCCCTGGCGGACCATGTTCAGCACCATCAGCTCGTCACGGCCGTAGTTGCAGTTTTCCAGCAGCATCGCGGGAACATGCGTCTCCTCATAGGTATGCACGAGGCTCCAGCAGTCGTCGATGGTGTACGCGCCGCCGACCTCGGAGGCGGAGTATTTGCCGGCCTTCATGCAGTCGATGGCGATCTTGATATGGTCGGTCCACGACGTCGGGATGACGACGCCCTGGATTTCGTCGATGTTCAGGAGGTCGTGGTAGTCCGTCAGGCCGCGCGGTTCATAGCCCGCGTCTTCCCGCACGCCGTCGACGGCGCGCCGGACGCGGTCCTCGTACTGGTCGCAGACGGCGACGATTTCGATGTCCTCCATCGAGGCGATGAGACGTGTCAGACCGAAGCCGCGTCCGCCGAGACCGACGACGCCGATTTTCGTTTTTTCCATAGAATGTAAAACCTCCTAAGGCTTGTTTTGCATCAGTATAACGGATTTGTTCGGTTTTGTCTACCGTTTTTTATGGATTTCCGTGTAAAATTTCCCTCTATATTTTTGCCCTCCGCAAGAAAAACTAGTTCCATAAGGGCGGCGCATCCTGAAAGAGGGCTGCCCGCCAAGGGAGGACAAATCGCATGAACCGACAAAAAAAGGCCATTTTAGCGACCTTTATCGTGGCGGCGTTTGCGGTGGCGGTGGGCTTTGCCGTCCGGTACGCCGCCGAGGCCGCCGATTATAAACGCATCCTCGCCGATACGCGCACCCGCGCGATGGCGAACCTGTCCGAAAGCCTCGGCGACATCGCGGGCGCGATGGAAAAGGGGCGCTACGCGACGTCGCCTGAGCTGCTGGCGTCCATCTCCGCCGAGATCTGGCAGGAGGCGGAATCCGCGCGCGTTTCGCTGTCCGAGCTGCCGCTGAACTGCGCGCCGCTGGACAACACCTGCCGTTTTCTCGCACAGGCGGGGGATTATGCCTTCTATATCGTGAAAAAAGCCGCGTCCGGGGAGACGCTGACCGCGGAAGAGCACGCGGGCATGGACGAGCTGGCCGCCGTCGCGAAGCGCTGCGCCGATTCCGTCGCCGTACTGGCCGCCGAGGCGGACGCGGGCGTGCTGACGTACCAGTCTGCGGGCGCCGGGGGACGCACCGTCGACGGCGAGTTTACCTCGCTGGAGGAGGATTTCCCCGAGTACGCGTCGCTGATCTACGACGGACCGCTGTCCGATCACGTCGAGCGGCGGACGCCTGCGATGACGGCGGACGCACCCGAGGTCAGCGCCGCCGACGCGCTCGCCCGTGCGGAGGAATTTGCGGGCTGCCCGGGCGTGCTGGCGTTTGCGGGAGAGCAGGCGGGCAATATGCCGGCCTACTGCTTTGCCGGGGATCAAAACGGCGAGCACATCTATGTGGAGGTCACGCGCGGGGGCGGCCATGTGCTGAATATGCTCCGCTCGCGCGGCGGGGTGACGCCGGCGATGCGGCCTGAGGACGCCGTGAAGCTCGCGCGGGAGTTTCTCGAGGCGCATGGCTTTGAGAACATGCGCGAGAGCTATTACTGGGACGAGGCGGGCATCACCGTCGTCAACTTCTCCTGCACGGACAACGGCGTGATCCTCTATCCCGACCTCGTGAAGGTCGGCGTCTCGCTCGACGACGGCGAGATCGTCCGGTTCGAGGCGCGCGGCTATCTGATGAACCACCGCGACCGCACGCTCGCGAGCCCCGCCGTGTCCGAGGCCGAGGCGCGGGAAAAGCTCGACTCCCGCATGCGCGTCGAGAGCACGGCGCTCGCGCTGATCCCGACCGACGGCGCGGGGGAGGCGCTCTGCTACGAGTTTTTGACGCAGGCCGACGACGGCACGAAGATGCTCGTCTACTGCGACGCCGCGACGGGGCTTGAAAAGCGCCTGCTGATCCTGACGCAGAGCGACGGCGGCACGCTGGTCAAGTAAATGCAGAAAAAAGGGCAGGAACCGTACCGTTCCTGCCTTTTTGTTACACTTCCATGATGACCGGAAGGATCATCGGGCTGCGCTTCGTCTTCTGATAGAGGAAATTCGAGATGTCGCTGCGCAGGTCGCCCTTGATCGTCGCCCAGTCGCTGATGCGGTCGTCGTTGCAGCGTTCGATGACGTCGATGGCGCGGCGGCGCAGCTCGTCCATCAGCTCATCCGACTCGCGGACGTAGATGAAGCCGCGCGAGATGACGTCGGGACCCGCGATGATCGAGTTGTCCTCGCTCGACAGCGAGATGACGATGACGATCAGGCCGTCCTGCGACAGATGCTTGCGGTCGCGCAGCACCACGTTGCCGACGTCGCCGACGCCGAGACCGTCGACGAGCACCTTGCCCGCCGGGACCATCGAGCCGAGCTTCGCCGTCTTTTCGGAAATTTCGAGCACCCGGCCGTTTTCGCTGATGAAGATATGCGACGGGTCGACGCCGACGGACTGCGCGAGCTGCGCGTGCGCCTTCAGGTGCCGGTATTCGCCGTGGCCGGGCATGAAGTACTTCGGCTTCGTCAGCGACAGGATGATCTTCAGCTCCTCCTGCGAGGCGTGTCCCGAGGCGTGCACCTCCGCCATTTTGGAGTAGACGACGTCCGCGCCCTGACGCACGAGCTCGTTGATGACGCGGTAGACGGCCTTCTCGTTTCCGGGGATCGTGGACGCCGCGAGGATGACCCGGTCGCCCGCGCCGATGTTGATCTGCTTGTGACCGGCGAACGCGATGCGGTAGAGCGCGGACATCGCCTCGCCCTGACTGCCGGTGGTCAGGATGCAGAGCTTGTTCTTCGGATAGCGCCCGATCGCGGACAGCTCGATGAGCACGCCGTCGGGGATCTCGAGGTAGCCGAGAGTCTTTGCGACGTGGAGGATATTTTCCATCGAGCGGCCGGAGACCGCGACCTTGCGGCCGTATTTGTGGGCGATCCAGATGACCTGCTGCATCCGGTCGACGTTCGACGCAAACGACGCGATGATGATGCGCTGGTCGCAGTTCTTGAAATACGACTCCAGCGTCTCGCCGACGTGCTTTTCGGACATCGTAAAGCCCGGACGCTCGACGTTTGTCGAGTCGGAGACTAAGAGCAGCACGCCCTCGTCGCCGTATTCGCCGAAACGGGTCAGGTCGGTCATCTTGCCGCGGATGGGGGTCGGATCGATCTTGAAGTCGCCGGTGACGATGACGTTGCCGAGCGGCGTGGAGACGGCGATCGCCGCGGAATCGGGGACGGAGTGGTTCGTGCGGATCAGCTCGACGCCGAAGCAGCCGAGCTCGAAGTAGTCGCCGGGGGAGACCGTGACCATCTCCGTCGATTCGAGCAGCCCGTGCTCGGCAAGCTTTGTGCCGAGGATGCCGAGCGTCATCGTCGTGCCGTAGATCGGCACCTGAATTTTGCGCAGGACGTAGGGAATGGCGCCGATATGGTCCTCGTGCGCGTGCGTCAGGATGATGGCGCGCACCTTTTCGCGGTTTTTCTCCAGATAGGTGATGTCCGGGATGACCAGGTCGACGCCCAGCATCTCCTCGTCGGGGAACGCGATGCCGCAGTCGATGACGAGGATGTCGTTTGCGTACTCGATGACGGTCATGTTCTTGCCGATCTCGCCAAGACCGCCCAAAGGGATTATTTTGAGTTTTTCAGCCATTGTATCTCCTCTTTTTAAGGTATTTTTACTGTATGTAAGGGGCGCAGACGGCCCCTTTTTTAGATTCAGGCCCTATTATCGCCGCCGTCCGCGCGCCGGACACGCTCGGCGAGGAAGTCGCAGAGCTCCGCCGCGGCCTCGGCAGTCCCGGCGCCCGCGGTGATGCGCAGCGAGGCGCGGTCCGCGAGGGGACGCACGTCGCAGGAGGCGCTGTCGAAGCCGTCGCGGCGCAGGATGCGCCGAAGCTCCCGCATGACGGCGCCGCGCGGATGGCGCACCGGCAGGTCGCGGGTCTGCGTAAAATGCGGCGGCAGCGCCGCGGCAAGCCCCGCGAGCGTGCTCTCCCGCAGCCGGGCGGTCAGATATGCCGCGCGTGCCAGCGCGTCGGGAAAGGCCGCATCCGTCAGGGAGGCGGCGATCGCCCGTGTCGCGGCGTCGTCCAGCGCGCATCCGGTCTCGTCGAGCGCGCCGAGCGACAGGCCGTCCGGAGAAGGCCGCCATTCGACGAACGCGGCGGGGGAGAGCTCCGCCCCGCAGGCGGCAAGACGGCGGCGCAGCGCGTCCGAGGCGGGACTGTCGCCTGCGACGCTGACCCGCGTGCCCGCACAGTCCTCCGTCGGCGCAAGATACAGCGCAAGGACGCCCTCGAGCGCGCGCGTGGTGCCGATGCGCCCGGGCTCCGCGCGCGGCGTGTCCCGCCGTCTGGCCGCACCCTCGAGCCTGCGGCGCGCGGAATTGCCGGGGGGCAGTCCGTCCGCGCCGGTAAAGGCGATCTGGATGCCGCCCGCGGCCTCGGTCAGATACGCGCCCGCGGCGGCGCGGGACAGCCGCACGGCATAGCGCGCGCAGGCTTCAAACGGCGCGTCGTGCCGCAGGACGGTGCCGCCGCCCGAGCGGATGCCTGCTTCCATGGCGCACAGCAGCGTGTCCGATGCGGGGGAGCCGTCGCAGCCGAGCGCAAAGAGGCCGCCCGCCGCAAGCTCCGTCATCGCAAGTCCCAGCGCGACGCCGTCCTCCGGGCGGAACGAGCCGCGCATCCGGCCGTCCTCACCGAGCGCCGGCAGGAAGAGCCGGTCGCCGGAGAGCACGCTCTCCCGCACGCGCGCACCGGCGGGAATCTCCTGCTCCGGCCAGACGCGGGTATGCGCCGCGAGCACGGCGTCGTCGCCGACCCGGACGCCGTCGCCGAGGACGCAGCCGTCCTCGAGGCGCACGCGTGCGCCGACGGCGGCATTCCGGCCGAGGATCGAGCCGCGCACCTCCGACGTCTCGCCGACGGACGCGCCGCCGCACAGCGTATGGGAGACTTCGGCGCAGGCGCCGACAGTGCTGCCCGATTCGAGAACGGCATACGGCCCCACGACCGCGCCCGCCGCGATCCGGACGTCCGGCGCGATATAGGACGGCGCATAGACGGACGCGCCGGGAAACGGGGGCGGCGGGGCGTCAAACGGCGCGAGTCCCATCGCCTCCGCACGGACGCGGCCGTCGAGCATATCCTCCGCGCAGCGCAGAAACGCGCCGCAGTCGCCGATGTCGCACCAGTAGCCGGGCAGCACGGCGGCGTAAAGGGTCTTTTTTTGCAGCAAAACCGGGAACAGATCCCGGGAAAAGTCATAGGGAACGCCCTCCGGAATGAGGGAGAGCACTTCGGGACGCAGGATATAGACGCCGGTGTTGACGGTGTCGGTGCAGACCTGCCCCCAGGCGGGCTTTTCGACGAAGCGCTCCACGAGTCCCTGCTCGTCGGTCACGGCCAGCCCGTATTCCAGCGGCTCCGCGTGACGGTACAGCGCGATCGTCGCGTCGGCATGGCGCGCACGGTGCAGCTCCAGCGCGGGGGTAAAGTCGAAGTCGCAGACGCAGTCGCCGCTGATGACGAGAAAGTCCTCGCCGGCGAGAAAATCCGCGCACTGCCGCACGCTGCCCGCCGTGCCGAGCGGGGTCGTCTCCTTATAATACCGCAGCCGCACGCCCAAGTCCGCGCCGTCCGCAAACGTGCTTTCGATGACGGCGGACAGATACGCGGTCGTGACGGCGATCTCGCAGATGCCCTGCGCACGCAGCAGGCGCAGGATGTATTCCATGACGGGACGGTCCAGAAGCCGCGTCATCGGCTTCGGTACGTTCACCGTCATCGGACGCAGCCGCGTACCCTGCCCGCCCGCGAGGATGACAGCCTTCATAGGGGAGCGCACACCTCTTTTTCATAAAAGTAGGCTTATTGTGCGCTCCGTATGCGAAAGATAAACAGGGAAATGCCGCCTTTTTCAGCGCAGCAGCGAACGCAGGAGCAGTTTCCAGCTCACAGAGGCCTCAAAAAAGCGGGAAATGCCGTCCGCGACGGCGTCCGCGAGCGCCTCGCGGTTTCCGGTCAGGAACGCCGCGCCCTCGGGCGAGTCGTGGAAGTCGAGCTCCACCAGCACGCAGGGGGAGGCGGTGTCCGTCACCTCGGAGAGCGTATCCGTGTATTTGATGCCGCGATCCTCCGTCGGCGTCGCGGCGCTGACGGATTCGTACAGACAGGACGCAAGACGGAGACTCCGGTAGTCATGGCGGCGCACATAGACCTCGCAGCCGCGCACGCCGCGGTTTTCGCCGCTCACGGCGTTGGTATGCAGCGCCGCATGGACCGACGGGGCGAGCGCATTCGACGCGTCGACGGCTTCGCGGAAGGTTTTGTCGGGATCGCTGCGGTACACGGTGAAGCCGCGCGCCTCGAGCCTTGCCTGCACGAGATCGGCAAGCAGGTTCATGTTTTCCCGTTCGGTGGTCACGCCGTCGGCGTAGAGATTCGCGCCCTGCGTCGAGGGGCTTAAGAATACGACGCGCGCTCCGGGGTCGGACAGCCGCAGGCAGACGGCGAAAACCGCGGCTGCGGCGGTGAAAACGAACGCGCAAAGGACGATCAGCAGGATTTTAACCGGTTTTTTCATGCCGTATACCCATTGGATTTCAAAAGGACCGCTTCCGCCGCGCGGATGCCGTCGACGGCGGCGCTGAGGATGCCGCCCGCGTATCCCGCGCCCTCGCCGCAGGGGAAAAGCCCCGCAAGCGAGACGCTCTCGCCGGTTTCGCCGCGCGTGATGCGCACGGGAGAGGAGCTGCGCGTCTCCGGCGCCGTCAGAACGGCGTCCGGCAGCGCAAAGCCGTGCAGGCGGCGGTCAAACGCCGCAAAGCCCGCGGCAAGACCGTCGCGGACATAGGGAGGAAGCAGCGACGCGAGGTCGCGCGGAACGACGCCCGGCAGATAGGAGGGACGCACGGCGCCGAAGCCGGAGGGCGCGGTCCCGGAGAGGAAGCTTGAGAGCGTCTGCGCCGGCGCGCGGTAATCGCCGGAGAACGCCGCGCGCTCGATGCGCCGCTGGAACTCGACGCCGGACAGGGGATCGCGGGACGGAAAGTCCGACGGCGTGACCGAGACCAGCACGGCAGCGTTTGCGTTTTCCCCGTCGCGCGCGTAGACGCTCATGCCGTTTGTGACGATCGTGTTTTCCTCGGACGCCGCGGCGACGACTGTGCCGCCGGGGCACATGCAGAAGGTATAGACGCCCCGTCCGTTCGGAAGATGCGCCGAGAGCCGGTAATCGGCGGCGCCGAGCGCCGGATGTCCGGCAAACGCCCCGTACTGCGCCTCGTCGATCAGCCGCTGCGGATGCTCGACGCGCACGCCGACGGAGAAGGGCTTCGGCGCAAGCTCGACGCCGAGCCCGCGCAGCATCGCAAAGGTATCGCGCGCGCTGTGTCCGGGCGCCAGTACGACGGCGTCCGTGCAGAGCTCGGTCTGCGTGCCCTCGTGCTCCAGCACGGTCGCGCCGTCAATGAGCACGTCATAGCGATAGTCGACGCCCTCGCTGACGAACACCGCGCGCTCGCCCGGCTGAAGCGCATAGTCCAACCGCGTGCGGTATTC
>JAEDGJ010000091.1 GCA_016297585.1 Clostridiaceae bacterium
TGCAACAAAAAAGAGGTTGCCGACGGACAAAAAAGGGGGTATAATGAAAGCACAGACCGATAAAAACATAAGGAGGATTTGCCGATGCTCTGCGCTGAAGACATCCGCTCGCTGGCCTTCGGGCTTCCGGAAGGCATCCGGAGCCTGCGGGAGGCGGGGTATATCGACCGGGAGCTCGCGGCGATCGACGACCTGCTGGGACGGGACCTTCCGCAGGCGCTCCGCACGCGGCTGACGCTGGAGCGCGAGATCGCCCTGCGCCTGACGCGGGATTATACGACCTCGTACGAGGCGCTGCTTTCCCGTCTGCAGAGCCGCTTTCCCGCCTGCACGGCGGACGATCTCGACCGGCTGATCGCCGACGGCCGCGCGGACTGGCGGCTGCGCGACGGAAAGATCCGCTTCCAGAACGACTGCGCGGACAGCCTGGAGATCAACGCGCTGCCCGTGCTGACGCATGGCGAAGGGCGGCACGAGCCGGAGGACGATCCGCTCGGGGCACGGGCATGCGCGGCGAAGATGCGGGAAAACGGACGGCTTGCGCTGCGGCACCGTCTGCGGCACAGCGTCTGGCCGTCGGACGAAGCGCGGCAGCCGGGCGCGCGCATCCTCGTGCACATCCCGATGCCCGCGGAAACGGACACGCAGGGCAATCTGCGCATCCTCGACGCGGCGCCGGGCGGCTTTCTGTCGGACGCCGCGCAGCGCACGATTTCGTTTGACACGGTCGACCGCCCGGGACAGGTGTATTTTGCCGAGTACACCTTCGACGCGGTGCAGCGTTATGTGCCCTTTGCGCCGGAAGCCGTCTGCGCGGAGCAGCCGGACGCGTTCTGCGGGGAGGAGTACCCGCATATCCGCTTCACGCCGTATCTGCGGGCGCTGGCGCAGGAGATCGCAGGGACGGAGCCGAACGCGCTGCTGCGGGCGCGGCGCATCTACGACTTCATCACAAAGCGGGTGGCGTATTCGTATATGCCGGACTATCTCGTCATCGAGAATCTGCCGGAATACGCGGCGATGAACCTGCGCGGGGACTGCGGGGTGCAGGCGCTGCTGTTCATCACGCTGTGCCGGATCGCGGGCATCGGCGCGGTGTGGCAGTCGGGGCTGAGCCTGCGCCCCGGCCGCGCCGGCAGCCACGACTGGGCGCGCTACTATGTCGCGCCGTTCGGGTGGCTCTATGCCGACCTGTCCTGCGGCGGGGACGCGTGGCGCGAGGGAGACGCGGCGATGCACGACTTCTATTCGCGCTGCACGGTGCCGCTGCGCATGATCGCGAACAACGCGTTCGGGACGCCGTTCGACCCGCCGAAGCGGTATCTGCGCATCGACCCGTTTGACAGCCAGACGGGGGAGATCGAATACGAAAACCGGGGGCTCTGCGCGGCGGAAAGACGGCTGCGCCGGGAAAACCTCGGGTCGGAGCCGCTGTAAAAAGGCCGTTTTCCCCCTGCCGGAGGCCGGGGGAAAAGTTCTTTTTGCTCCTTCGCTTTACAAATGGCAAAAAATATGGTATAATGTAGGCTGTAATGAGAAAAGGAGCAGAAAAGATGACCGACAAGGAGATTTTCGATCAGAAATACGCCGCACTGCGGCGCGAGCTGATCGCGCGCGACTTCGAACGCCTGAATCCCGAGCAGCGGGAGGCGGTGCTGCATACGGAAGGCCCCCTGCTCGTCCTCGCCGGCGCGGGCTCCGGAAAAACGACCGTTTTGATCAACCGCATCGTAAATCTCATCCGCTACGGACGCGGCGCTTCCGATAAGACCGCGCCGGAGGGAGCGGGCAACGCGGAGCTTCTGGAGCTGTCGCGCGAATACGCCGTGCCGGGCACACTGGATGAGGAGACGCGCCGCCGTCTGTGCGCGGTCGACCCCGTGCGCCCGTGGAACATCCTCGCGATCACCTTCACGAACAAGGCGGCGGGCGAGCTGAAGGCGAGACTGTCGCTGGCGCTCGGAGACGCGGGCGCCGACGTCTGGGCGTCCACGTTCCATTCGACCTGCGCGCGGATCCTGCGCCGCGACATCGGCAATCTGGGGCTCGAGCCGCGCTTTACGATCTACGACGAGGACGAGCGCCTCGCCGTCGTCAAGGCGTCGCTGCGGGAGCTCGGCATCGACGAGAAGGTGCTCGTGCCGCGCGAGGTGTCGCAGGAGATCTCCCGCGCCAAGGATGCGCTGCAGGACGCCGAAGCCTATGCGAAAGCCCCGCTGCGTGCCGATTATCCGGGGGCGCAGGCGCGGAAAAACGATATTTCGCGGATCTACAAGCTCTACGAAAAGAAGCTGCGCGACAACAACGCGCTCGACTTCGACGACCTCATCCTCTATACCGTCAAGCTGCTCGAGACCTGCCCGGATACGCTTGCCTACTATCAGGATAAGTTCCGCTATGTCCTCGTCGACGAGTATCAGGACACGAACCCCGCGCAGGACCGGCTGACGCAGCTTTTCGCGTCCGGACACGGCAACCTCTGCGTCGTCGGCGACGACGACCAGTCCATCTACCGCTTCCGCGGCGCGACGGTGAAGAACATCCTCGAGTTCGATAAAATCTACCCGGATGCGAAGGTCATCCGGCTCGAGCAGAACTACCGCTCGACGAAGACCATCCTGACGGCGGCCAACGACGTCATCCGGCGCAACGAAGCGCGGCGCGGCAAGGAGCTCTGGACGGACAACGAGGACGGGGAGAAGATCGGCTTCTACTGCGGACGCGACGAGCGCGACGAGGCGCAGTACATCGCGGCGCAGGTGCTGGCGGGCTATAAGAAGAACGCGACGCCGAAGGATTTCGCGGTGCTGTACCGCATGAACGCGCAGTCGAACGCGATCGAGCGCGCGCTGTCCGCCAACGGCATCCCGTACCGCATCGTCGGCGGCATGCGCTTCTTCGACCGCGCCGAGGTGCGCGACGTGATCGCCTATCTGTGCGCGATCTCGAACCACGACGACACGATGCGCCTGCGCCGCATCGTAAACAATCCCCCGCGCCGCATCAGCCCCGAGCGCGTCGAGTCGGCGATGGAATGCGCGGAGGAAAACGGCATCTCGCTGTACGAGGTACTGCGGCGCGCCGGCAGCTTCAACCGCTTCGACCGCGCGGCGCAGCCGATGGAGACCTTCGCCGGGCTTCTCGAGGAGCTGCGGCTGGCGGCCGAGACGACCCCGCTCGACGAGTTCTATGACCTCGTGCTCGAAAAGACCGGGTATCTCGACCAGTACCTGCGCAAGGCGGGCGATCCGGAGAGCATGGTCCGCGCCGAGAACGTCCGCGAGCTGCGGTCGTCGATCGTCGAGTACATGGCGCGTGCGGAAGCGCCGACGCTGTCGGGCTTTCTCGAGGACGTCGCGCTGTTCACGGACATCGACCGCTTCGACAGCAGCGCCGACGCCGTCGTGCTGATGACGCTGCACTCGGCGAAGGGACTGGAGTTCCCGTATGTGTTCCTCTGCGGCATGGAGGAGGGCATCTTCCCGAGCATGCGCTCCGCGTCCGATCCGGAGGCGATGGAGGAGGAGCGGCGGCTTGCCTATGTCGGCATCACGCGTGCAAAGCGGAAGCTCTACATCACCTGTGCCGAAACGCGCATGCTGTTCGGGCATACGTCGTATAACCAGCGCTCGCGCTTCATCGCGGAGATCCCGGAGGGCTGCATCGACATGGGTCCCGCGCGGGAGAAAAAGGCGCCTGCGAGCCGGATGCGTCCCGCCCGTCCCGAGCGCAAGCCGCCGGTCGCCCCGACGGTGCATATGGGCGCGTCGAGCGCGGCGATCCCGGCTGCGCCGAAGCCCGGTGCGCGCGCGGTGCTGTTCCGCACCGGCGACCGCATCTCCCATTCCGTCTTTGGCGCGGGTACCGTCTCGCAGACGACGCCGATGGGCGGCGATATGCTGCTGACGATCAGCTTTGACTCGGGGGAGACGAAAAAATTCCTCGCAAACGCCGCGTCGCGTTATATCACGAAGCTGAGCTGACCTGAAACGCGCAAAAAACGCACCCGCTTCCGCAAAAAAACGGAGGCAGGTGCGTTTTTGCGCGTTTATTCGACCTTCATCATCCGGTAGCCGACGCCGATGTGCGTCTGGATGTACTGCGGCGAGTCGGGCTCGCTTTCGAGCTTCTTGCGCAGCGTCGCCATGAAGACGCGCAGCGAAGCGACGTCGTTTTCCCAGCTCCGGCCCCAGATGTTCTGCGTAATATAGGTATGCGTCAGCACCTTGCCGACGTTGCGGGATAAAAGGCAGAGCAGCTTGTACTCGATCGGCGTCAGATGGAGCTCCTGTCCGTCCAGATAGGCGCAGCCCCCCGCATAGTCCACGCGCAGCTTGCCGTTGACAAAGACGGAGCTTTGCGCCGTATGCTCGGTGTTCATGTACGAGAGCCGCCGCTGGGTCACGCGGAGCCGCGCGAGCAGCTCCTCGACGGAGAAGGGCTTCGTCAGGTAGTCGTCCGCGCCGGCGTCGAGCGCCTCGATCTTGTCCGAGTCCTCGCTGCGGGCGCTGATGACGAGGATGGGGAGGTTCGACCACGAGCGGATGCTGCGGATCACCTGCACGCCGTCCATGTCGGGCAGGCCCAGATCCAGCAGGACGATGTCGGGATTGTGGGACGACGCTTCCAGAATGGCCGTTTCGCCGTTGGCGGCGACGAGATAGCGGTAGTCGTTGGTTTTCAGTGTGGTGGTGATGAGGTTGCGGACCGGCGTATCGTCCTCCACAACCAGGATCAGGGGTTTATTCATGCAGTTCGACCTCCCCAGCCGGAACGGTAAATGAAAAAACGGCGCCGTGGGGCACATTGTCAGACACGGAAATCGTGCCGCCGTGCGCGGAAACGATGGAGCGGCACAGCGAAAGCCCGAGCCCGAGGCTCCGGCGGCTGTCCGCGACCCGGTTTGCGCCGCTGTAGAACATTTCGAAGACGCGGGGCTTCTGCTCGTCCGGAATGCCGGGACCGTTGTCGGCGACCGAGACCTCCACCATACCGCCCTGCTGCCGGGTTCGGATCTCGATCAGGGAACCCGGGGGCGTATACTTGACGGCATTGTCGACGAGATTGATGAGGACCTGAACGATCAGCTTGACGTCGATCTGCGCAAGCAGCAGCTCCTGTGCGCCGGCGACGCGGATGGTGTGCTCACGGCTCCGGCGGTTGACGTGGCGCAGCGCCTCGGCGATGACCTCGTCCATCAGCTCCGCCGAACGGTTCAGATTGACCCTTCCCTCTTCGATACGCGTGATGGCCAGCAGATTCTCCACCAGATTGATCAGCCACATGGAATCGTCGTAGATGTCCGAAAAGATCTGCGAGCGGGTGCCGTCGTCCATTTTCCGGTAGTTCGAGATCAGATTGCTCGCGTTGCCGGAAATGGAGGTCAGCGGCGTGCGGAGATCGTGGGAGATGGCGCGCAGGAGGTTGGCGCGGAGCTGCTCGTTGCGGGCGAGAATGGCGGCTTCCTCTTTCTCACGGGCATTTTTGATATTTTCCAGTGCCAGCGCGCATTCGCCGAGGATGGACAGCAGCACGCTGTTCTCGAAGGAATCCAGCGGCACGTCGTCCATCGCGATGCCGACGACGCCGTAGACCTGCCGGTTGACGCGGATGGCCAGATACAGGCATTTCGCGCCCGGCATCGTATCCGTGGTGGCGCCCGCGTGCCGGTTGTGGCGCAGCACCCATGCGGCGGTCTCCCGCTCGGCGCCGCCGGTCAGATCGGCATGGGCGCTGTCCGCCGTCCGGTAGATGCGCGGCTCGGAAAGCGCGCCGTTTTCGGCCAGATAGAGGACGATGTCGCGCCGCAGGAGCTTGAGGAGCTGCCCGGCCGCGGCATCGATGACGGAAGGATCGTCCTGCTTTTTCTGAAGAAGCTGATTCGTTTCGAACAGGATCTTCGTGCGGAACGCCGCCTGCGCGGACTGCCGGGCGTTGTCTTTCAGACGCGACGCGAGGGAACCGGTCAAAAACGCGATCATGAACATGATGGCGAAGGTGACAAGATAGCCCGGGTCGCTGAAATGAAAGGTCAGACGCGGATCCGTAAAGAAGAAGTTGAAGACGAGCACGCTGACGACGGAGGACAGCAGACTGTAGAGCGGAGCCGTCGTGACAATGGAGATGACGAGCACGCCGAAGATGTAAACGGCGATGATGTTTGCCTCCGTGAAGCCGAACGCGGAGAAGGCCGCGCCCACGAGCGTCGCCGCGAGCAGGACGAGGATGCTTTTCCCGGTGTCCCGAAGCGGCGCTGCGGCGGACGGCGCCGGAAGCCGCCCCATCGGTGCGTCTCCCTTATTTTCCGGACGGAGGACGGACGCCGCGGCGTTTTCCGGCTCCGTATCCGCCGTCCGCGCCGTTTCCCCGGTCAGCGCGGCGCGTTCCCGCTCGAGAAAACGGTCGAGCTTTCGCATCACAAAGAATCCGAAGATAAAGACCGCCGCCAGTCCCGCAATCAATACCGGTTCCTGCATATTACCGCCTCCCGCAGTCTTTCGGGGCTTATTTCAGCGTCCGGAAGCATTTTTGCAGCTCTTTGTTCCGGCCGAGCACCAGCAGCGTGTCTCCGGACAGCAGGACGCTGTCCGGGGAGACGGAGAGCTCGAGCTTCCCGCCGTGCCGGATGCCCATGACGGAAAAGCCGTATTTTTTCCGGATGTCGAGCTGCCGGATGGTGCGGTCGGACCAGCCGTGCGGCACCGGCACCTCGAACATCGCGTGCTCGTCGTCGAGTTCGACATAGTCTAAGATGTAATCGGAGGTGCAGCGGATGGCGGTCCATTTGGCGATCTGCATTTCCGGGTAGACGATCTCGTCCGCGCCGCTGCGCAGCAGGAATTTGGCCTGTACGTCCCGCGACGCGCGGGAGATCACATGCTTTGCGCCCAGCTCCTTGAGAAGCGAGGTGGTCTCGAGCGAGCTCTGGAAATCGCCGCCGATGGCGACGATGCAGGCGTCGTAATTGCGGATGCCGAGGGACTCGAGGAAGAAGGCGTTGGTGCTGTCGCCGATCTGCGCGCTGGTCACATACGGCAGGACCTCGTTGATGCGCGCTTCCACGCTGTCGACGGCCATCACCTGCGCGCCGAGCCGGTTTAAGCTCATCGCGATGTGCTTGCCGAACCGCCCGAGCCCGATCAGGAGCACGGATTTCATCGCGTTTTCTCTGCCGTCCCATTTTCTTGATAACAGAGCGCTCATATGTCTGAAAAAAACCCCTTTACCCCATGTTTTCCGGAAACACATCATACGGCAGACCGGATAAAAAGGGTAAAAGGGTATCGGCATCCGCGTTAAGACCGTCTAAAGACAGGCTTCCTCTCCGCTTTTCCGGGAGAGCTCCGCGAGAGTTTCGATCATGGCGCGGCGGGTCAGAATGCCGCAGAGCACGCCGCGGCTGTCCACGATGGGGACGAAGTTCTGCCCGAGAGACGCGTCTACGGCCTCGTCCAGCGGCGCGTCGATGGACAGCGGCGGACAGAAATCGGTGCGCACGAGTTCCCGGATGCGGTGCTGCTCCTGCACCTTTTTGTCGGTGGTGCCGGCACGGAGCAGGAAGCGCAGGAAATCGCCCTCCGTCACGCAGCCTGCGTATTCCCCGCATTCGTTCAGCACGGGAACGGCGGTGTAGCCGTGCGCCGTGAACCGCTCCAGCCCCTGCCGGATCGTGTTGTTTTCGTACAGGAAGGCGATGGAAACCTTCGGGATCATGATTTTTGCAATGTTCATATCGATTCTCCGGGATGCCGCCGGGGCATCCGTATGCGTTCATGGGGTGAAAAGGCGTTTTACGGCAAGCCGTTTCGTCGGGCAGTTCCACGGCGGGCCGTTTATTCGGCAAGCACCGCGCTGCCGTCGAGGGCGTTGACATAGGTCACGACGCCGGAGCCGGTGATGCGCCACACGGGGACGAGCCGCACGCCGGCGCCGGGCAGCGTCTGCGCGACCCAGCCGGGGTCGATGGCGTCGATGCGCTCGATGGCGAGCCCCGACACGATGGAGGCGTAGTCGATCAGCACGCCGCAGAGCCCCATCGGCTCGGCATCGGAGGCGGGCTGCGGCTCGCCGAGACAGACGCGGCCGGAGAGGGTGCAGCCGCCGTCGGCGTCGAAGGCAGAGCCGACGGTGCAGTTGAAGACGGGATAGCCGTCGATGTACTGACAGAGCGTTCCGCCGTCGGACGAGACCGAGGCGGTGTCCGACAGGGGAAGGGAGGCGAGCTTTTCGCGCAGGGAAGCGGCGTCGGCGCGGAAGGAAGCGCTGAAAATGCCGCCGGGGAGCCAGGAGAGCGTGCCGGACCCGCTGCGGTAGCGGTCGCTGCCGCCGGAGCCGGACAGCTCGGTCTCGCCGAGGAAGGCGGCGGCGACGTCGGCCTCGGTCTCGCGGCTGCGGACGACGACGCAGAGGCGGCGGTCGTCGCGCAGCTTGACGATCAGCGATTCGTCGACCTCGATGCCGCGCGATTTCAGCACGCGCACGGTGCCGTTGACCGATTCGCGGAAGTTTGAGGCCTCCGTGTATTTCAGATAGCCGAGCGTGGCAAGCAGGAAGAGATTGACCAGTACGAGCATACCGATCACGATGTTTTTGGCGCGGCTCCAATCCATAGTATAACCCTTATATGATGCGGTAAGGCCGCCTTTTTGACTACATTTTGCCGAGAACGGTGAAAATAAAGGAGAGGATGAGCATCAGCACGGGCTGATGCAGCAGATAGATCCAGAGGCTTTGTCTGCCGCAGGTCTCGAGAAAGGCGCAGCGGATCCTGTAGAAGCGGTCGGGGAACCGCTTCCCGAAGATGGGACCGCCGAGCCAGGTGCCGAAGAGATAGACCGCAAACCACGGCAGCAGCGGGAAGTAGTCGAGCGTCGAAAAGCCCTCGCCGGGGAAGCCGAACGGAACGAGATACCACGCCCCGCCCGTGACGACACTGCGCAGCAGCAGGGACAGCGCGAACAGCGCACCGCAGACGGCGGGCTGGATCGCGCGCGGGATCTTCTTCCACAGCGGCGTGATCGCGGCGTACAGCAGCGTCGAGACCCCCAGAAACTGCAGGATGCCGAAGACGATCACGGCGCTGCGGTCGTAGAAGAAGGTGACCAGCGTGACCGCGGCGCCCGCGAGCAGGATGCGCAGGCCGTGCTTCCAGTTGGAGCGGGAGACGGAGGCCGTGACGCCCGACATGGCGATAAAGATGCCGGCGCCCAAGGGGGACGCGACGCGGATGAAGGGATTTTCGACAAGCCAGCGCGGAAGACCGTAGAGATACGCCAGATCGTACAGCAGATGGTGTCCCGCCATCAGCAGGATCATCAGTCCGCGGATCCAGTCGAGCGCGTGGATCCTT
>JAEDGJ010000092.1 GCA_016297585.1 Clostridiaceae bacterium
TTATTCGGTTTTTATCGGTCGATTGCGCGCATCGCGAAAAACGAGAAGACGGCGGCGGCAAGCAGGCAGAGCCCGGAAAGCCCCATCGCCCACGAGAAGCCGCAGACGTCCGCGAGGCGTCCGGAAAGCGGCGGGAAGAGCATCGGGGACACGACGAGCGTGAGGAAGACGAGCGACGAGACGCGCCCGGAGTTTTTCGGGAACATCGCGCAGAGCTTCGCGACGGCCAGCGGGATGACGGCGCCGCCGCCGAGACCCGCGCAGACGAGCGCCGCGTAGACGAGGAACGCGTTCCCCGTCGGCACGGCGGCGGTCAGCAGCACGCCGCCCGCGAGATTGCCCCAGAAGATGATGCGCATCGTCCACTCAGGACGCGCGAATTTCGCGCAGAGGAAGCGCGAGAGGATGATGCCCGCCCAGAGCGCCGCCGTCGCGAAGCTCGCAGCCCCCGCGGACAGCCCGAGCGCGCGTTCGGCATAGAGCGCGCCCCAGTTGTTGACGATGATCTGATGCCCCTGATAGAAAAATGTCACGGCGCAGAGCAGCGCGACGGCAGCCTTCCCGCCAGGATTCGGCGCGGCGGCCGCAGTATCGGCGGCTTTCTGCGCGGCGTCATGCGCCGATTCGCTTGATGTACGCGCAGCCGCGGCGGATCCCCGCATGCAGCGCAGGAGCGCCGGCGAGAATGCCGCGAGCAGCACGCCGCAGAACGCGCCGATGCAGGCAAACGCGGTCCTCCAGCCGAGTCCCGCGGAGAGCAGCGCCGCGAGCAGCACCGGCCCCACAAACGCGCCGACGCCGATGGACATATGGAGGTAATTTAAGTATTTCGAGCCGTCCTTCGGGAAGGCGTCGGCGAGCACGGGGTTTGCAAGCGTGTCGACGAGCTTCGAGCCGAGTCCCGCCGCGAGCATCAGGGCGAGGAGCACGGCATACGACGGCGCGCCGACGACGCAGAGCAGCGCCGCCGAGAAAAGGAGGTACCCCGCGCCGAAGACCGGCAGCTTCGGGTATCGGTCGCCGAATACGAGGGTGCCGAGCGTCGCCGCCAGCCCGCCGACGCTCAAGAACGTCGTCAGCAGACCGCCCTCGGCGGTCGAGATGCCGAAATCGGCGAGGATCAGCGCCGCCAGCGGCGCGATCATCGTCACCGTCAGACCATAGCCGAACTGCAGCGTGTAGATCGCCGCGAGCAGCCCCTTTTTCGACCTTTCCATCCCGAAAAAACCTTCCCTTTTTCTCTTTTTTTACAGCTTTGCGATCTCCTGCGCCGCCAGCAGCACGCCGAGCTTGCCCGCCTCGTACGTCAGCCCGCCCTGCAGGTACGCCGTATACGGCTCCCGCATCGGCGCGTCGGCGGACAGCTCGATCGACGAGCCCTGCACGAACGCGCCCGCGGCCATCACGACCGGGTCGTCGTAGCCCGGGATCGGGCACGGCTCGGGCGTCGCGAACGCGTCGACCGGCGCGCCGGACTGCACCCCGCGCATGAACGCGACGAGCGGCTCAGGTGCCCCGAGACGGATCGTCTGGATGATGTCGTGGCGCACGGCGTCGGGCGCGGGATCGACGGCGTAGCCGAGCTTTTCAAAGAGCGACGCCGCGAAGATCGCGGTCTTGAGCGCCTGCGCCGTCACATGGGGCGCAAAGAAAAAGCCCTGGAACAGGCTGCGGTTTTGCCCGAGCGAGCTGCCGCATTCGCCGCCGATGCCGGGCACCGTCAGCCTTTCCGCCGCGCGCTCGACGAGCTCGGCGCGTCCCGCGACATAGCCGCCGCACAGCGCCAGTCCCCCGCCGGGGTTCTTGATGAGGCTGCCCGCCATCAGGTCGGCGCCCACGGCGCAGGGCTCCGTCTCCTCGACGAATTCGCCGTAGCAGTTGTCGACGATCACGCGGATCGCCGGGTCATGCCGGTGCACGAGCGCCGCGATCCGGCCGATCTCCTCGACGGAGAGCGCCTCGCGGTCGGCATAGCCGCGCGAACGCTGGATCTCGACCGCGCCGGTGTCCGGATGCGCGCGCAGAGCGTCCGCGATCGCGTCATAATCGGGGCGGCCGTTTTTCATCGGCACGACGGTGCAGGGCGAGCCGTAGTAGGCAAGCGACCCCCAGCGCGGCGGGTCCTGCCCGATGCCGACCGCGCCCTGGAGCGTGTCGTAGGGCATCCCGGTCGCGCAGAGAAGCCGGCGTCCGGGCTCGAGGCAGGCGGTCATCGCGGCGAAGATCGCGTGGGTGCCGTTGACGAACTGCACGCGCACGAGCGCGCGCTCGGCGGAAAAGACGTCGGCATAGACGCGCTCGAGCGTGTCGCGTCCGGCGTCGTCGTAGCCGTAGCCGGTGGTGCCGGCAAACAGGGAATCGGACACGCGGTGGCGGCGGAAGGCCGCAAGCACGCGCGCCGTGTTCGAAAGCGCCGCGCTCTCGGCGCGGGCAAGGGCGGCTTCGACGCGGGCCTCCGCCTCCTGCCCGAGCGAGAGGAGAGAAGAATCGAGAAAGTCGTTCAAAGCGCGCGCACCTCATCCTGCGAGAGCGTCGGCAGTCCCGCTTTTTCGAACACAGACGCTGCACGGTCGCGGTCGTCGACGCGCAGCACGAGGAACGCGTCGCCGCCGGAGCGCGCGGCAAAGGCATAGGCGTACTCGACGCCGATCTTCTCGTCGGCGAGCAGCCGCATGACGCCGTGCATCGCGCCGGGGACGTCCTTCATGCGGATGCAGAAGACGCGGTTGATGGAGTTGGCGATGTTGTGCTCCCGCAGCACGGCGGCGGCGCGGTCGGGCTCGCCAACGATCATGCGGAGGATGCCGAAGTCGGCGGTATCCGCGATATAGAACGCGCGCAGATCGATCTTCGCGTCGGCAAGAAGCCCCGTGATCTCCGCGAGCGCGCCCGGACGGTTTTCGGCAAAGACGGATATCTGGCTGATAAACATGGGGGAATCCTCCTTTTTTGTTGCATATCACGCATAAAGGGGGCGGATTTTGTCTGCACCGCCCCCTCCGGGAACTTCAAAACGGGAACTTATTTCAGATTGCGGCGGTCCTCGACGCGCTTTGCCTTGCCTTCGACGCGCGGCAGCGAATGCGGCGGCAGCAGCTTGATCTGCGCGGCGATGCCGAGGGTCGACTCGATGTTCGAGCGGAGCTTCTTCGACAGATTCTCCATCGCGCGCACCTCGTCCACCGGCGCGGTCTCCGCGAGCTCGACCTGGATCTCCAGCGTATCGAGCGCGCCGACGCGGTCGACGATCAGGGCGTAGTACGGGCTCGTCTCCGGGAGATCGAGGAGCACCGCTTCGATCTGCGACGGGAACACGTTGACGCCGCGGATGATGAGCATGTCGTCGGAGCGGCCGACGGGCTTCGAAATGCGCGCCAGCGTTCTGCCGCAGGCGCAGGGCTCGTGCGAGATCGTGCACAGGTCGCGCGTGCGGTAGCGGATGAGCGGGAAGCATTCCTTCGTGAAGCAGGTGAACGCCAGCTCGCCGAGCACGCCGTCCGGGACCGGCAGCAGCGTGTCGGGGTCGAGGATCTCGGGGTAGAAATGGTCCTCGTTGACGTGCAGGCCGGTGCGCTCGTCGCACTCGAACGCGACGCCGGGGCCGATGACCTCGGTCAGGCCGTAGATGTCGTAGGTGCGGATGTTCAGGCGGCGCTCGATCTCCGCGCGCATCGCGGGCGTCCAGGGCTCCGCGCCCAAAAAGCCGCTCTTGAGCTTGATCTCGGACGGGTCGACGCCCATCTGCTCGAGGCTCTCGGCGATGTAGATCATGTACGACGGGGTGCAGCAGATCGCGGTGCAGCCGAAGTCGCGCAGGATCTGGATCTGGCGCTTCGTGTTGCCGGTGCCGACCGGAACGGTGACGGCGCCGACGCGCTGCGCGCCGTAATGACCGCCGAGACCGCCGGTGAACAGGCCGTAGCCGTAGCTGACGTGCATGATGTCGCCCTTCTGGAGGTGCCCCGCCGTGAAGGTACGCGCCATCGAGTCGCCCCACAGCTCGAGGTCGGCGCGGGTATAGCCGACGACCTTCTGCTTGCCCGTCGTGCCCGACGACGCGTGCAGCTCGACGACCTCCTCCATCGGCACGGCGAACATGCCGTAAGGATAGGTCTCGGCGAGGTCGAATTTATCGGTGAACGGAAGCTTTACGATGTCCTCGATCGAGCGGATATCGCCCGGCGCGACGCCCGCGGCGTCCATCTTCCTGCGGTAGTGCGGCACGCGGTCGTAGACATACTGCACGCATTTGACAAGACGCTCCGACTGCAGCGCGGTCATCTCGTCGCGGGACATGGTCTCGTATTTCGGTTCCCAGTACTGATTCATGGTAAACTTTCCCTCAATTTTTCAAATTTTATGGTGTCAGACGGCTTCTTTTCCGAGTGAAAACGCCTTCAAATTGAGGTCAAGCAGCTTCGGCTTGATGGTAGCGCGCAGCGCGGCGAGCCATTCCTCCTCGGAATGCCCGATCACGCCCGACGCCGCGCCCAGCAGCGCGACGTTTGCGCACTTGACGGAGCCGGCCTTCACCGCCGCGCCCAGCGCATCGAACGCGACGACGTTCGCGCCCAGCGCGCGCATCGTCTCCGTGATGTTCTCCGGGTATTTCGCCGCGCCCGTGAGCACCGGCATCGGCAGAATGTGCTGCGTGTTGACGACGACGGTGCCGCCCTTCTTCAGCCACGGCAGATACCGCAGCGCCTCGGCTTCCTCAAACGAGATGATGACGTCCGCCTCGCCCGTTCCGATGAGCGGGGACGCGACGGCCTCGCCGGCACGGACGTAGGTCACGACGGAACCGCCGCGCTGCGCCATACCGTGCACCTCGCTGAGCTTGACCTCCTTACCGGAAGCGGTAAACAGGCTGCCGAGTATGCGGCTCGCAAGCAGGGAACCCTGTCCCCCTACGCCGACGATCATGATATTCAGCATTTGGATGCACCTCCTTCGATTGCGCCGAACCTGCACATCCGCGCGCAGAGGTCGCACCCCACGCAAAGGGACGGGTCGATCGACGCGACCCCGTCGAAACGGATCGCGGGGCACCCGATCTTCATGCACATACGGCATTTCCTGCATTTTGAAGCGTCTATCGTATACGGTTTCCCGTGCTTCACGGTCTTTAAGAGCGCGCAGGGGCGGCGCGCGATGACGACGCTGACCTCCTTGACGGCGAGCTCCTCGGAAAGGATCCGCTCGAGCTCCTCGACGTCGTACGGGTCGCAGACGCGCACGCGGCGCACGCCGACGGCATGGCACAGCGCCTCGAGATTGACGGCGGAGGTGATGTCGCCCTTTAAGGTCTTGCCGGTCGTCGGGTTATCCTGATGCCCCGTCATGCCGGTGATCGAGTTGTCGGCGATGATGATCGTCGACGCGGAGTGGTTGTAGACGGCGTTGACGAGTCCCGTCACGCCGGAGTGCATGAACGTCGAGTCGCCGATGACGGCGACGGCGCGGTCGGACTCGTCCGGGCGCACGGTGTTGCGGCCGTGCAGCATCGAGATCGACGCGCCCATGTCGAGCGTGGAGTCCATCGCGGACAGCGGCGCGGCGGAGCCGAGCGTATAGCAGCCGATGTCGCCGGAAACGGTCAGCTTCATCTTATTGAGCACATAGAACAGGCCTCTGTGCGGGCATCCGGGACAGAGCACCGGCGGGCGCACGGGCACGTCGGGAGCCGCGATCGCCTCGGGCGGACGGACGCCGAGGAGTTTCTCCGCGATCATCGCGGGGGTATACTCGCCGATGCGCGGGAAAAGCTCCTTGCCCGTGCAGGCGATGCCCATTGCGCGCAGCTCGGTCTCGAGGAACGCGTCGAGCTCCTCGATCACGTAGACCCGCTCGACGGAGGCGGCGAATTCGCGCAGCTGCTTTTCGGAAAGCGGCCAGACAAGGCCGAGCTTGCAGTAGCTCGCGCGGTCTCCGAGCGCCTCACGCGCGTACTGGTAGGCGATGCCGGAGCAGACGACGCCGATCTTGCCCGCGTGCTCGGGAGCGGCGGGGATGATCGTATTGAGGCCCGAGGTCCCGGCGAACGCTGCGAGCTTTTCGGTGCGCGCCTCGACGATCGGATGCCGCGCGCGGGCGTTCGCGGGCGCCATGACGTACTTCTGCGGGTTCTTTATGTATTCGCGCAGCGGCGGCTCGCGGCGTTCGGTGCATTCGACGAAGCTCTGCGAATGCGCGACGCGGGTCGAGGTGCGCAGGAAGACCGGCGTGTCGAACTGCTCGGAGATCTCGAACGCGGCGGCGGCGAACGACGCGCACTCCTGCGAGTCGGACGGCTCGAGCATCGGGATCTTCGACGCGCGGGCGTAGTGGCGGGAGTCCTGCTCGTTCTGGGACGAGTGCATACCGGGGTCGTCGGCGACGGCGATGACAAAGCCCGCGTTCACGCCCGCGTAGGACGCGGAGAACACGAGGTCGGCGGCGACGTTTAATCCGACGTGCTTCATCGCGGCGAAGCTGCGCGCGCCGTAAACGGCGGCACCGTAGGCGGCTTCGACGGCGACCTTCTCGTTCGGGGCCCATTCGGCGTAGATCTCCGGATACTTCGCGGCTTCCTCGGTGATTTCGGTCGACGGCGTGCCGGGATAGCTGGACACGAACGTACAGCCGGATTCGTACAGGCCGCGCGCAACGGCTTCGTTGCCGAGCATCAGTTTCTTTTTCATACGGTCAGTCCTTTTTTCCTTTTCGAAGATGTTCTCCCTTTATTATAACGCATTTTAACACCCGTGTCAATAATTCCGTTCCGTTTCCGATGCCCCCTCGGACCGCGATTTTCCAGCGTAAACGCCGCTTTTCCGGCGAATGCTATCCTCCGAACGCAAGGAAGGACGGTTTTGACGTGAAAATCAGGTTATGGGCGATCATTCTGGCAGTTTTTTTGCTGATTTCCTGCAATTCGGGCGCAAAAGCCTGGTACGGCTCGCGTGCGCCCTACATCCGCTGGGTCGAGTTCCACCCCTCCGCCGCCGCGATCCGTCAGGCGGTCGACTACGACCGGAAAAGCTACGGCACGCCCGCGCACGCGGACTATGTGACCGTGCTCGCGCTCGCGGCGGCGCGCACCGGCGGCGAGTTTCCCGCGGGACGCTCCGACGCCGTCGCGGAGGTCGTCCGGCGGCTCGGGCAGGGCGAGCGCGCGGAGGACATCGCGGAGTCTTTGCCGTATTTTGGCTACTATCTCGAGGCCTACGACGCGGCGATCGGCTTTCTCCTGCGCGAGGGTCGGGACTCCGGCGGCGCCTGGACGCGCATCCCGGCGGCGTACTCCCCCATCGCGGCGGGCTACGGCTATTCGCACTGCCGCGATTTCGGAAACGTCCGCAGCTTCGGCTACCGGCGGCCGCATCTCGGCAACGACCTCTGCGGCGCGGTCGGCACGCCCATCGTCGCCGTCGAGGGCGGCACCGTCGAGGCGCTCGGCTGGAACCGCTACGGCGGCTGGCGCGTCGGCATCCGCTCCGACGACGGGCGGCGCTACTGGTATTATGCCCATCTGCGCCGCGGGCATCCCTATGCCGAAGGCATGGCCGAGGGCGTGCACGTCGACGCCGGGGACGTCATCGGCTACCTCGGCTGCACCGGCTACTCCGACCGCGAGGACACGAACAACATGAGCACCCCGCATCTCCATCTCGGGCTCCAGCTCATCTTCGACGAGTCGCAGAAGGACTCGGACAATGAGATCTGGATCGACGTCTACGGCATCGTCGAATACCTCTCGTCCCGCCGCGCGTCCGTGGCCGCCGTCCCGGAAGCCGTCCCCGCCGACGCAGCCGAGCCCGCGCGCGTGGCGCTGCCGGTCGTGATGTACCACTCCGTGCTGCGCTCGCCGAACGCCAAGAGCGACTATATCATAAGCCCCGACACGATCCGCGCGGACATCGCCTGGCTCCTCGCACACGGCTATACCCCCGTCACGCTCGCGGACGTGATCGCCTTCGCGGACGGAGAAGGCACGCTGCCGCCGAAGCCCGTCGTGCTGACGTTTGACGACGGGTATCTCAACAACGCCGTCTATCTGCCCGCCATCGCCGCGGAGTTCGGCGTGCCGATGCTCATCTCCGCCGTCGGGCGCTTCGCCGACGACGCGGAGACCGACCCCGACCGCTGCCCCTCGTACGCGATGCTGCGCTGGTCGGACTACCGCGCGCTGCGCGACGACGGGCATTTCGAGATCGCAAACCACACCTACGACATGCACAGGCTCTCCCCCCGCAAGGGCGCGTCGCGGCGTCCGGGCGAGTCCGCGGCGGACTACCGGGCGACACTTGAGCGCGACCTGCGGCTGATGCAGACGCGGCTTGCGGACGAACTCGGAAGCCCCGCGCAGGTGTTCGTCTATCCCTTCGGCGCGCTCTCGCCCGAGTCGGAGGACGTGCTGCGCGAGCTCGGGTTCCGCGCGGCGCTGACCTGCTGCGACACGGCGAATTTCATCACTTCCGGCCTCGCCGAACACGGCGAAGGCGGCTTGCTCGTCCTCGGACGGTTAAACCGCGCGCCGGGGCTTTCGACGGAGGAATATATGCGCCGGCTGCTCCGGCATTACGAATAACAAAACACCGTTCTTGACTTTCCGCGGCTTTGTATGCTATACTGGACGCGAAAAATCTCCCCCGCGCGTCCCGGGACGGGCATTTTCTCCGGGTTTGCGCGTCCGGGACGGGCATTTCTCCCCGAAAAAGGAGCGGTTTTATATGGCAACGGAACGTTTTTACGAAGAACCCGCGCGGCGGATCCCGGTCAGCGCCGAGCCGGACGTGCTCGTGGCAGGCTCCGGCCCCGCGGGCATTGCGGCGGCGGTCGCGGCGGCGCGGGCGGGCGCCGACACAATGCTCATCGAGCAGAACGGCGTGCCCGGCGGCATCTCGACCTCCGGCCTGATGAGCCACTGGACCGGCACCGCCGACAGCCGCCTCTACCGCGAGATCCTCGAGCGCAGTGCGGCGCTCAACGAGGGCGAGTATCACAACCGCGTCGACAAGTATATCGACCCGGAAAAGCTCAAGACCCTCTATCTGGCGATGCTGCGCGAGGCGGGCGTCAAGCTGCGGCTCTATACCTTCGCCTCCGCCGCCGTGATGGACGGCCATCGCCTCCGCGGCGTCATCACGGAGAGCAAATCCGGGCGCGAGGCGATCTTCCCCCGCGTCGTCGTCGACGCGACCGGCGACGGCGATGTCGCGGCGAAGGCGGGCGCCGCATTCCGGCTCGGACGCGAGGAGGACG
>JAEDGJ010000093.1 GCA_016297585.1 Clostridiaceae bacterium
GACGGTTTCGGTGGGGAAGATCACAAGCTTCCCCTCGCGCAGGAGCTTTCCGGCATGTTCTGCGTCCCGCGCGGTCAGGTGTTCGGTGTGCATAAGCTTTGCGCCTCGTAAAAACAGACGCGGGGGGGAAGGGGAAACTCCCCCGCCCCCCGGCATCCGGTCATTTTTTGTCGTCCTCGGACGGCGGATTCTGGGTCTCGTGCGGCTCTTCTGCCGCAGGCTGATCGGGCGCGCTGACGGTGTCGCGCGCTTCGGGATGCTGCTTGATGAACTCGTCGTAGGACGGGTTGTCGGGCGGGATCCACGGCGGCACGGTGTCTTCCTTTTTATCGGACTTGCGGCGCGCTTCCTCGGCGAGGATCGCCTCGTGCTTTTCGCGCTCCGCTTCCTTCTGCGCCTCGAGATCGGCTTCGATCGTCTCCACGGCGTCGCCCGCCATAATGCGGCGGAAGACGTCGCCGTCCATCGTCTCGTGCTTTAAGAGGAACCCGGCGACGGCGTGCAGGCTGTCCAGATGCGCGCGGAGGATCTCCTCGCAGCGGGTATAGGCGTCGCCGACGATGCGGCGCACCTCGCCGTCGATCTCGGCGGCGACCTCCTCGGAATAGTTGCGCGTGGCGGTAAAGTCGCGGCCGAGGAAGACCTCGTCGTGCTCGGAGCCGTAGGTGACGGGGCCCAATACATCGCTCATGCCGTATTTTGTGACCATCTTGCGCGCGATGTCGGAGCTGCGCTGGATGTCGTTCGACGCGCCGGTCGAGATGTCGTCGAGCACGAGCTTTTCGGCGACGCGGCCGCCGAGAAGGGCGACCATGTCCTCGAGCATCTCGCTTTTGGAGACATAGCTCTTGTCGGCGGAGGGCAGGTTCAGGTTATAGCCGCCCGCGCGGCCGCGCGGGATGATGGAGATCTGGTGCACGGGATCCTGCGTCGGGAGGAAGTGGTTGACGACGGCGTGACCCGCCTCGTGATAGGCGGTCAGGCGGCGGTCCTTCTCGCTGATGACGTGGGACTTCTTTTCCGGCCCCATGATGACCTTGACGAGCGCCTCCTGCAGCTCCTGATCGCCGATCAGGGGCTTTTTGCGGCGCACGGCGAGCAGCGCAGCCTCGTTTAACAGGTTCTCGAGGTCGGCGCCGGTAAAGCCCGCGGTGGTTTTCGCGATATTTTCGAGGTGGATCGTCTTTTCGAACTTCTTGTTGCGCGCGTGCAGGCGCAGGATCGCCTCGCGCCCCTTGACGTCCGGGACGCCGACGTAGACCTGACGGTCAAAGCGTCCGGGACGCAGCAGCGCCGGGTCGAGGATGTCGGGACGGTTGGTCGCGGCGATGATGATGACGCCCTCGTTGGCGCCGAAGCCGTCCATCTCGACGAGCATCTGGTTTAAGGTCTGCTCGCGCTCGTCGTGTCCGCCGCCGAGTCCCGTGCCGCGCTGGCGACCTACCGCGTCGATCTCGTCGATGAAGATGATGGCGGGAGCCGCCTTTTTCGCCTGATCGAAGAGGTCGCGCACACGGGACGCGCCGACGCCGACGTACAGCTCGACGAAATCGGAGCCGGAGATGGAGAAGAACGGCACGCCCGCCTCGCCCGCAACGGCGCGCGCGAGCAGCGTTTTGCCGGTTCCGGGAGGGCCGACGAGCAGCACGCCCTTCGGGATGCGCGCGCCCATGTCCGAAAAGCGCTTCGGCGCCTTGAGGAAATCGACGAGCTCCGAGAGCTCCTCTTTCTCCTCGTCCGCGCCTTCCACGTCGGCAAAGGTCTTCTTGTTCTTGTCGTCGGCGAGCTTCGCGCGCGCCTTGCCGAAGTTCATCGCGCCGCGCGCACCGCCGCCTCCGCCCTCGGCGCGGTTCATCATATAGAACCAGAACAGCCCGAAGAGGACGATTAAGACGACATACGGCAGAAAGCTCCACCAGACGGATATGCTCTCGGCGGCGCGGATGTCGTACCATTCGATAAGCCCCTGCTCGCGCTGACTGTTGATCGTATCCCCGACGTCGTCGAAGAACAGCGTCCAGCTCGGCACCGTCCAGGAGACCTGGGAGCCGTCGCGCAGCTCCATGAGCATCTGGTTGTCGTCGATGACAAATTTCTTGACTTTTCCCTCTTTGAAGAGGGTGATGACCTCGGAATACGCGGGTTCCTCGGGCTGGTTGGAATTATACAGAACGGCGATGGTGCCGATCAGGAAAACCAGGACGATGATGTAAAAACCGATGCCGCGAAAACTGGATTTCTTCAAAAAAACACCTCTTTTGCGATGCCTGCCGCGCCTGTTTCAAGCGCGCGCGGGTCATCGATAGCACTCGGGCTTCAGGACGCCGATAAACGGGAGATTGCGGTACATACCGGCAAAGTCGAGACCGTAGCCGACGACGAATTTGTCCTCGATTTCGAAGCCGCAGTAGTCGATCTGAACGGGAACACGGCGGCGGGAGGGCTTGTCAAGCAGGGACACGAGCTTTACGGAGGCGGGATTTCTGCTCCGCAGAAGGCGGAGTATGTAGTCCATCGTATAGCCGGAGTCCACGATGTCCTCGACGATGAGGACATGCTGCCCTTCGATGCCCTTGATGTCGCGGGTCACGCGGATCTGCCCGGAGGACTCGGTCGAGTTGCCGTAGGAGGACGCCGCCATGAAGTCGATCTCGCAGTGGAGATCGATGGCGCGCACCAGATCGGCCAGGAAAATGAAGGACCCCTTGAGCATGCCGACGACCAGCAGCCGTCCGTCCAGCCCCTCATAGCCGCGGCGAATCTCCTCGCCCAGTTCCGTCACGCGCGTGCGCAGTTCCGATTCCGAAATCAGGATCTCCTGAAGGGCGTCCGCCGCCGATACCATATGCATAGCATGGTTTCCTCTCTTATTCTCAGAATAGATCTGTCTTATCCGCAGGATTTGCGTCCTCCGCCGCCTCAAGCGTGATCTCGAGCGCATCTGCCCCCGGCGCCGGCACAAAGCCCTCCGCCGTGCCAAGCCCCATCACCGCGGCGATCCGGCCGTCCGACACGAAAACGGGCAGCAGCGCCCGCGCGGACACGGGAATTTTGGCATCGATCATCGCTTTTTTCAGAGTCTTTGTTCCATTTTCATGGGGCAAGCGGATTCTGTCACCTGTTTTGCGCGACCGTACCAACAGTATACCATGAATCGCGCAGGAATCAACGTAGATTTTATGAAAAGTATTCGAATTTTGCTCGGGGCTTTTCGTTTTTTTTACGGCAAGACAAAGCCCCGTGCCGGGAAGCGCCGTCGTGCGTCCGACGGCAAGCGCCGTCTCGGGGATCCGCGCGTCCTCCGCATCCGTTTTCGCGGGCAGGATGCGCAGTTCGTCGTATTCGCGCACGGCGCGCGCGCCGGGAAGATCGACGGCGCCGTGTCCCGTCTGTGTGCGGCAGAGCGCGAGCACGGCGCGGATATGCTTTTCCGTCAGGTCGTCTCTTCCGTAGAGCATCCGGATCGCCCGGGCACCGACGGCGCGCGGCGCGTCGGAGATCGCCTTCGCGGACGCGGGCACGGCCGCAAGTCTTTCGGCATAGAACCGCAGCGCCTCGTCGTCCTCGCGCAGCCGCTCAAACGCGGCGAGCGCATGGGAAAGCGCCTGCGCGTTGACACGCAGCAGCGCGGGCACGGCCTCGTGCCGGAGGATGTTGCGGGACGCCGCATCCTCCGCGTTGGTCGAGTCCTCGACATAGCTTTCCCCCCGGGAGGCAAGATATGCAAGGATCTCCCCGCGGGAAAGCGCGAGGATCGGGCGCACCAACGTCAGGCCGCCGGGCAGCGTCCGCACGGGCGCGATGCCGAGTCCCGCGGCGCCGGTCCCGCGCGCCAGGTTAAAGAGCGCGGTCTCCAGCGCGTCGGACGCGTTGTGCGCGACCGCGAGATGTGCCGCGCCGCATGCCGCCGCCGCTTCGCAGAGCGCCCGGTAGCGCAGCTTTCGCGCCGTACCCTCGACGCCCCTGCCGTCGAGGTGCTCGAGCACCCGGACGTCGCGGCGCACGAAGGGGATGCCGTGCCGCGCGCAGAACGCCTCGCAGAAGCGCGCGTCCCGCTCCGCCTCCGCGCCGCGCAGTCCATGCTGCACATGCACGGCGGTGACGGGCACGCCGAGCGCCCGCAAAATCAGCAGCAGCGCGGTCGAATCCGCGCCGCCGGAGAAGCCGGCGACGGTGACGGCATCGGGAGACAGCCCGTGTTCGCGGTAAAAGGCGGCTGCACGCCGCTCGGCAGGTTCCATTATGCACCCTCATGCCGCGTATCGACCGAACCGAAGCGGGTAAACTGTCCCTGCCATTTCAGCGGGATCGTATCGGTCGAGCCGTGGCGGTTTTTGGCGATGATGAGCTCGGCGCTGTCCTTCTGCGCCGATTCCTTATTATAGTAGTCCTCGCGGTACAGAAACATGACAATATCGGCGTCCTGCTCGATGGAGCCGGACTCGCGCAGGTCGGAGAGCATCGGCTTCTTGTCGGCGCGCTGCTCGGTGGCGCGGGAGAGCTGGGAGCAGCACAGCACCGGCACGTTCAGCTCCTTGGCCATGATCTTCAGCGAACGGGAGATGTCGGCGACCTCCGTCACGCGGTTTTCGTACTTTTTCCCGCCGGTCATCAGCTGCAGGTAGTCGATGACGACGAGTCCGAGCCGGTCGCCGAGGCGGCGGCACTTCGACTTCATCTCCGCGACGCCGATGCCGGGGTTGTCGTCGATATAGATCTCCTGCCGCGACAGCAGGTTCGTCGCCAGCGCGATCCTGCCCCACTCCTCGCCCACGATGTCGCCCGAGCGCAGCTTCTGCACCGCGACGGCGGCGGTGCTGGACAGGAGACGGGAGGCGAGCTGCTCGCGCGACATCTCGAGCTGGAAGATCGCGACGGCCTTGCCGGACTGCTTGGCGGCGTTGAACGCGATATTCAGGGCAAAGCTGGTCTTGCCCATACCGGGTCGGGACGCGAGCAGGATGAGGTCGGACTTATTCAGCCCCGAAATATAGCTGTCGAGCGCCTCGATGCCGGTCGGAATGCCGGGCAGCTTGCACGTATTGCGGTACAGCGACTCGAGATCGGCCATGACGTCGAGCAGCACGGTCTTGATCGGCAGCAGATCGCGGCTTTCGCGGCCGCGCCGCAGCTCATAGACCATCCGCTCGGCGTTTTCGAGCATTTCCCGCGCGCTGCCCTCGCCCGCCGCAACCATATTCGTGATTTTCGTGCCGATATCCCCGAGCGAGCGCATCAGCGCGCGTTCGGAGACGATGCGGGCGTATTCGAGGACATGGGCGGCGGTGGGCGTGATCTCGATGAGCTGCGCAAGATACGCCGTGCCGCCGACATCGGAGAGCTGCCCGTGCGATTCGAGGTATTCCTGCAGCGTCACCGCGTCGATCGTCTCGCCCGCGGTGAACATCGAGACAAACGCCTCGTAGAGCGTCTTGTTCTGCGGAAAATAGAAGTCGTCGGCACGCAGGACGGGCAGAACATCCGGCACGCAGGACGGCGAGATCAGCATCGAGCCGATGACCGCCTGCTCCGCCTCCGCGGAGTGGGGCGCACCCGGCGCAAACGCGTCCATTTACTCGGTCACCGTGACATAGAGCGTCCCCGTGATCTCCGGGAACAGGCGAACCTTGAGTTCGTAGGTGCCGTAGGCCTTGATCGCGTCGGGCATGTCGATCTTGCGGTGATCGACCTCGCAGCCGTGCTGGGCGCGGAGCGCCTCGGCGATCTCCTTCGCGGTCACGGCGCCGAAGAGCTTGCCGGAGTCTCCCGCGCGCTTCTGGACGCGCACGGGCATCGACGCGAGCTTCGACGCGAGCGCGCGCGCCTGCTCCTGCTCGAGCTCGCGCTTGCGCTGCATCGCCGCCTCGCGGTTCTTGATCGCGTTCATCGCGTCGGCGTTGGCCTCAACGGCGAGCTTTCTCGGCAGCAGGTAGTTGCGCGCGTAGCCGTCGGAAACGTTGACGATCTGACCCTTTTTCCCCTGTCCGGAGACGTCGGCCTGTAAAATAACCTTCATATGAATAGTCCTTTCTTTCCCGCGGAACGAAAAAATGCCCGTTCCGCGTCCTTTTATACCAGAGTAAAGTAATTCTCGATCGCCGCGCGGAGATCGTCGGCGGTATCGGACACGGGCTTGTCGCCGAGCTGCGCACCGGCGCCGGTCAGACTGCCGCCGCCGCCGAGCTTCTCCATGATGAGCTGCACGTTGATCTGTCCGAGCGAGCGCGCGGAGATCTGCGTGCCGCCCGCGTGGCGGAAGATGACAAAGGAGGCCTGGATGCCCTGAATGTTGAGCAGCTCATCCGCCGCCTGCCCGCCGATCTCGCGGCTGGTCTCCTCCGTGGAGAAGGCGATGGCGAGGGTGTCGCGGTACTTGACGGCGGTGCGGATGATCTCGCAGAGCTCGCGGTTTTTCTCCATGTCGTTGGCGAAGAGCTGCTTGACGGTGATCGTATCCGCGCCGGCGCGGCGCAGGAAGGCGGCGGCCTCGAAGGTGCGCACGCCGGTTTTCATCGTGAAATTCTTCGTGTCGAGCGAGATGCCGGCGAGCATCGCCTCGGCCTCGGCGCGCAGGACGTCGGAGGGCTGGACGATGTACTGCAGCAGCTCGGCGACGAGCTCGCAGGTCGACGACGCGTACGGCTCGTGCATGCTGAGCGCCGGGTTTTCGATGTAGTCGGCGACGCGCCGGTGGTGGTCGATGACGACGAGGCGCTCCGCTTTGGGCAGCAGCCCCGCGGCGTCCACGAAGCTCGCGCGGTTGACGTCGACGACGATCACGAGGGTGTCCCGCGTCAGCGCCTTCTCCGCGTCCTCGGGCGAGAGGAAGGCGTCCTTATACTCCGGCACGCCCGCGAGGCGGTCATACAGCGGCCGCGCGGTCGTGGTCTGGAGGTTGATGACGATGTTTGCCTGCTTGCCGAGCTTGCGGCAGGCGCAGGAGAGTCCGACGGCGGCGCCGATGGCGTCCATATCGGAGTAGGTATGCCCGGAGATGATGACGCGGTCGGAGGTGCCGATGAGGTCGCACAGGGCGCTCGCCATGACGCGGGCGCGCACACGGGTCCGCTGCTCGATCTCGCGGCTGCGGCCGCCGAAGAAGCTGTAGTTGTGCGGATCCTTGACGACGGCCTGATCGCCGCCGCGGGAAAGCGCCATATCGAGCGCGAGAGGCGCATAGACGAGGTTTTCATGCAGGTTTTCGCCGCCGCGTCCGACGCCGACGGACAGCGTCGCGGGAAACGCGCCGGAGCCGGGCAGCGCGCGCACCTCGTTTAGGATCTCAAAGCTGCCGAGCTGCTCAAAATATTTCTGCTCGAGCACGAAAATGAACTTGTCGCGCTCGGATTTGACAAAGATGCCGTGGGCGCTGTCCGCCCAGTGGGAGATCTTCGCGTCGACGGACGCGAGGAAGATCGTGCGCTCGCCGCTTTCAAGCCCCTTGGTCAGCTCGTCGTAGTTGTCGATCTGCACGATCGAGACGATGGCGCGGGAGTCGAAAAGCTCCCGGCGCAGCGTATGCTCGCCGGTGATGTCGACGAAGAACAGCGAGCAGATATGCCCCTTTTCGGCCGGATCCTCGGCGTTGACGACACAGCCGGAGATGCGGAACACGCGGTCGCCGATCGTCACGGGCTCGGGGCAGGTCGTCTTGCCCTCGCGGAGCCAGTTGAAGTCAAATCCGGGCAGCACGTCGGAAAGGCGGGTCGAGAACCAGAACTCCCGCTTCCGGTCCAGCTCCGCAAACTGCGGATTGCACCAGATCAGCTCGTCGTTGTCCATCCGCGCGACGATCATCGGCAGCGGGATGGAGAACACGGCGTTCTGCGACGCGGTATCGAACTGCAGCGTCAGGGAGTCCATGTATTTCATCAGCTCCCGCATCCGGCGCTTTGACAGCCGCCGCCAGACGAGGAACAGCACGAAAACGCAGACCGTTTCCACGATGCCGACCCAGGGACCAAACCCTGCTCCGAGGAAATAGCCGGGAATGCAGAAGACAAGCAGAACGATAAACATCGGCACATAGCCGGGCTGGAGCATCCTCAGAAATTTTCTGTCCACGGGCAAGGATCATCCCCTTTCTGATCGGCATTCGGCGAAGCATACTTACAATTCTCCCATTGTATGGAGATTATATTATACCGTATTCTGCCCTGTTTTGCAAGCGTTTTCCCTGATTTTATTCGCTTTTTCATTTTTTCGGCCGGCAGCTTCCGGAATCCGCGCAAAAACGGCCCCGCAAAGGCGGATGTTCCGCTTTGCAGGGCCGTTTTTTGCGATTTTATTTTTTCTCCGGCGAATTTTTGCCGGACGCCGCCGTTTTTACTTCCGGTAGCCGCACTTGGGGCAGACGCCGTTTTCGTTCAGCGCGATGCCGCACAGCGGACAGCGGTCGATCGTCTTCTTCGTCTCGAACTCCTCGGACGCCGCGTTGACGCCGCTCGTGAAGGTGAGCTTCGCGATGTTGAGCTTATCCCGGAGCAGCTCGTAGACGATCTTGATCATGCCCTCGACGGTCATCGTCTCCTTCGTGACGACCAGACGGCAGTCCGGATACGCAGTCGCGAGCTCGGTCTTGAAAGCCGGGCCCTTCATCTTATTCTGCGGCGAGCCGTCCTTGATGCCCTGCTTCTCGTAGACGCCGAGGATCGCGGGCAGCAGCGGATCGTCTTCGCGCAGGATCAGCGCGTGGTCGAAGTTCTTCAGAACCTCCCAGGCGGTCTTCTGGATCTCGTTGCAGGGGAAAACCATATTGACGCCGGGCTCCACGGTATCCTCCACCTCAATGGTGAGAACGCCGGTGTGTCCGTGCAGATACTGGGCCTCGCCCTTGAACCCATAAAATCTGTGGGCATATTGCAGATCCAATGTCGTAATGCTTCTCATAATTGTCTCCCCTTTTGAACTATATATTTACGGATCATTTTTTCGCGTCCGTATACGCCCTGCATCAACTGACCCGGATCTGCGGCAGACGGCGGTCATTTCCTGCATTGGGGGCAAATGCCCGTAAACAAAATGTCATGACCGGTAAGCTCAAATCCGTGGGTATCTCTGACGTTTGCCTCCAGATGGGGAATATAGTCCATGTCTACATCAAAAACACGGCCGCATCTCTCGCATCGGATGTGATAGTGCGGATGGCACCAACGTTCAAAACGGTCCGCTCCGCCCGGGATCTCAATTTTACGGATCTTTCCCATTTCAGACAGCCGGTTC
>JAEDGJ010000094.1 GCA_016297585.1 Clostridiaceae bacterium
ATCGGCGCGGACATGACGAGCGCGCGGATGCGGCCGTCGCGCTTGACGACGACGTTGTCCGCCGCGTGCTCGGGACGCACCCATTTGGGCATCAGATTCTTGAAATCGTGCGGCACGGCGTTCTGCGAGAACACGAGATTGATAAAATCGACGCCATCCTCAAATTCGGCAGGCGTCAGACGGGTTGTTTCCAGAGCCATGGTATAAAAAGCACCCTTTCTTCTTTTGTAGGATCCCCCTTATTGTAGCAGATTCTCCGCGGCAATGCAATGCGATTTCGCCAAAAAACCGCCCCCTTCCCCGAAAAACGGCATGAGCGGCGGGGACGGCGCATACACTGTAGCGAAAACGAAAAGGGTGGTGCTTTTTTGTGAGACGGCATATCCGGATCCCCTATCGCGTGCGGCGCAGGATGGGCGGCATGCTCCTCCGCGCGGCGCTGTTTGCCGCGGCGGCGGTACTGCTGTGCGCGCTCGGGGACGCGGCCATCCGTCCCGCGCTGCGCACCTATGCGCGTGCCCGCGCCGAAAACCTCGCCTCCGCCGCGCTGAACACGGCCATCGAGTCCGCGGCCGGCGCATTCGGCTGCGGCGGGCTTGTCACGCTCGAATACGACGCGTCCGGCGCCGTGACCGCGCTGCATACCGACACGGCCGGCATCTCGCGGCTGCGCACCGACATCTGCGGCGCGGCGCTCGACGCGCTGTCGGAGATCCCGCCGTCGAAGCTCGCCGTGCCGCTCGGCAGCATCTCGCGCTCGGCGCTGTTTTACGGACGCGGCCCCCGGGTGCGCGTCGCCGTCGTTCCGGCGGGCAGCGTGCGCTGCGGCGTCGATTCCGCTTTCGAAAGCGCGGGCATCAACCAGACCCGGCACACCGTCACCGTGACCGTCGAGGCGGAGGTCTGCATCCTGCTGCCCGGCGAGCGGCTCGAGAGCACCGTCCGGGCGTCCGTTCCCGTCGCCGAAACCGTGCTGCTCGGCGGCGTCCCCGATTTTTATGCCGGAGATTCGGGCGTTTTGCGTTGACGGGGCACCGTTTTCGGGGTATAATAGAGTTGGAAAATCGTACGGAACATGGGAAAATATGGAGTTTAGATGCAAATGAACGATTATAGAGCGGAAATCGACGCATTGCGGCGGGAGCTGGACGAAAACGCGCGGCTGTACTACGATCTGGACAGTCCGGCGATCTCCGACGCGGAATACGATGAAAAAATGAACCGGTTGAAGGCGCTGGAGGCCGCGCATCCGGAGACGGTCACGCCGGACTCCCCGACGCAGCACGTCGGCGGGCATGCGCTGCGCCAGTTTGAGCCGGTGCGGCATGCGGTGCCGCTGATGAGCCTGACCGACGTATTCTCGCTTGACGAGGTGCGCGCGTTCGACCGCCGCGTGCGCGAAACGGAGCCGGAGCCCCGCTACGTCGTGGAATGGAAGATCGACGGGCTGTCCGTCGCGCTCGAGTATGCCGACGGCGTGTTTGTGCGCGGCGCGACGCGCGGCGACGGCGTGACGGGCGAGGACGTGACGGCGAACCTCGCGGCGGTGCGCTCGATCCCGAAGACGATCCCCGGCGCGCCGAAGCGGCTGATCGTGCGCGGCGAGGTCTATATGTCCCGTCCGAATTTCGAAGCGCTCAACGCGCGGCGGGAGGCCGCGGGCGAGCCGGCGTTCGCCAATCCGCGCAACGCCGCGGCGGGCTCGCTGCGCCAGCTCGACCCCGCCGTCACCGCGGAGCGCGCGCTCGACATCTTCATTTTCAATCTGCAGCTTGCCGAAGGGCTGGACACTGCCTTTTCAAGCCACGCGGAGAGCCTTGCGTGGCTTGCAGGATGCGGCTTTGCGGTCAGCCCGGACTTTCGCGTCTATTCCGACATCGGGGACGTCTGCGCGCGGATCGCCGAAATGGAGGCGCTGCGCGAGGGACTCGGCTTCGGTACGGACGGCGCGGTCGTCAAGGTCGACTCCCTTGCGGCACGCGGGGCGCTCGGTACGACGGCGAAGGCGCCGAAATGGGCGGTCGCCTATAAATATCCGCCGGAGGAGGCCAAGACCCGGCTCCGCGGCATTACGATCACCGTCGGCCGCACGGGCGTGCTGACGCCGAACGCGGTGCTCGACCCCGTGCGCCTTGCCGGTACGACGGTCTCGCGCGCGTCGCTTCATAACCTCGACTGGATCGCGGAGCGCGACCTGCGCGTCGGCGATCTCGTGACGGTGCGCAAGGCGGGCGAGATCATCCCGGAGATCGTCTCGGCGGACGTCTCGGCGCGCCCGGAGGACGCGCAGCCGTTCCGGATGCCCGAGACCTGCCCGGTCTGCGGCGCGAAGGTCGAGCGCGACGAGGACGAGGCGGCGATGCGCTGCACCGGCGCGGACTGTCCGGCGCAGCTTTTGCGGCGGCTCGTACATTTCTGCTCGCGCGACGCGATGGACATCGAGGGCTGCGGCCCGGCGCTGCTGCAGGCGCTGGTCGACGGCGGCTATGTGCGCGACCCCGCCGATCTGTATACGCTCCGCGCGGATACGGTCGCGGGACTCGAGCGGATGGGCAAAAAATCCGCCGAAAATCTGATGCGCGCGATCGAGAACAGCAAGACCCGCGGCATGGCGCGCCTGCTCTACGCCTTCGGCATCCGCCAGGTCGGCTCGTCCGCCGCGGAAGCGCTCGCCGCGCATTTTCCCGATCTCGAAGCCCTGATGCGCGCCGACGCGGAGGCGCTGACCGCCGTGCCCGACATCGGGGAGACGACGGCGGCATATCTCGCGGCGTGGGCATCCGAGGACGCGGCGAGGACGCTCGTCGAGCGCCTGAAGGCGAGCGGCGTCGACACCGCCTCGCGCGTCACGCGCGTATCGGACAGCCTTGCGGGGCTGACGTTTGTGCTGACGGGGACGCTTTCGGGTTATACACGCGCCGAGGCAGCGCAGGAGATCACGTCGCGCGGCGGCAAGGTCTCGGGCTCCGTGTCGAAAAAGACCTCGTACGTCGTCGCGGGCGAGGAGGCCGGCTCGAAGCTTGAAAAAGCCGAAAAGCTCGGCGTTCCCGTGCTGTCGGAGGAAGACTTTACCGCGCTTTTGAACCGATAAAGGGCTTGCAAATATGTGCCGGTTCTGCTATACTTTGTATAATTCACGAAATAAAGGATGAAGCACCGATGAAGCGTTTCCTGTCCATGCTGCTGCTGTTCGTACTGCTGCTCGCGCCCCTGTCGTGCGCTGCCCCTGCCGGAGATGCGGTGAATCTCCGCATCGTCTATACCGTTTCGTCGGAAACGCTGGGCGGCGGGACCGCCATGATCTATCTCAACGCCGCCGCCTTCCCGATCGCGCGGGACGACGACGCGCTGTATCTTCTGACGGACGCGTCGCTGTACGAGTTCGACACGGCGGTCCTCGCGGCGGCGGACGCCATCGGCGAGCGCTTTGAGGACGCGGGCATCACGGGGCTCTCGCCCGACGAGTATGCCGCGGAATTTCAGGCCGAAAGCGCCGACATCGCCGTCGTCTGCGGCGGGGAGGTCTACCATCCGGTGCTGATGTATGCCTCCGACACCTATGCGCTGCTGATGCTTTCGGACGTGCCGGACCTCGAGGTCTGCCCGTATTCGGAGACGCTGCCGGAGGACACCGTGTCGTATTACAGCACGCAGACGCCCGGCTGCGGCATTTCGGACGCCGAACCCGAGCTGTCGGAGACGCTGACGCTGCTCGACGCGGCCGTCACGTCGTCGGACGAGGGATTTTTTGTCGACCGCGCGTTCGGCTTTGAAAGCCTCGGCTCGCCGCTGATCGGATCGGGCGGCGTGGTCTGCGGCATGGTCTACTACGACGCGGCCGCCGAGGAGATCCGCGGCACGGGCTTTGCCGGACTGCGGGACGAGCTGGCGGCGCTCGGCGTGACCGTCACGCCCGTCGGCGGTACGCAGACGCCGGACGGCTCGCAGACGGTGCAGACCTCCGGCAAAACCGATGCGTCCGCGACCTCCGCCGTGACCACCGCCGCGGCGGAGACCACCCGTCCGGTGCTGCCGGAGAGCGCCGAGGAGCTCGCGCGCTCGTCGGGCTTCCGCACGGCGATCATCTACGCGACCTGCATCGCGGGCGCGCTGCTGATCCTCATCATCGTCCTGCTGATCCTGCGCACCCGCACGGCGCGTCCCGACCGCGAAGTCGAAAAGCTGCGCCGTGAGGAGCCGACGCGCGAGAGCCGGACGGATGCCGCGCCCTCCCGCGCCGCGCAGACGCCTCCCGTCCGCCGGGAGCCGGAGCGTGCCCGTGTGCCGGGAGAGTCTGCCGCTGCAGCCGTCGCCGCCGCGGTGCGTCCTGCGCCGCAGCCCCGTCCCGGCGCAGCCGCGACCCGTCCCGAAAACGGGAGCCGTCCCGTCACCGGGACCCGTTCCGTGCCCGAAACCCGTCCCGGAAACGGGACCGCGTCCGACGCCACCCGCCGGATGCCCGAGACCCCGCCGCGCTCGATCATGCTCACCGTGCTGGACGGCAGTCTGCGGGGCTGTACGCTGAACGTCTCCGATACGGCAGTTCTCGGACGCGATCCGAAGCTCTGTAAGCTCGTGTTCGGCGCGACGCAGACCGAAATTTCGCGCCGTCACTGCCAGGTTACATACCGCCCGCAGACCGGGGAGATCATCCTCGAGGACTTAAACTCTGCCAACGGCACCTATACGCCGGACGGCCGCCGCTACGCCGCCGGACGGAAGTATCTGCTGCGCAGAGGGGACCGCTTCTGCCTCGGCACGCGGGAGAATATGGTGGAGGTGCGCTGAAAAAACCATGAAATGCTATTCAGGCTGGAGCTATCACCCCTACGCGCCGCTGACGGAGCGGCGGAACGTGCCCGTCATCGTGCGCCTCGCACCGTCGGAGGACGGGATCCGCTATGAATTCATCGACGGCGCGGACACGGGCGGCCATACCGTCGAGCTCGGCACGCTGTCCGGCGCGGTGCTGCGGACGGAGACGGCGGAGAGCTTCTCGGGCGAGCTGCGCGGCCTTGCGCCGGATGCCGAATACACGCTGACCGTGCGCGCATCGGACGGCAGGTCGAGCCTCTGCCGCCGGTTCCGCACGGGCTTTGTGCCGGGAACCGTCGTCAACTATCTCCATCCGGAGGATCCCGCCTACGCGTTTTCGGGCAGCTTTCTGTGCAGTCCGTCGGTCGTGCGGCTGCCGTCCGGCGCGCTGCTGTGCTCGATGGACCTGTTCGGTCACGCGACGCCGCAGAATCTCGAGCTGCTGTTCCGCTCCGACGACGAAGGACAGTCGTGGCGGTATGTGTCCGACCTGATGCCCTGCTTCTGGGGGCGGCTGTTCGTGCACCGGGAAAAGCTCTACATGCTGGGCGTCTCCAACGAATACGGCGACGTGCTGATCGGGCGCTCTGATGACGAGGGGCGCACCTGGGGCACGCCGACGGTGCTCGTGCGCGGCTCCGCCTGCACGTCGGAGCGCGGCTGCCATCGCGCGCCGATGGCGGTATTGTCCCACGGCGGGCGGCTCTGGACGTCGCTCGAGTACGGCGCATGGGGAAAGCGCCGCTTTTCCGTCGGCGCGCTGTCCGTGCCGGAGGATGCCGATCTGACGGACGCCGCTGCGTGGCGCGTGACGGATTTCGCGGAGATCGACCCTGAGTGGGTCGGACTTGCGCCGGACGGATTTGCCGCCGCGATCGAGGGCAACATGGTCACGGGTCCCGACGGCGGGCTGTACGAGCTCCTTCGCTGCTGCGCCGGGAAGGCGCTGCTGTTCCGGTATGACGCGGATGACCCCGACGCCGCGCCGGTCTATGTGCGCACCGTCGATTTCCCGATGGCGCATTCGAAGTTTGAGATCCTGCGGAAGCCGGACGGCACCTATCTCGCCGTCGGAAACCGGCTCCCGCTCCGGAACATCCTGTCGGTTTATGCCTCCCGCGACCTTATTTCGTGGGATTTCGTGCGCGATATCGAGAATCGGGAGGAAATGGACGAAAAAAAGACCGCTTTCCAGTACCCGACAGCGTTTCTGGAGGGAAATTCGCTGATCCTCGTCAGCCGGACGGCCTTCAACGGCGCCGCGAACTTCCACGATTCGAATTTTACGACGTTTTATAAGGTTTTGCTCTGACGCCCGCGAAAAAGCGCCTGAAAAACCGCAGATCGCCCTCGCCGAGCGCCGCCGTCGCAAACAGCAGCGACAGATACAGCACGCAGAACACCGCGATGCAGGCGACGAGCCCCGCCGCGTTCCGTGCAAGCCCCGCCGCGGCGAGGAGTCTGCCCCCGACCGCCGCCGCCGCCGCGCAGAACACGGGCTTATAGACCCATTCCGCCCGCGCCGGACGGATGCCCGTGACGCGCCAGAGCCGTCGCAGCGACAAAAACGGATTGGTGATGTTCGAGACGTACATCACGAGCATGAAGCCGAAAAATCCCGAATACGGGATCAGAAACCGGACCATCGCGACGCGGACGGCGGAGTCGAACAGGTTGTAGCGCAGCACGGCGCTCTGCTCGTCAAGCCCCTTGAGCATCCCGTCGACGATCGAGTCGAGATACATAAACGGCGTCAGCGGCGCGAGGATCAGCAGCACCCGCCCGACCTCCTCGTTCCGGTAGACAAGCCGCGCAAGCTCCGACGGGAACGCGGCGAGCAGCCCCGCGACGAGGATCGACAGCAGCAGCGCGCACTGGATGACGCGGCGGATGGCGCCGTGCAGCGACCGGACACGTCCCGCCGCCCTCGCTTCGGCAAGCTCCGGGATGAGCAGCGACGCGAACGCCGAGACGAACGCCGCGGGATAGAAGATCAGCGGCAGCGCCATGCCGCGCACCAGCCCGTACAGCTCGAGCGCGCGGGCATGGGACGCGCCGTGCACCTCGAGGCCGCGCGGGATCAGCGTGTTCTCCACCGTCCGCAGTCCCGCGCCGAGGCAGGCCGAGCCCGATACCGGCAGCGCGATTCGCAGAAGCCTTGGCAGCACCGGCTCCCCGCGCGCCGCTTCCCGGTGCCGCCGCAGCCGGTATGCCGCGGCGAGGAACACCAGCGACGCAAGCTCGGACGCCGTCGTGCCGGTGACGATCGCGGCGCAGCCCCATGCGACGCCGCGCGGCGCCCACCGTCCGGCGAGCGCGAAAAAGACCGCCATCTCGACGCCCTGCTCGAGCACGTCCGATACGGCGGGCAGCGCCGCGTCCCGTCTCGCATAGAAGTAGCCCTTGAGCACGGCGGCGGCGGACATGACCGGCAGCGCCGGCGCGAGGATGCGCAGCGGCAGCGCCGTGCGTGCATCCGCGAGGAAATGCGCGCCGATTGGGTCCGCGCCGAAAAACAGCAGCGCGCCCGCAAGCGTCCCGAGCGGCACCGCATAGCAGAGCGCGCGCGGCAGGACGCGGCGGTTTTCCCGTCCCGCGCCGATGTCCTCCGATACGACGCGCGTGACCGCCGTGGACAGCCCGGCCGTCGCCAGCGTGACGGCAAACAGGAACGCCGTCTGCGTCAGCGTGTAAAGCCCGATGCCCTCCGTTCCGACGCGTTCCGTCATATGGACGCGGTAGGACATCCCCGCCGTGCGCAGCAGCAGCGAAACCGCCGTCAAAACGGCGGCGTTCAGCACGAGCTTCCGGCGGCCTGTGCCAATGGTCAAGACGCAGTCCCCTCCCCTTTTTTGCGGATCACCCTATCGTATTCCGGTCCACGCGGTTTTTATGCCCCGGGCCGCCATTACAAAGGAGATTATTTTTGTCATGAGTAAAATTCGTGTTCTCTCCGTTTTCGGCACGCGTCCGGACGCGATCAAGATGTGCCCGCTGGTGCTCGCGCTCGACCGCGACGAGCGGACGGAAAGCATCGTCTGCGTGACGGCGCAGCACCGGGAGATGCTCGATCAGGTGCTCGGCTGCTTCGGCGTCCGTCCGGACTACGACCTCAATATCATGAAGCCGCGCCAGACGCTGACGACGATCACCGAGGCCATCCTCGAAAAGCTCGAGCCGGTGCTGACCGACGCCGCGCCGGATATCGTGCTCGTCCACGGCGACACGTCGACGTCGTTTGTCGCCGCGCTCTGCGCGTTCTATCAGAAGATCCCCGTCGGCCATGTCGAGGCGGGACTGCGCACCTTCGACCGCTATTCGCCGTTTCCCGAGGAGATGAACCGGCGCCTGACGGGCAGGCTCGCGACGCTGCACTTCGCGCCGACCGAGCTAAACCGCGAGAATCTCGCCCGCGAGGGCATCACCGACGGCGTTACCGTGACCGGCAACACCGTCATCGATTCGATGAAATACACCGTGCGCGAGGACTATACGTTTGAGGACGAGACCCTGCGCGGCATCGATTTTGCCGACGGCAAAACCGTTCTTCTGACCGCGCACCGCCGCGAAAACCTCGGCGTGCCGATGGAAAACATCTGCCGCGCCGTGCAGCGCCTGATCGCGCGCTATCCGGAGCTGCGTGTGATCTGGCCGGTGCACCTCAATCCCGCCGTGCGCGAGACGGCCTTTGGGATGCTGCGCGGACTGCCGCGCGTGACGCTCATCGAGCCGACGAACGTCGTCGATACGCACAACCTGATGGCCAAATGCGCGTTCGTCATGACCGATTCCGGCGGCATCCAGGAGGAAGCGACCGCCGTGGGCGTGCCGACGCTCGTGCTGCGCACCGAGACCGAACGGCCCGAGGGGCTCGACACCGGCATCTTAAAGCTCGTCGGCGTGGAGGAGGACGCGATCTTCGATACCGCGTCGCGCCTGCTGTCCGACCCCGCCTTCTACGCGTCGATGGCCGGCGCGAAGAACCCCTACGGCGACGGCTTTGCGTCCGAGCGCATCATCGACGCGATCTGCGCGTGGAAGGGTGTGTGACGATGGAAATCCTGGCACTTGCCGATTTTCACTATGCCGGCGCCGGCGCGCGCTCGACGATCCCGACGCGAAGAGGCGACCTCGTGCCCGAGCTTCTCGCGAGTCTCTGTGCGCGCGAGACGGGGCTTGACGCCGTGATCGCGCTCGGCGACCTCGTCGAAAACGGGCTGCATCCGGGTGCCGCGGCCGACTTAGCGGCGCTCCGGGACGCGCTTGCCGCGTTTGGCGTGCCGGTGCTTGCCGTGCCGGGCAATCACGACCGCGACCCCGTGCTTTTT
>JAEDGJ010000095.1 GCA_016297585.1 Clostridiaceae bacterium
CCCTCCTGTGTGCCATTTGTTTTTCTATGCCGTGTTGACATACTGCGCTCTACCCATCACGGTAACTGCGCGCTCTTGGAGTAAAAATGAAAACTTTTCTCTATATGGGGAGAAAGTCAGAGAGGAAAAAGAGGGTGAGAGCAGGCTGTGGGAACGGTGTGTAAACCGTTTTTTCGGTTTTCCACGGTTTCCATAGCCGCAGCGAGGGAGAAAAGGGAGAGATGGCTTCTCCTTTTCCGCCCTTTGTGCTATACTGTTGCCACAATGATAATCCGATCTGACTGGAGGCAATTTCTATGCGTTCTCTGTTGAAAATCGCAAAAACCGGCTATCTCCTCCTCTCCGCGCTGCTGATCCTGGCGGGTGTGGGGCTGACGTTCTTCTCTGACACCTTCTACCCCATCCTCGCCGTGCTGCTCGGCATCCTGTTTCTGGTGTTCGGCGCGGTCAAGCTCGCGGGCTTCTTCTCCAAGGATCCCTATCAGCTCGTCTTTGAGTCCGATCTCGTTTTCGGCATCCTCTATCTGGCGCTGGGTCTGCTGCTGCTTTTCCGTCCGGCGCACACGATGGCCTTCTTTGGCATTGTGTTCGGACTGATGCTGCTGGCCGACGGACTGACCCGTGTGCGCATCGCGCTCGATGCGCGGCCGTTCGGCATCCGCGCGTGGTGGCTCATCCTCGTCTCCGCCATCGCGACGGCCATTCTCGGCGTCGTCCTGCTGTTCCATCCCGGCGAGGGCACGCAGGTTCTCACGCAGCTGCTCGGCATCTCGCTGATGGTCGACGGCGTGATGAACATCAGCACGATCCTCGCCGCCGTCCGCGTGATCCGCGCCGCCCGTCCCGGGGACGACGGCGAGGATTACGAACTGGTCGACGACTGAACCCACGCACAACCCAGCCTTAAAAGGAGGATCTTCCTATGAATCAGACTGCCGAAGGCTCCGGCGCTTCCTTTATGGAGAAGGTGTCGGCCTTCATCGTTGACAAGCGCAGCCTCATCTTCCTCATCACCATCATTCTGCTGATCTTCTCGGCCTTCTCGCGCAACTGGGTCGAGGTCGAGAGCGACCTCACCTACTACCTGCCGGAGGATTCCGAAACAAAGCAGGCGCTGAACGTCATGGACGAACAGTTCATCACCTACGGCACGGCGAAGATCATGGTCGCAAACATCACGCTGGACGAGGCCGCCGCGCTGAACGACACGATCAAGTCCATCCGCGGCGTCCAGATGGTCGACTATGACGAGACAGAGGATCATTATAAAAACCTCTCCGCCCTCTATTCCGTCACCTTCGACTATTCCGAGGACGACGACGCCTGCCTCACGAGCCTCGACGCCGTGAAAGAGGCGCTTGCGTCCTATGACGTCTACGTCTCCACCGACCTCGGCAACACGCAGGAGGAGACGATCGACCATGAGATCAACATCATCATGATCTATGTCGCCGTCGTCATCGTCGTGGTGCTGCTGCTCACGTCCGAGACATATGGCGAAGTCCCTGTTCTGATCCTGACGTTCGTGGTCGCGCTCGTCGTCAATCAGGGCACGAACTATCTGCTCGGCAAGATCTCCTTCGTGTCCAACTCCGTCACGAGCATCTTGCAGCTTGCCCTCTCCATCGACTACGCGATCATCTTCTGCAACCACTTCAAGGAGGAGCACCGCCTCTTCCCCATCCGCGAGGCCGTCATCGCCGCGCTCAGCAAGTCCATCCCGGAGATCGGCGCGAGCTGCCTCACCACGGTCGGCGGCATGGTTGCGATGCTGTTCATGCAGTTTAAGCTCGGCCCGGACATGGCCATCTGCCTGATCAAATCCATCGCCTTCGCGCTGCTGTCGGCGTTTCTTGTGATGCCGGGGCTGCTGATGCTCTTCGGCCCGCTCATCGACCGCACCGCGCACCGCAGCTTCGTCCCGAAAGTCTCCTTCATCGGCAAATACGACTACGCAACGCGCTTCTTTGTGCCCGCCATCTTTTTGATCTTCGTCGTGTTCGGCTTCAAGCTCTCGTCGGACTGCCCGTATGCCTACGGTTACAGCCTGCTCACCACGCCGAAGCTCAACGAGACGCAGATCGCGGAGAACATGATCGAGGACACCTTCCCGTCCACAAACATGGTCGCCCTCGTCGTGCCCGCCGGGGATTATGACAAGGAACGTGCCATCCTCGAAGAGCTTTCCACCTATGATGAGGTCGACTCTTCGATGGGCCTGACGAACATCGAGGCCATGGATGGCTATATGCTGGCCGACAAGCTCACGCCGCGGCGGTTCGCAGAGCTGGCCGGGCTGGACTATGAGGTGGCCGAGGTGGTCTACGCGGCCTATGCCGCCAATCAGGAGAATTACGGCCAGCTGGCCGGAAACCTCTCCAATTATCAAGTCCCGCTCATCGACATTCTGCTCTACGCCTGCGATCAGATCGACTCAGGACTCGTCACGCTCTCGGACGAGCAGACCGCGATGCTGAACGACGCGAAGGTGCAGATGACCAGCGCGAAGAACCAGCTCCAGAGTGAGGACTTCAGCCGGATGCTCGTCTATCTGAACCTGCCCGTCAGCGGCGACGAGACGTATCAGTTCACCGACCTCATGCATGAGATCGCCGAGAAATACTATCCCGACGGCCCGGTCTACATCGCGGGCAACAGCACGAACGAATACGACTTTGAAAAGTCCTTCGCCGTCGACAACACGGTCGTCAGCATCGTCTCGGTGCTCATCGTGCTCGTCGTCCTGCTGTTCACGTTCAAATCCGCGGGCATGCCGCTGCTGCTGATCCTCGTCATTCAGGGCAGTATCTGGATCAACTTCTCCATCCCGACGATCACGGGCAAATACCTGTTCTTCCTCGGCTATCTGATCGTCAGCTCCATCCAGATGGGCGCGAACATCGACTATGCCATCGTCATCGCCACGCGCTATCAGGAGCTGAAGGGCAAGATGCACCACCGCGACGCCATCGTCGAGACGCTGAACTTTGCCTTCCCGACGATCCTGACCTCCGGCTCCATCCTCTCCGTCTGCGGCTTTTTGATCGGCAGCATGACGTCCGAGCCGGTCATCGCCGGCATCGGCGAGAGCCTCGGGCGCGGCACAGTCATCTCGATGTTCCTCGTCATGTTCGTCCTGCCGCAGATCCTGCTCATCGGCAGCGGCATCGTCGACAAGACGTCCTTCTCCGTGCCGTCCGTCGCGGTCGGCGGACATAAAACCGCCAATGGCCGCACCTATGTCAACGGCATGGTGTCCGGCCGCATCAACGGCACGATCCGCGGCGCGGTACACGCCGTCGTCGAGGGCGACATCGATCTCAATCTGGTATCCGGTTCAGCAAATGATGAGGAGGCGGACGATGATGAAACAAAATAACCCGCTCCGCCGCCTGCTTGCGGCGCTGCTCGCGGCGCTCACGCTCGTGAGCTTTACGATCCTGCCCGTCCTCGGCGCGGCGGAGGACGAAGCAGCGGACACCGAAGCCGCCGAAACCACAGAAGCCACCGCCCCGAAGGCTGAAGAGACCGAGATGGAGATCATCTCCATTTCCACCGAGGACGATTTGATCGCCCTCGCGGCGAGCTGCACGCTCGACGCCTGGTCGTGGGAGAAACACGTCGTGCTTGAGGCCGATCTCGACCTCACAGGACTGACCTTCTCCCCCATCGCCACGTTCGGCGGCACGTTCGACGGTCAGGGCCACACGATCCGCGGCCTTGCCATCACGGACGCGCTCTCCCCGGCGGGCCTGATCTGCACGCTCCAGCCCACGGGCCGCGTGGAAAATCTGCACATCGAGGGCAGCGTCGCCCCGGCGGGCGACCCCGTCTCAACCGGCGGTCTCGTCGGCGAGAACTATGGCACAATCGAAAACTGCTCCTTCACCGGCACGGTCTCCGGCGGCTGGGCCACCGGCGGCCTCGTCGGCGAAAACAAGGCCAGCGGCGTGCTCCGCGGCTGCCGCACGGGCGGCACCGTCGACGGTGAGAACCGCACCGGCGGACTCGTGGGCTGCAACCTTGGCGTGATCGAGGACTGCGAAAACGCGGCCTACGTCAACATCGAGAGCGTCGATCCGGGCATTGACCTCTCCGATCTCGACCTCACCTTCTCGCTCGACCTCACGAAGCTCTCCGAGCTGTCCACCGCCAACATCGCCACCGACACCGGCGGCGTCGCGGGCTACAACGCGGGGACGATCTCCGCCGCACGCAATACCGCCACCATCGGTTATCCGCACATCGGCTATAACACCGGCGGCATCGTGGGCCGCACGTGCGGCCAGCTTGTCGACTGCGTCAACACCGGCGCGGTCAATGGCCGCAAGGACGTCGGCGGCGTGGCCGGTCAGGTCGAGCCGTACATCGAGATGCAGCTCAATGACAAGACCACGAAAAAGCTCCAGACCCAGCTGAACGAGCTGAGCGACCTCGTCGACAAGGCCGCATCCGACGCGGAGGGCAGCGCGGGCGGCGTCGCCTCCCGGCTGAACACGCTCTCCGGCTATGTCGACACCGCTGTCGAAGAGGCGGGCAGCATCCGCGTCAATGTCGACGGCAAGGCAAACGTCACCGGCTCCGGCAATGTCACCGGCGGCGCGTCCTCCAACTCCACCACCACCGCCACGCCCGGCGACACCACGGCCTCCGTCACGCCCGGCGAGGGCGGAAGCATCGACGTCACGCCGAAGGATGACGGCGGCGTCACCGTCGACATCACGACCGGCTCCGGCTCCGTGACCATCGATCCCGGCAAGCTCGACGTCGATCATTCCGGCACAGCCTCCGGCGGCCTGGATGCCGCGGGCCGGGCAGACGCCGCGGCGGGGCTTGTAGCCGCGCCCGATCTCGGCGGCTTCACCTCCGCCGTCAACGGCGTTTCGAGCCAGATCAACCTTCTGAACGACGCCGTCACCGGCACGGTCGGCACCGTCTCGAACGACATCAAGGCCATCAACAAAAAGTTCCATGAAATCTCCACGACGCTGTTCGACGCCGTCAACGACGCGGAGTCCGGCGTGAAAAATACCGTCACCGACGCATCCGCAGTCGACGTCGACCAGATCACGCTCGGCAAGCTCTCCGCCTGCCGGAACGAGGCCGCCGTCTCCGGCGACATCAACACCGGCGGCGTGGCCGGTTCGATGGCGCTCGAGTACGCGCTCGACCCCGAGGACGACGTCTCGTCCGATCTCAACGGCAGCTATAAGCGCCAGTACACCTACCGTGCGGTGCTCCAGCACTGCGTCAACACCGGCGCGATCACCGGCAAGCGGTCTTACGTGGGCGGCATCTGCGGCCGGATGGATCTCGGCCTCATCACAGCCTGTGAAAACTACGGCCCCGTGGAGAGCACGTCCGGCTCCTACGTCGGCGGCGTGACCGGCCTGACCGGCGCAAGCGTCCGCGAAAGCTATGCCAAGTGTACGCTCTCCGGCAAGAGCCATGTCGGCGGCATCACCGGCTCCGGCGTGGCCGAAGCGCTCGACGGTTCGGGCAGCACCGTGGCCGCCTGCGTCAGCCTTGTGGATATCACCGGCTGCGGGCAGTATTCGGGCGCCATCTCCGGCGCACCGGACGGCACGTTCACCGGCAACCGCTTCGTCTCCGCCGCGCTCGCAGGTCTGGATCACCAGAGCATCGCAGGCAGCGCCGAGCCGGTCGATTTCCAGACACTTCTGGAGGAGGACGTCCTCCCCGAGGACATGCGCACGTTCACGCTGAAATTCGTAGCAAGCGGCAAGACGCTCAAGCAGCTCCGCTTCTCGTATGGCGATTCGTTTGACGAGTCCGTCTTCCCCGCCATTCCGGAGCAGGACGGCTCCTACGCCGCGTGGGATCGCACGGAACTGAACGACCTTCATTTCGACACTACTGTCACCGCTGTCTACACGTCCTACGTCCCAGGACTCGCTTCCGACGCCGTGCGCGAGGATGGCCGCGCGGTGCTCCTTGCGGAGGGCAGCTATCGCGAGGGCGATTCCATCAGCGCGTCTTCCGAGGCGCTCACCCCGTCGGTCTTCCACGTCCGCACTGGGAACGCAGCCAACCGCATCCAGGCGTATTTTGAGAGCGTTGAGGCCGGGAAGCTCCCGCCGATGACCGCCAACTGGGATCTCATCGAGCAGTGGAGCATCACCGTCTCGAGCGAGACGCCCGCGCCGCACCGCATCCGCTATCTCGCTCCTGAGGGCAAGACGAGCCGTCTGCGCATCTATGTGGAGCAGGGCGGCGTCTGGCAGTCCGTTCCGTTTGAAACCGTCGGCAGCTATGCCGTCTTCTCCATCCCGGCTGCCAGCGCACGCATCGCCGCCGTGTCGACGATGCCGGTCTGGTGGATCTGGGCGGCGATTCCTCTGCTGCTCGCGCTGATTATTTTCCTGATGATCCACTTCATTCGGAAGGCTGTGCGCAAATCGAAGCAGAAACGCGCGGCGCAAAGCGCGCCGCAGAACGCCCCGCTCGTCCCCGCTGGCGTATCCGCTGTCGCTGCCGGCAGCGACCCGCAGCCGCCCGCTGCCGTACCCGCTGACCAAAACGCGGAGCTGCTGGCTCGCGCCAAATCGGCGGAGGAAAAGCTGGCCGAGCTGGAGGCCGAGCTTGCCGCACTGAAGGCACAGCAGGTCCCGGAAAATTCCTCCAATTTCCATGACGATTCAAGCGCTCCCGAGGCGCGCAGCACGGAGGAAGCCCACCCAAAAGCTGAGGCCGCCGGAACGGCGGCCAAGCCGAACCGTCGCTTCCGCTGGTGGATCATCCCCATCGCCGTGATCGTCATTGCGGCAATCCTGGCCGCGGTCTCGTTCTTCGGATCTTCGAAGCTCAAAACCGGGCTGAACGCCTATGAACTGCTGAAAAACTACGCAAATCAGGATGTACTCGTGATGCAGGCGGACGCCGCGCTGACCACGAACGGCGACACCTCGGAGACGAGCGTCGACATTCTGCACACCAGCGCGGACGGCCAGTCCATCACACGCCTCACGCGCGACGGCCTGTCGCTGTATCTGGCGAACGACACGCTCTATCTCGCGGACGGCAGCGCCTGCGCTCTTGGCGCGAACGGACTGATCGACTATGGGGCACTGCTCGATATGTCCGTTTCCCTGTACGGATCGGCTGAACTGGAAACGTCAAAGAACGGGGACGAAACCGTCTATTCCGCCGCAATTTCCGGCGAAGATGCGCAGAAGCTCGCGGCAATTTTACTTCCGTCCATGGCGGACGAAGCGGGCGCGTTGCGGGAAGTCTCCATGTCGCTGGCCGAGCAGGACGGGACGCTGGAACGCCTCGTCTTTGAGATCGCGCTCTCCGACGAGGCAAACACTGCCCTCAGTCTGACGCTCACGCCCCGGCACGGCACGGCGGAGGACGCGGAGATCCCGGAGGCGGTACTGTCCGCCATGCAATCCGGGGAAAACACCGCAAACATCACCCTGACTGACGATTTTTTCCGGCTGCTCCGCGCCTGGCAGGCCACATTTGGCGGGGACGCCGTCTCGGCAGATCTCCGCCTCAAGGCGGACTGCGGCCCCGTCGTCCTCGACACCACGCTGGGCCTGGGGCAGCAGCGCATTGACGGCATGACCGTCACTGGCATCCAGAAGGGTCCGGTCACACTGTATGTTTCAGATGGAAAGATTCTTGATTCCTCTGGAAACGCGGTCGATCTCGGGACAAATTCGTGGGCAAAGTCCGCGAATCTGCTCGACGCAGCGGCGCAGCTCCTCTTTTCGGCCACGGCCAGCCACACCGAAAAGCCCGGCGGGCAGGAGGTCTATACCATCGCGCTGGACGCGGACGGCATGGCCGCCGCTGCGAACGCGATCGCGCCGGACATCGAATCTCTGGACATTGATTTCACCGAAGGAAACCTCGAGATCGTGCTGAGCGGGAACGATTTGTCCAGCATCACGATCTCGTGCGGCGGGGCGCTCCGCCTCCTGCTGACGGACACGGACGTTTCATTCCGCGCCGTCATTACCCCGGCGGGACGCGAGTTCGCAGTCACGCAGCAAGTCCTCAGCGCATTGCAGTAATCAATCAGAATCAGAAAGAGAGAAGGAATATCATCATGGCAAACCGGATCATCTGCATTGGGCGGCAGTTCGGCAGCGGCGGGCACGAGATCGCCGTCAAGACCGCCAATCAGCTTGGGATCAAGGTGTATGAGCGCGAGCTGATCCGCCTCGCGTGCGAATACGGCGAGCTGTCGGAGAAGGCGATGAGCGCAGCGGACGAGAAGGCGACGAACCCCTACCTGTTCCAGACCGTCCACGAGGGGAATTATCACGTGCTGCGCGGACGGCCGACGTCTGAGGTGCTGTTTGCGCTGCAAAGCCACGAGATCCGCCGGCTGGCGAAGCGCGAGGAATGCGTCTTTGTGGGCCGCTGCGCCGATTTCGTTCTGCGGGAGCAGGACGTGCGGCTGCTGCGTGTGTTCATCTCCGCGCCGGAGGAGCACCGCGTGGCGCGGAAGATGGAGCAGGAGCGGCTGTCGCACAATCAGGCGGTGCAGCTCGTGCGGAAGATAGATAAGCAGCGGAAGAAATACTATGAATCGTACACCGGACAGGTCTGGGGCGCACCGCAGTTCCACGACCTCTGTCTTGACACGAGCCGGTTTTCCATTCCGGAGTGTGTAGAGCTGATCGTGACGAAGTTTTTGACGCTGTGAGCAGACAAATCATCGTTATCCAAAGGCCCCCTCTTAGTAGAGGGGGCCTTTGGGCTACATTTGAGACACATAGAAACAGCCCCCTCGGGGAGGGGGCTGTGAGACTGTCAAAAAAACTATAAAACGCAGTCCTGCAATAGAGCAGCAGGGAAAGAGTGAAAGGGGCAAAAGCCCCTTTCGCGTTCAATCAAGCAGTTTTCTGAACTTTTTAAGTTGGTTGATTGCATAATGAAGTTGGACACCTAACGAAAAAATCCATAGTGATTTTCCCCGCATGGTAGAATGAAGTTCCCCACAACATTTGCCAAGGGAGGGCGATCACTATGGACTGCCAAGATTATATCACAGAGCCGACAGAACGCAAGAAGGGACAGCATCTTCAGCGTGAAGAACGAGGTGCTATCCAGCATCTCAAGCACCAGGGTTAC
>JAEDGJ010000096.1 GCA_016297585.1 Clostridiaceae bacterium
CCGTCCGCGAGATAAAGTTTCAAAAACAAGCCGAAAGGATCTGTGATGTTAGGGTTGAAAAAGGTTTTTGCGCTGCTTTGTGTTTGTGTCATGCTGTTTGCGGTCGTGCTGACCGGCTGCGCCGGCGAGAAGTCGGATCAGAAGACGCTCTACGTCTATAACTGGGGCGATTACATCGGCGAGGGCGTCATCGAGCTCTTTGAGCAGGAGACCGGCGTCAAGGTCGTCTACGATATGTTCGAGCAGAACGAGGATATGTACACGAAGATCACCTCCGGCGGCTCGTCGAGCTACGACGTGATCTTCCCGTCCGACTACATCATCGAAAAGCTGATCCGTGAGGACCTGCTCGCGGAGATCAACTACGACAACGTGCCGAATTTTGCGCTGATCGACGACAAATACAAGGACCTCGCCTTCGACCCGGACAACAAGTACTCCGTTCCCTATATGTGGGGCACGCTGGGCATCGTCTATGACACCACCCGCGTCTCCGAGCCCGTGACGAGCTGGAGCGCGCTGTGGGATCCGCAGTATTCCCGCGAGATCCTGATGTGGGACTCGATGCGCGACTCCGTGGGACTGGCGCTCAAGTACCTCGGCTATTCCGTCAACTCCACGAACGACGCGGAGCTGGAGGCGGCGAAGGCGAAGCTTCTGGAGCAGAAGCCGCTGGTGCTGTCGTATGCCGGCGACCAGATGAAGGATCAGATGATCGCGGGCGAGGCGATCATGGCGGTCATGTACTCGGGCGACGCGTCCACCGTCATGGAGCAGAACGAGAACCTCGCGTACTGCGTGCCGGAGGAAGGCTCAAACATCTGGTTTGACAATATGTGCATCCTGAAGACCTCGAAGAACAAGGAGCTTGCCGAGCAGTTCATCAACTTCATGTGCCGCACCGACGTGGCGGAGATGAACCGCGACTACATCAACTACTCGACGCCGCAGACGGAGGTCTACGAGGCGCTGCCCGATGAGATCAAAAACGACCCCGTGCAGTACCCCGACGACGAGATCTACGAAAAGTGCGAGGTCTACGTCGACCTCGGCGACTACACGAAGGTCTACGACGCGCTCTGGACGCTGGTGTTAGCTTCATAAGAACGGAGTTCTTATGAAGTGGGCATCATAAATGACGCGGGCATCATGATTGATGCGGGCGTCATAATGGAAGCTTACCGAATGGCGGATCCCGTCTCCTCATAATATAAAGGGGAGAGAACCAATACAGGAGGAAGACTTGAATAATGCGTAAGGAAATGATTTCCGGATTCGCGGATGAGGCCGCGAAGGATTTCGAGACCCAGCTTCGCACCGTGCAGTCGCTCGGCATGAAGTATCTGTGCATCCGTGCGCTGGACGGACGCTCGATCGTGGACTTTACGGAGGAAGAGGCGCGGAATTACATCCGTCCGATGCTCGAAAAGTACGGACTGGCCGTTTCCTCGCTCGGCAGTCCGATCGGCAAGATCGACATCGGCGACGAGGAGGGCTTTGCGCGCCAGTGCGCCGAGCTCGACACGCTCTGCCGCGTCGCGCGCGTGCTCGACTGCCGCTATATCCGCCTGTTCTCGTTCTATATGCCCAAAGGCGAGGATCCGGGGAAGTATTACGACCTCGTCGTCGCCAAAATGCGCAAATTCATCGCGATCTGCGACCGTTACGGTGTGATCCCGATGCACGAAAACGAAAAGGGCATCTTCGGCGACGTCGGACGCCGCTGCCTGATGCTGATGCACGCGATGGGCAACACCTCGCTCGTCTGCGCCTACGATTTCGCGAACTTCATCCAGTGCGACGAGGACACCGTCGAGTGCTACCGGATGCTCGCCCCGTGGATCCGCTATGTCCATGTCAAGGACGCGCACTACTCCGACCACATGGTCGTGGTCGCCGGCACCGGCGACGGCCGGCTCCGCGAGATCTTCGCGATGCTGCGCGACGACGGCTACGACGGCTTTTTGACGATGGAGCCGCATCTGCGCGTGTTCGACTCCCTCAAGAGCCTCGAGAGCACCGTCGAAGAAAAGACGGTCGAGGAGGGGGTATTCCGCACCGGCATCGAGGCCTATACGGCGCAGTATCACGCGCTCTGCGGCATTCTCGACGAGATCGGCGTGCAGTAAACCGCTTTTTTCTGGGACGTCTTTTGCATCGGACGTCCCTTTACTTGTATACAAAAAAGTGACAGGAGGAAAACGATATGTCTGAACGCAAGCCGCTGCCCTCGGCATCTCCCGAAGCGGTAGGCATCCCCTCGGACGCGATACGGCAGTATCTCGAGGCGCTGGAGGAAAAGCAGCTCAATATGCATTCGGTGCTGTTCGTGCGCCACGGCAAGCTCTGCGCGGAGTGCTACTGGAAGCCCTTCCACCGCGACAGACGGCATCGCATGTACTCGACGTCCAAGAGCTTCACGTCCGCCGCGATCGGCATCCTGATCGGCGAGGGCAAGCTCTCGCTCGACGACCGTATCTCGCAGTTCTTCCCCGAGTGGATCCCCGAAAACCCGTCGGAGTGGATGCTTAACGCGAAGGTGCGCGATCTGCTGCGCATGTCCACCTATCTGTCCACCGGCTCCTACTGGTGCGGCTGCGACAACTGGGGCCGCTCCTTCCTCGAGGCGCCCGCGACGCATAAATCGGGTCAGGTGTTCGCCTACGACACCTCCGGCACGACCTTCCTCGACGTTCTCATCTGGCGTCTGACCGGTCAGGAGTTCACGGACTACCTCGAGCCGCGCCTTTTCGAGCCGCTCGGCATGAGCGAGGGCATCTGGTGCGTCAAGACCGGCTGCGGCCACGCGTGGGGCGGCTCCGGTCTGCAGGCGACGCCGCGCGACCTCGCGAAGTTCGCGCTGTGCATCATGAACGGCGGCCGCTCGCCCGAGGGCAGGCAGCTCATCCCCGAGTGGTACGTCCGCGAGGCGACCTCCAAGCAGATCGACAACACGCTCTATAACTCGAGCTTCGAGGAGCAGCAGGGCTACGGCTACCAGTTCTGGCGGCTCCCGCGCGGCGGCTTCGGCACGCTCGGCATGGGCTCGCAGAGCTCGTACTGCTTCCCCGAAAAGGATCTGATCGTCGTCGTCAACGGCGATACGCAGCCGAGAAGCAACGCGATGACGAACACCCTCGACCCGCTGTTCGACCTCGTCTGGGACCGTCTCTCCGACGAGCCGCTGCCCGAGAACGCGGCGTCGAAGCTCGCGCTCGACCAGTACACGAACACCCGCAAGATGCTCGTCGTGCCCGGAAAGCACGATTCTCCCGTCGCGGCGCAGGTGAACGGCAGCACCTACCGCATGACCGAAAACGACATGAAGATCGAGAGCCTGCGCTTTGACTTCACGGACGGCGCCGTCAACGTCCACTGGGTCAACGACTGCGGCGAGCACGACCTGCTCTGCGGCTTCGGCGAAAACATCGCGCAGACGATCTCCGAGACGCGCTACGGCCTGACACAGATCGGCACCCCCGAGGGACGCGGACTCGACTGCGTGGCGTCCGCCGGCTGGGTGGACGAGAATTCGCTTTATACGAACACCTGGGTCAACGACGTCGCCTTCGGCTCGCTGAGAATGCAGTTCGTCTTCGACGGCGACACCGTGACGATGCTCAGCGACAAGAACGCCGAGTGGTTTTTGGAAGACTACCGCGGCTTTGCCAGCGGCACGAGAGCGTAAAAGGGAGGAAATGCGGCTATGAAATTTGAATTTCCTGTTGCGTCTCCGGCGTCCGCCGGCATTCCGGCGGCGGCGATCGAGCGCTTTATGACGAGACTGGAGAATAAGCGCCTTCCGATGCACAGCGTGCTGATGCTGCGGCACGGAACGCTCCTCTTCGAAAGCTACCGCCGTCCCTTTGACCGCGACCGCAAGCACCGTCTCTACTCGACGTCGAAGAGCTTCGTGTCCGTCGCGATCGGCATCCTCGCGGGCGACGGCCTGCTCTCGCTAGACGACCCGGTGACGAAGTTCTTCCCGGACAAGGTGCCGGCCGATCTGCATCCGTATACCGCCGCGGCGACGATCCGCGACCTGCTGATGATGGCGACGCCGCACTACTACGGCGCCTGCACCTACAGTCCGAAGGCGCCGGACTGGGCGGACACCTATTTTCAGGCCAAGCCCACGCATCTGCCCGGCAAGATCTTCTCCTATGACACGACCGCGACGACGATGCTCTCGATCATCGTGGCGCGCGTGTCCGGAAAGGAGTTCACGGACTTCCTGCGCGACCGCCTCTTCATCCCGGCGGGCATGAGCGAGGACATCACCTGCATCGAGACCCCCTGCGGCCACGAATGGGGCGGCTCGGGCGTGCTCGCGACGCCGCGCGACCTGATGAAATTCGCCTACACCTGCATGAACGGCGGCCGCATCAACGGGCAGCAGCTCATCCCCGAGGACTATATCCGCGCGGCGACGTCGCGTCAGATCGACAACACGCTGACGGCGGGCGAGGCGGAGCACGGCTTCGGCTACGGCTACCAGTTCTGGCGCACGCGGCACAACGGGTTCGCCTGCCGCGGCATGGGCAGCCAGCTTGCGGTCTGCCTGCCCGATCAGGACTTCATTCTGGTCACGACCGGCGACACGCAGAGCTATCCCGCGGCCTGCGGCATCATCTACGAGGCGCTGTGGCGCGAGATCTATCCGTATCTGACCTCCGATGCGCCGGTGGAGGACGACGAGGCGGCAAACGAGGCGCTGAAGGCGAAATGGGACGGCCGCGAGATCCTCTGCATCGCGGGCGCGCCCTCTTCGCCGAAGGAGGCGGAGATCAACGGACGCACCTTCGTCTTTACGGAGGCAAACCAGCCGGGCTTCAGGAAGGCGCGCTTTACGTTCGGGGACGGCGAGGGTACGATCGAATACGAAAACGCGACGGGCGCGCATACGCTGCGCTTCGGCTTCGGGCATCAGGTGCGTCAGAGGTTCCCGGAGACGCACTATTTCGGCAAGCGGATCGGCACGCCGAGCGGCGAGGGCTACGACTGCGTCGTCAGCGCCGCGTGGGTGTCCGAGGATACGCTCTATATCCAGTGCTTCTCGATCGACGACCACATCGGCACCTGCAAGATGAGCTTTGCGTTCAACGACGGCTGCTGCACGCTGTTTTTCGGCAAAAACGCGGAGTGGTTCTTCGACGAGTACCAGGGATTCGGCACGGGACGCGCGGCGGACTGACTTTTTTTTGCTTGACGAAACGGCGATTTTGCGGTATGCTGTTCGTATAAAACCAATCGAAAAGGAGAAGGTTTAAGGCTATGAGCGCTTTTCACGAAATCACGCCGAAGGAGTACGCGGGCAATCCGTTCCGCGAGATCGGGGACGAATGGATGCTGATCACCGCCGGAACGCGGGAAAAATGCAACACGATGACCGCGTCGTGGGGCGGAATGGGCGTTCTCTGGAGCAAAAACGTCGCTTACATCTTCATCCGCCCGACGCGCTACACCAAGGAGTTCGTGGACGCGCAGGAAACGCTGTCGCTCGACTTTTTCGGCGGCGAATGGCACGACACGCTGTCCTATCTGGGCGCGGCGTCCGGCAGGGACGAGGATAAGATCGCAAAGGCGGGTCTGCACGTCGCCTTTGACGGCGAAACGCCGTATTTCGACGAGGCAAAACGGGTGCTCGTCTGCCGCAAGCTGTACGCGCAGGAGCTCGACCCCGCCTGCTTCGCCGATCCGACGATCGACCCGCGCTGTTACCCCAAAAAAGACTATCACACGATGTATGTCTGTGAAGTTTTGAAGATTCTCGAAAGATAACAGGAGAAAAGGACCATGGAAAAGAAAGTGAAAATCGGCATTATCGGCTGCGGCGGCATCGGTACGGGCAAGCACCTGCCGAGCCTTGCGAAGGTGCCGGAAGCGGAAGTCGTCGCGTTCTGCGACATCATCCCGGAGCGCGCGGAAAAGGCCGCGAAGGAATTCGGCCCCGCGGATGCCCGCGTCTATACGGACTATAAGGAGCTGCTCGAGAAGGAAAAGGACATCGAGGTCATCCACGTCTGCACCCCGAACCGGATGCACGCGCCGATCACGATCGACGCGCTGGAGTCCGGCCGCCACGTCATGTGCGAGAAGCCGATGGCGAAGACCTACGAGGACGCGAAGGCCATGCTCGACGCCGCGCGCCGCACCGGCAAGAAGCTGACGATCGGCTACCAGAACCGCCAGCGCCCGGATGCGCAGTACCTCAAGGGCATCGTCTCCCGCGGCGACCTCGGCGACATCTACTATGCCAAGGCGCTCGCGCTGCGCCGCCGTGCGGTGCCGACCTGGGGCGTGTTCCTCAACGAGTTCGAGCAGGGCGGCGGGCCTTTAATCGACATCGGCACCCATGCGCTCGACCTGACGCTGTGGATGATGAACAACTACGAGCCCGCCTACGTCGTCGGCACGAAGTACCGCAAGCTCGCCGACGATACCGATCAGGGCAACGCCTGGGGCCCGTGGGATCCCAAGACCTTCACCGTCGAGGACTCCGCGTTCGGCTTCATCGTCATGAAGAACGGCGCGACGATCGTGCTCGAATCCTCGTGGGCGCTGAACATCGCCGACCCGATCGAAGCCTCCTGCACCCTCTGCGGCACGAAGGGCGGCTCCGACATGAACGACGGCCTGCGCATCAACTATATCGACCAGAACCGCCAGTGCATCGCGAAGCCGAACTTCGACGCCGGCTCGGGCGCGGCGTTCTTTGAGGGACTCAAGGACAACGACCCCGCCGGTCACGAGGCGCGCCAGTGGATCGACGCCGTGCTCAACGACACCGACCCCTGCGTGCTGCCGGAGCAGGCGCTGTGCGTGACGCGCATCCTCGAGGCCATCTACACCTCCTCCGTCACCGGTAAGCCGGTCTATTTCGACTGATAAAGGAGCAAAAACTATGAAACTGGGCGTTTTAACGGTCGTTCTGTACAGTATGGACTTCGCGTCCGCGCTGAAATACCTGCATGGGCTGGGCGTCGAGACCGTCGAGGTCGGCTGCGGCGGCAGCCCCGGCAACACGCATCTCGATCCGGATAAGCTTCTCGGCAATCCCGCGGCCATCGCCGAGGTCAAGCGCCTGCTCGCGGAGAACGAGATGACGATCTGCGCGCTGTCCTGCCACGACAACGCGGTGCATCCGAACAAGGAATACGCGGCGAAGGCCAACGAGACCTTCGAAAAGGCCTGCCTGCTCGCCGAAGAGCTGGGCGTCGACACGATCGTGACGTTCTCCGGCTGCCCCGGCGACTGCCCGAATTCGCAGTATCCCAACTGGGTCACCTGCTCCTGGCCGACGGACTATCTGAAGATCCTCGAGTACCAGTGGAACGACGTGCTGATCCCGTACTGGAAGAAGGCGGCGGCGTTTGCCGAGAGCCACGGCGTCAAGAAGATCGCGCTCGAGCTGCACCCGGGCTTCTGCTGCTACAACCCCGAAACGCTGCTGCGTCTGCGTGAGGCGGTCGGCCCGATCATCGGCGCGAACCTCGACCCGTCGCACCTGTTCTGGCAGGGCATCGATCTGCCCTACGCGATCCGCAAGCTCGGCCCCGCGATCCATCATTTCCACGCGAAAGACACGAAGATCGATCCGATCAACGCCAAGACCGACGGCGTGCTCGACGTGCGCCACTACGGCGACGAGCTCTCCCGTTCCTGGGTGTTCCGCACCGTGGGCTACGGCCACGACGCGCAGGTCTGGAAGGACATCATCTCGAATCTGCGCATGGTCGGCTACGACGGCGCGATCAGCATCGAGCATGAGGACGGCCTGATGTCGGCGAAGGAGGGTCTCGAGAAGGCGGTGTCGTTCTTAAAGGACGTCATCATCACCGAGGACCGCGCCGCGATGTGGTGGGCATAAGTCATATTTCTGCGCGGACGGGGGAGTTTTGTGCCGTTCGTCCGCGCGTTATTCGAAGAATCGATACAAAAAACGGAGGACATAACCCATGAAAAAAGTTGCACTTCAGATGTATTCCATCCGCGAGCTGATGGAAAAGGACGTCCGTCAGACGCTGCTTGACACGGCGAAGGCGGGCTACGCGGGCGTGGAGTTCGCGGGCTACTTTGACCACACCGCGGACGAGATCAAGAGCTATCTCGACGAGGCGGGACTGGTCTGCGCCGGAACGCATACGGGCTGGAACCTGCTGCAGCCGGATACGATCGACGAGACGATGCGCTTCAACGAGAAGATCGGCAACCGCCTGATCATCCTGCCGGGTGTCGACGGCGCGATGTACGGCGACCGCGATTCCTCCTGCCGCATGGGCGCGACGCTCAACGACATCGGCGCGAAGCTGCGCGCGAACGGCTTTGCGTTCTACTATCACAACCATCACCGCGAGTTTGCGGTCTACGACGGCAAGTACGCGCTCGATTACGTCTACGAAAATTCCGACCCGGAGAACCTGAAGGTCGAGCTGGACTGCTACTGGGCGTACATCGGCGGCGTCGATCCGATCGCGTACATGAAGAAGTACGGCAAGCGCTGCTCGCTGCTGCACATGAAGGACGCGAAGGCCGACAGCCGCGAAAAGGCGGAAAAGAATATCTTCGAGTGCACCGAAGTCGGCTCCGGCGTGATCGATTTCCCCGGCATCGTCGCGCAGGGCAAGGAAAACGGCGTCCTGTGGTACACCGTCGAGCAGGAGAGCTTCGATATGCCGATGCTCGACAGCATCGCGCTCTCCGCAAAGTGGCTCAACGAGAACGTCTGATCAAAAATCCATAAAAATGCCGCCCCGGACGCGTGTTTTCGCGTTCGGGGCGGTTTTTATATACCAAAAGGACGCTCAGAACGGCTCGTCGCCGTGCTCGTCCATCCATGCAAGGGCGGTGTCGTAGGCCGCGTAGTCGAGGTCGGCCATCGTGTTCGTGTGCAGGATGATGCCCTCGGCCTCTCCCGCGCGCATCAGCCCGAGATAGCGGTCGAGCTGCCAGCGGACGAGGGAGGGGGTCGCCTCGCGGCTCTCGCCGAAGTTCCACAGGTAGCAGCCGAACATGCGGCGCTTGCCCTCGGTCATCCGG
>JAEDGJ010000097.1 GCA_016297585.1 Clostridiaceae bacterium
CGCCTCCTATCAGAAGCGCTTCCGCCGCCGTGTCCGCGAGGATACCCGGCTGCTTGCCGCGCAGTACGACGGCATGACCCGCGTGCTCGGCGAGCTGATGGACGAGTTCCAGTCCATTCCGGAGCCGCTGCCCGCGAAATCCGCGGCCCTTGCCGCCGAGCTTGCCCGCGCGGGCGCTTCTCCGCAGTCCGTCGACGTGTACCGCGCGCCGTCGGGGCGTTTGACCGCGCGCGTCGTGCTCGCCCCCGACTCCGCCGCGCCGGAGCCGGTGGTGCTGCTCGCCGCATCCCGCGTGCTCGGCCGCACGATGATCGCCTCTCCCGCGGCCGCACCCGCCGACGACGCGGAGGAGGGCGCGCGTCCCCGCGTGCTGCCGCTGCGCGAGCGCGAACCGCTGCGCGCCGTCGTCGGCATCGCGCTGCGCGCCAAGAACGGTGAAACGCAGTCGGGCGACGCCGGTACCTACTTCAAAACCCCCTCGGGGCTGCTGTGCCTGCTGATTTCCGACGGCATGGGCGCGGGTCCGCAGGCGGCGCGTCAGAGCGCGACGCTTGCCCGGCTGCTGGAATCCTTCCTGCGCGCCGGCATCCGTCCCGCGACGGCGCTGCGGCTCGTCTGCCCCGCCTTCGCCATCCGCTCGGACGGCGAAAACTTCGCCTCCGTAGACCTGTTCTGCGTCGATCTCTACACCGGCGACGCATCCTTCTATAAGTGCGGCGCGGCGCCCTCGTTTGTCTGGCAGGACGGCGGCCCCGTGAAGAAAATCGTCTCCAACGCGCTTCCGGCGGGACTTTTCGCGCCCGGCGCGGCGGGAGCCGAACGCACCGCCCTTTCGCTGCGCGGCGGCGACGTCGTCGCGATGGTCTCCGACGGCGTGCTCTCCACCGAGGAGGAAGCGGCCGCGTTCTCCGCGCTGCTGGCCAAACGGTCCGCGGCCGGGGCGGGGGAGCTTGCGTCCCTGCTGCTCGGCGCCGCGAAAAACCATGCGGACGACGCGACGGTGCTGGTCTGCAAGCTCAGCGACAGAACCTGAAAAATCCATCGTTTTTGGACAGTTGTCCGTTTTTGGGTATTGCGTTCGGGCGCCGGAATATGCGATAATAGACATCATAAGGGAGTAGTCGGCGCAAAAACGCGCGACGGAGCGGAACATCACGGCAAGGGGCGCTGCAAAAAAAGCCCTTTCCTCGGCTCCGGATGAAACGACGAGACTTATCTTGCGTCGCTTTTTGCTGTGCGGCCTGCGGATGAGGAAAAGCGGTTTCCCCGACGAAGCAAAACTCTTTTTGGGGACTCCCTTGTGCATAAAGAACGAAACCTCCCGTAATCCGTCCCGGCAAGGAGCGGATACCATATGGGAGGTTTTTTGTATGCGCGCGTATCTGTCCGATGTCCCCGCCGTCCTGGAAGAGGAAAAGACGACGGAAGCGGGGCTGACCCCCGACGAAGCCGGAAAACGGCTTGCGGAACACGGCCCGAACAAGCTCGCCGAAGGCAAGCGCCGTTCGCTTCTGAGCCGTTTTCTCGGGGAGCTGGCCGATCCGATGATCCTCATCCTGATCGCCGCCGCCGTCGTGTCCGGCATCACCGCCGCCTACTCCGGCGAGTCGTTTGCCGACGTCATCATCATCATGGCCGTCGTCCTCATCAACGCCGTGCTGGGCGTTGTGCAGGAGAGCAAGGCCGAACGCGCCATCGAGGCGCTCCGCGAGATCACCGCCGCGACGTCGAAGGTGCTGCGCGGCGGGCATCAGCTCACCGTCAAAAGCGAGGAGCTTGTCCCCGGCGACATCGTCATTCTCGAAGCGGGCGACGCGGTGCCCGCCGACTGCCGTCTGATCGAATGCGCGAGCCTGAAGGCCGAAGAAGCCGCGCTGACCGGCGAATCGGTGCCGGTTACAAAGACCGCGGACACGCTCGACGCCGGAAATGCCAGGGACATTCCGCTCGGCGACCGCAAAAACATGGTCTACATGGGCAGCACCGTCGTCTACGGACGCGGCGCGGCCGTCGTGGTCGCCACCGGCATGGATACCGAGATGGGCAAGATCGCGGGCGCGCTCGCGGCGGCCAAGGACGACGAGACGCCGCTGCAGAAGAAGCTCAATTCCTTGAGCCGTGTGCTGAGCGTTCTCGTTCTCGCCATCTGCGCCGTGATCTTCGCCGTGGATATCCTGCGGCTCTATCCGAATGTCTCCGGCGAAAGCCTGCTTGACACCTTCATGGTCGCGGTCTCCCTCGCGGTCGCGGCGATCCCCGAAGGACTTGCCGCCGTCGTGACGATCGTGCTGTCCATCGGTGTGACGAACATGTCCCGCCGCCGCGCGGTCATCCGCCGGCTGACCGCCGTCGAGACGCTCGGCTGCACGCAGGTCATCTGCTCGGACAAGACCGGCACGCTGACCCAGAATAAAATGACCGTCGTCGAGCACCGCGGCGAGGACGTTCCCGCACTGGCGCTGGCGATGGCGCTCTGCTCCGACGCCAAGCTCGACGAAACGGGCAGCGCGATCGGCGAGCCGACCGAATGCGCGCTTGTCAACGACGCGCACGCGCTCGGCCTGTCCGAAAACGCCGCGTCCTATACCCGCGTCGGGGAGGCGCCGTTTGACTCGATGCGCAAGAGGATGTCCGTCGTGATGCGGCGCCCGGACGGCACGCTGGTGCAGTATACGAAGGGCGCGCCGGACGAGGTGCTCGCGCTCTGCGACAGCGTCCGGACGAAAACCGGCACGGAGCCGATGACCGACGCGTGGAAAAAGCGCATCCTCGCGGAAAACAAGGAGATGGCCGACCGGGCGCTGCGCGTGCTGTGTGCGGCGGAGCGGACGTGGGACGCGATGCCGTCCTCGACCGAGCCGGAGTTTTTAGAGCAGCATCTGTGCTACATCGGCCTTTCCGGCATGATCGACCCCATCCGTCCCGAGGTGCGCGACGCGATCGGGCAGTGCGGCCGCGCGGGCATCCGTCCGGTGATGATCACCGGCGACCACCGCGACACCGCCGTCGCCATCGCGCGGGAGCTCGGCATCCTCGCGCCCGGGCAGGAGGCCATTACCGGCGCGGAGCTGTCCGAGATGAGCGACGAGGCGCTCGAAGCGAACATCGAACGCTATTCCGTCTACGCCCGCGTGCAGCCGGAGCATAAGGTGCGCATCGTCAACGCGTGGCGCAAAAAGGGGTATATCACCGCGATGACCGGCGACGGCGTCAACGACGCGCCGTCGATCAAGAGCGCGGACATCGGCATCGGCATGGGCATCACGGGCACCGATGTGACGAAGAACGTCGCGGACATGGTGCTCGCGGACGACAATTTCGCGACGATCGTCTCCGCCGTCGAGGAGGGTCGCCGCATCTACGACAACATCCGCAAATCCATCCAGTTCCTGCTCTCGTCGAACCTCGCGGAGGTGCTGTCGATCTTCACGGCGACGCTGATGGGCTTCACGATCCTCAAGCCGGTGCATCTGCTGTGGATCAACCTGATCACGGACTGCTTCCCGGCGCTGGCGCTCGGCATGGAGAAGGCGGAGTCCGATACGATGGATCGCCCGCCGCGCAGCGCGTCCGACGGCATTTTCTCCGGCGGACTCGGGTTTGACGTCGCCTTCCAGGGCATCGTCATCACCGCGCTGACGCTCGCCGCGTATTTCGTCGGGCATTTCATGGAAGCGGGACGTTGGGAGATCGTCAACAGCCCCGACGGCATGACGATGGCGTTTTTGACGCTGTCGCTCGTCGAGATCTTCCACGCATTCAACATGCGCTCCCGCCGCGGTTCGATTTTCACGATCAAAAACCAGAACAAGTGGCTCTGGGGCTCGATGCTCCTGTCCTTTGTGCTGACGCTGGCGGTCATCTATGTGCCGTTCCTCGCGGGCGCGTTCGGCTTTGAGGCGATTTCCTTTGCGGAATGCATGACGGCGATCGGCCTTGCGGTCCTGATCGTGCCGGTGATGGAGCTGTATAAGTTCATCTGCCGGAAACTCGGAAAATAAGCATAGCGTAACAAAAAATGCCCGGGACGCGGCGCGTATTTGCCGTATCCCGGGCATTTTTGCCATTTTTTCTACGCAAACAGGCCGGATACCAGCGTGAAAAGCATGCACAGGACGACGCCTGCGGCGGTGGGCAGGAGAAAGGCGAGCGCCGTCCAGCGCACGGAGCGGGTTTCGCGCCAGATCGTGAGGCAGGTCGTGCCGCAGGGCCAGTGCAGCAGGACGAACAGGAGCATGGAGACGGCGGTGCGCGCCGTCCACGCGTGCGCGAGGAACAGCTCGCCGAGAAGGGGGACGGACGCGTCTCGGAGGACGGACGCGGATAAGTAACCGCAGGCGACAAGGGGCAGCACCAGCTCGTTTGCGGGAAAGGCGAGCAGAAACGAAAGCAGGATGATGCCGTCGAGCCCCATGAGACGGGCAAACCCGTCGAGACTCCCGGCGGCGTGCGCGAGCAGGGACGTGCCGCCGGCGGAGAGGTTTGCCATGCACCAGATGACGACGCCCGCGGGCGCCGCGACGAGCACCGCGCGCCCGAGAACGGCAAGCGTGCGGTCGAGAAGGGAGCGCACGAGTACGCGCGCGACGGCGGGACGGCGGTAGGGCGGCAGCTCCAGCGTGAAGGAGGAGGGCTCGCCGCGCAGCAGGGTCGCGGAGAGCAGCCGCGAGAGGCCGAGCGTGAGCAGGACGGACAGCAGCAGGACGGCGGCGAGTCCGACGGCGGCGGCAAACCCGGACGCGGGTGTGGTTTTTCCCGCGATCAGCGAGGGCAGCAGGGAAAATAGCACGACAAGCGTCGGAAACCGGCCGTTGCAGGGGGTGACGGAGGCGGTGAGGATCGCGATCAGGCGCTCGCGGCGGGAGTCGATGACGCGGCAGCCGGTGACGCCGACGGCGTTGCAGCCGAGGGACATGCACATCGTCAGCATCTGCTTGCCGCAGGCATGGCAGCGGGCAAACGCGCGGTCGCAGTTGAAGGCGAGCCGCGGCAGCAGGCCGAAATCCTCGAGCAGCGTAAAAAGGGGAAAGAAAATCGCCATCGGCGGGAGCATGACGCTGACGACCCAGGCGAGCACGCGCCAGACGCCGTCGAGCAGCAGGGAGGAAAGCCATGCGGGAAGAAAGACGAGCCTTGCGCGCAGCAGGACTTCGAGCCGCTCCGCACCGGCGGAGAGCCAACGGGAGGGGATGTTCGCGCCGGTCAGCGTGATCCAGAACAGCACCGCCAGCAGCGCAAGCGTGACGGGCAGGCTCCAGAGCCGGGAGGTCACGATGCGGTCGATGCGGGAGCCGCCGGAGCGGTCGCGCCCGGAGCGGCGGGTGACGCGGGCGGCGATCTCCTCGGCGCGGGCGGTGATGGCGGCGGGAGAGGGAGGCCCGGACGGCGCCTCGGGCGGCTCGCGCCCGAGAACGGTCAGCACGGCGGGCAGCAGCCGGTCGGTGCCGACGCCGTCGCGCGCCTGCGTGGGGACGACGGGGATGCCGAGCGCTTCGGAAAGCGCGGGCGCGTCGACCGTGATGCCGCGGCGGCGCGCTTCGTCGACGAGATTCAGCGCGAGGACGACGCGCGGCGTGACGTGCAGCGTTTCGAGCGTCAGTGCGAGCCCGCGTTCGAGCGCTCCCGCATCGCAGACGACGATGACGGCGTCCGCACCGCCGTGCAGGAGGAAATCCGCGGCCTCCCGTTCCTCGGCGGTGCCGGCGTCGAACGCGTGCGCGCCCGGCAGATCGACGAGCCGGAAGCGGCGCCCTTCGCAGACCGCGCTGCCCGAGGCGCAGACGACGGTCTTGCCCGCCCAGTTGCCGGTATGCTGGCGCAGGCCGGTCAGCGCGTTGAAAACGGAGCTTTTTCCGACGTTCGGAAGACCCGCCAGCGCAACGGTGCACGCGGCGGCGGGGGTCACGGGGAGACCTCCCCGCCGCAGGGACGCACCCGGATGGCGCGGGCGTCGCGGGCGCGGATGGCGGTGACGATGCCGCGGATGAGATAGGCCTGCGGATCGCCTAAGGGGGAACGGAGCACGCAGCGCACGGCGGTGCCCGGAAAGATGCCGAGCTCGGCAAAACGGCGGCGCAGCGCACCGTCGGAGGTGTCAATGGACATGACGCGGGCGGAGGCGCCGGGAGGAAGAGCGGAAAGAGGAAGCATGGAAAACACATCTCCTGTCGGATGAATCTCATGCCCAGCATATGCGGAGAGGCCGCAGGAGGTGACGGACGGGAAAAAAGCATGGACAACGGAGAAAAAATATGGTATACTCAAGGCCGGAACCGCGAGGAGAAATCCTCTGTACAGAGAAAACGGATAGGAAACATGGATATGACGACAGGGATAGTCACAATCGATAAGCCAGAGGGGCTGACGTCGCAGGGCGTCGTCGGCCGGGTGCGGCGGCTGTTTGAGCAGAAAAGCGTCGGACACGGCGGGACGCTCGATCCGATGGCGACGGGCGTGCTGCCGGTCTTCCTCGGACGCGCGACGCGCGCGTCGTCCTATGCGCTCGAGGGGGATAAGACCTACGCGGCGCGCTTCCGCTTCGGCATTTCGACCGATACGCAGGATATAACCGGGCGAACGCTCGCCGTCTGCGCCCGCATCCCGGCGCGGGACGAGATCGCCGCCGTGCTGCCGCGCTTTACGGGCGAGATTTCCCAGGTGCCGCCGATGTATTCCGCGATCCAGAAGGACGGACAGCGGCTCTACGATCTTGCGCGGCGGGGCATCGAGGTGGAACGGGAGGCGCGGCGTGTCGTCATCCATGCGCTGAAGACCCTTTCCGCGGACGAGTCCCCGTTCGGTGAGGCGGGGGAGGACGAGCTGGACGTCGTCGTGACCTGCTCGAAGGGGACGTACATCCGCACCCTCTGCGCCGACATCGGGGACGCGCTGGGCTGCGGCGCGGCGATGGCGGCGCTGCGGCGGCTGAAAACGGGCGCCTTTACGCTGGAAAATGCTTATACGCTCGATGCTTTGGAAAAAATGAAGGAAAACGGCACGCTCGGAGAGGCGGTCAGGCCGTGCGACCTGCTGTTTGCGGAGCTGCCCGCGCTGACGCTGGACGCGGAAGGCGAGGCGCGGATCCGGCGGGGCGCGCCGGTGTATCTGATGCGTCCGGCGGGGCGGTACCGGCTGTACGGGCCCGCGGGCGGATTTTTGGGGCTCGGCGCCGTGCGGGAGACCGACCGGCGGCCGGAGCTGATGATTGAGAAGGGTATGATGGAATGAGCGGCGGAAGAATGGCGGTGGCGCTCGGCTTTTTCGACGGCGTCCACCGGGCGCATCGGGAGGTGCTTTCCCGGGCGCGCAGCTTTGCCGGGACGCATTCTATGACCGCGGCGGCGGTGACGTTCGACCGGCATCCGGCGGCGGTGCTGGCCGGAGAACCGGAGCGGCTCGTGCAGACGCTCGACGACCGCATCGCGGCGCTGCGGCGGGACGGCGGGATGGACGAGGTGATCGTCCTGCCGTTTACCGACGCGCTGCGGACGATGCCGTGGCAGGATTTTGCGGAAAAGGTGCTGCTCGGGCGCTTCGGCGCGGGCTTTGTCTCGGTGGGCTACGATTACCGCTTCGGCTACCGCGGCGAAGGCGACGCGGAAAAGCTCCGGCAGGCGATGGAGCCGCACGGCGTGCCGGTATGCGTGGTCGGACGGATCGACGACGGCGACGGCGAGGCCTGCGGGACGCGCACGCTGCGCCGGCAGATCGCCGAGGGACAGGTGCGGCGCGCGGGAGAGCTGATGGGCCGGCCGTTTTCCTTTGAAGGGGAGGTCGTCCACGGCAAGGGGCTCGGGCATACGCTCGGATTTCCGACGATGAACGTGCAGCTGCCGCCGGAGCTCGTGCTGCCGAGGCCCGGCGTCTACGTCGCGACGGTGACGATCGGCGGGACGGTCTATCCGGCGGTGACGAACGTTTCGCCGGCGGGATTGACGGAGAGCTTCGTCTTCTCCTATTCGGAGGACGCGTACGGAAAGCGCATCCGCGTGTCTCTTCTCGACTACGTCCGCCCGATGCGGAAATTTGAGTCGCTTGGTGAGCTGACGGCGCAGGTGATGTCCGACAAGGGCACGGCATCGGCGTGGTTTGAACGGGAAAAAACAGAATAATCGGCTCGTCTGAGCCGGGAAAGGCGGCAAAAAGATGCTTCCGACTACCGAATTTCTGGGGAAAACCGTTTCCCGACTGACAATCGGCGACAACCCGACGAACGGGCACTCGTACATTCCGGACATTGTGACCCGGGAGGAGATGCTCGCGTATTACACCGAGGAAAAGCTGATTGAGCAGCTTTTCCGGGCGGAGCAGCTCGGGTATACGGTCTGGCAGCCGCTGGCGTCGGAATTTTCGATGCGGGCGCTCCTGCATTACCGGGCGCGCGGCGGGAAGCTGGACGTGATCTTCCAGACGCATGTGCCGGTGGATTTCGAGGTCAACATCCGGCAGATCCTGCCATTCCGGCCGCTGGGCGTCTATCATCAGGGCACCTCCGCCGACGGGCTTTTCGAGGCGGGCAAAAAGGACGTCGTGCGCGACCGCATCCGGTATATGCAGTCTCTCGGGCTCAAGGCCGGCTTTGCGACCCATGTCCCGGAGCACATCCTGATCGCCGAGGACGAGGGCTGGGGCGCGGACTTCTACATGGCGTGCCTGCAGAACACCCGCAAGCGCGGCGGCGAGGCCAGCACGACCGTGACCGGCAAGACCCGCAAGGACATCGAGTTCTATCCGGAGGACCGTCCCGAGATGCTGAAGGTCATCGCGTCCGTTCCGACGCCGGTGATCGCGTACAAGATCTTCGCCGGGGGACAGATCTTCCGCGGCAAGACCCCGGAGGAATGCACCCTTGCGGCCGAGGAAGCGATGCGCGAGGTCTACGGTGCGATCAAGCCCGGCGACATCGCGACGGTCGGCATCTTCCAGCGGGATAAGGATCAGCTTGCAGAAAACGCGGCGCTGCTCGGGCGCGTGCTCGGCCGGTGACGCGAA
>JAEDGJ010000098.1 GCA_016297585.1 Clostridiaceae bacterium
CGCTCGCGAGGTAGAAATAGCCCCAGTCGATGCGCACGTCGTCGCCGCTGCGGTTTAGGGGCTTCTGCACGGCGTTGCCCATCTTCGCGTAGGCGACCGCGCCGGACTTGCCGGACTCGCTTTCCGTGACGTCGCTTTCGGTGCGGCGGTCGAGCACGATGTCGTCGTCGACCGTCACGCGCAGCAGCGTCTCGCCCGCCGTGCCGGAGACGGAGAGGCGCAGGAAGCTGACCGGCGTCGACAGCAGCTCGGGGTCGTCTAAAAGCAGGGGAGAGAGGAACTCCGCCTTCAGCTCGCCGCCGCCGAGCGCGAACGTGTAGACCGTGGAGGTGGCGGTCACGCGGCAGCCGGTCTGCCGGAGCTTGCGGGCGGTGTCCCAGCCCATGAAGACGTGTTCCGCGCCGTTTATGACGGCGGCGCCGCGGATGGGCTGCGGATGCCCCGTCCAGTGGCGGGTCACATCGCCGTTTAAGTAGTCGCAGGCCGACCAGACATTAAAATAGGGGTCGACCGACACAAGCGGCACGCACGGATAGCGAAGTTTCATAAAAAGCTCTCCCTTTTTGTCGTCAGTATGGAATCGTACCGGTATTATAACACAGCGCGGCCTGGTTTTCAACCGTATTCTCCGTGCCGCGCGGTCATCTTTTCGGATTTGACAGAACGCGCGGAATCGGTTATAATCATAAAACCCGGAAAACCGCTCATATAGTGGTAACGCATATGCCCGACTCTTCTTGGGAAAGGAACCCGCCATGAAGTCTTCCCGCCGCTATTCCGTCATCTTCTACGGCTGTCTGCTGATCGCCGTCGTTCTTGTGGGCGCGATGCTGTTCTCGGACCGCAGCGGCAGTTCGCAGGAGACGGTCTATACAAGAGCTTCCGTCTCGTCCGCCGCTTCGACCGCGGTTTCAACCGCGGCATCCACCGCCGCCTCGACCGGTCCGCTGACGCTGCGCTGGTCGGCGGAGCAGCTCCGCGATCTGATGCGCACCGCGGTCGAAGGGCAGACCGAGGGTATCACGGTCGACCGCGTTACGCTGACCGCGCCGGACACCGTCAGCGTCTCGGGCACGATGTCCCGGGCGCTGCTCGAGGAGCTGCTCGAAGCGTCGGAGCTGGAGGCGAAAAAGACGCTGCTGCTCGCGCTCCGGCTGCTGCCGGAGGAGCTGTCCGTCGGCGTCGCCTTCTCCGCCGCGGCCGAGGACGGCACGCTCGCCGTCACACCGCTGTCGCTGCATGCCGAGAGCATCACGCTGCCCGCGTCGCTGCTGCCGCAGGAGCTGACCGACGGCGTCAACGCCGCCATCCGTGACGCGCTGGAGGCGCAGCGCTGCACGCTCGAGTCGCTTTTCATCTCCGGCGAGGTGCTGTATCTGACCTGTTTCGTCGGATAAAACGTCCCAAAACGCGCATTTATACGCTGAAAATACACAAAGGAGGCCTGTTTTCGATGGAAAAACCCGCCGTTCGCTGGTACTCTCCGACCACCGCGCCCTTTGTTCTCGAGGGATTCCCGTTTTTCAAGTCCGAGGGGCTCTACCGCCGTCTCTCGGTCAACCCGCCGTATGTGCTGCCCGCCGGGGTCGAGGGGCAGTCCTGGCACACCGCCGGCGGCCAGATCCGCTTCCGCGCCACGTTCCGCACGATGCGCCTGCGCGCCGCGCTGATGGGACCCGGCACGATGGATCACATGCCCGCGACCGGGCAGTGCGGCTTCGACGTCTACCTCGCCGAGACCGGTACGCCGCGTTATTACGGCACCGCGCGCTTTGACCCGCGTCAGGATCACTACGAATCCGCGATGGTCGACCTGCCCGAGCCGCGCACGCTCGAGGTCGTCGTCAACTTCCCGCTGTATCAGGGCGTGCGCGAGGTGCTCCTCGGCTTCGACGCGGACGCCGTGCTCGAGGCGCCCTCTCCCCGCGCCGTCGCGGGACGCATCGTCGTCTACGGCACGTCCATCACGCAGGGCGGGTGCGCATCGCGTCCCGGCATGGCGTATACGAACATCCTCTCGCGCCGCCTGAATGCCGAGGTCGTCAACGTCGCCTTCTCCGGCGCCGGACAGTGCGAGCCGGAGGCCGCCTACGCCGTCCGCGACATCGACGACATCGCGCTGTACATCCACGACGCGGAGGCCAACGTCGGCGCCTATGAGGACGTCGCCTCCCGCTATCCGCGCTTTCTGCGCATCTTCCGCGAAAAGCATCCCGACACGCCGATCCTCGTCCCGACGAAGATCCCCTACGCCAAGGAGCTCCTCCATCCCGACATGCGCGCGCTCCGGCTGCGCAAAAAGGAGCTGCAGCGCGCGATCGTCGAGCAGTTCCGCGCCGAGGGCGACGCGAATATCCATTTCCTCGACGGCGAGACGCTCTATCCCGGCTGCTTCGAGGAATACGCCGTCGACGGCGTCCACGCGACCGACCTCGGCTTCCTGAAGATGGCCGAAGGCTTCGAGCCGGTCATCCGCGGCATCCTCGGCCTCTGAACATACACAAAAATGCAGGATACGGGCAAAAAACCCGCATCCTGCATTCGTTTTTTATGCTTCCGCTTCCAGTACGATGCGCACCGACTCGCCGTCGCGGAATTCCCGCGTGAGATTGAGCCCCGCGCGCATCAGCGTCGAGCCGCGGTACCGCGCGCCGGAGCTCCGATCGACGTAGACGGCCTCCGGGTCGAGCCCGCGGAGCCGCAGAAACTCCGCCCGCGGGTAGCGGAAGCGGTAGGCGACGACGGAGACGATCACGGTGCGCCGGTCCTCCGAAACGGACGACCACGCGGCGAGATTCCGATCCTCGAAGGGGCTGATCAGGCGGTAATAGTCGCCGTTCTGGACGACGCCGCAGTATTTCCGGTAAAAGGCGACCTGCTCGCGCACGAGAGCACGCTCCTCGTCCGTCAGCTTCGTCAGATCGAGCTCGTAGCCGAACGCGCCGCCCATCGCGACGACGCCGCGCGTCACAAACGGCGTTTCGCGTCCGGTGCGGTGGTTCGGCGTCGCGGAGACGTGCGCGCTGATCGACGACGGGGGATAGACGAGCGAGGTGCCGTGCTGGATGAACAGGCGCTCGCAGGCGTCGGTGTTGTCGCTCGTCCAGATCTGCGGCGTATAGTAGAGCATCCCGGGGTCGAAGCGCCCGCCGCCGCCGCTGCAGCCCTCGAGCAGCAGCTCCGGGAACGCCGTGTGCAGGCGCTCGAGCAGCTCGTAGAGCCCCAGCACATAGCGGTGGAAGATCTCCTTGCCGCGCTCGGGCGGCAGAAGAAGGCTGCCCGCCTCCGTCAGGTTGCGGTTGAAGTCCCACTTGACGTATTCGATGTTCGCGCTCGAGAGGATCGCGGCCATCGCGTCAAAGAGGTAGTCGCGCACGTCGGCGCGGGACATATCGAGCACATACTGGCTGCGCGCGATGGACTTTCCGCGTCCGGGGATGCCGAGCACCCACTCGGGGTGCGTCTCGCAGAGGCGGCTTACCGGGGAGATCATCTCCGGCTCGAACCAGATGCCGAATTTCAGCCCCATTTCGTTGACGCGCCGGACGAGCGGCGCAAGGCCCCCGCGCAGCTTCTCCTCGTTGACTGTCCAGTCGCCAAGGCTCGAGGTGTCGTCGTTGCGCGCGCCGAACCAGCCGTCGTCCATAACGAGCATTTCGATGCCTAAGTCCGCCGCGTCGCGGGCGATGGCGGCGAGCTTTTCCTCGTCGAAGTCGAAGTAGGTCGCCTCCCAGTTGTTGACGAGGATCGGGCGGCGCTTCGTCTTCCACGCGCCGCGCACGAGGTGCTGCCGGAACAGCCGGTGGAAGGTGCGGCTCATGCCGCCAAAGCCCTCGGCGGAGTAGACGAGCACGGCCTCGGGCGCGGTAAAGCTCTCGCCGGGCTCAAGCGTCCACGCAAAGTCGGTCGTCTCCAGCCCCAAAAGAAGCCGCGTCATGCCGTAGGAGTCGACCTCGGCCGACGCTTCGAAGTTGCCGCTGTAGACAAAGCTCGCGGCGTAGACGTCGCCGGACGTCTCGTCCGCGTTGCGGGAGCAGAGCGCGATAAAGGGGTTTTCCGCGTGTCCGGACGCGCCCCGCTTGCTCGATACGCCCTGGCTGCCGCGGTCGATCGGGCGCCGCGCGACATTGCGCTCGCAGGACCAGTGCCCCCAGAGGGAGACGAGGTCGAGATCGCAGCGCGGCAGGTCGAGGCAGGCGGAAAACACGCGCTCGACGGTCACGGTGCGGGAGGACGGGTTCTCGATCCGCACCGCGCGGGTCACGGCGCCGAGGTGCTCGAACACGCCGTAGAGCAGCACGGCGCGCAGTCCCGTATGCGGGTCCTCGAGCGTGATCTCCAGCGTCGCCGCGTCGCGCTCGTCCTCCGCATACGTCGCGGGCAGCCCCGGCAGCGCGTACTTGCCGGGCAGGATGCGGTGGGAGACATAGCGCAGGTCGGTCGCCGAATGCCCGTCCGCGTCGCGGATCTGGCAGGCGGACGCGCGGAAGTCGCCGGTGCCGTTGCAGGAAAACTCCTGCAGCAGCGTATCGGGCGAGTACCCTGTGCGCACAAGCTCTGCCCGCAGCGCGGAGAAGCTCGCGGTGGGCAGCAGGTACAGCAGATAACCGAGATCTGAGTCCGCAAGCCGCGCGCCGTAGTAGAGGTGCAGCAGCGTGCGGTCTTCCCCGATCATCATCGCATACGAGGTCTCGCCCGCGTCAAGCCGAAAAATGCCGTTTTCAAACAAAATCGCCATAAATACCCCTCTTTCGCCCCATTACTTGACATAATCGAAGACGAGGTCGTAGATCCTGACCGTGTCGCCTTCCTCGATGCCCATTTCCTCGAGCTTGTCGAATAGCCCGTACTTGTCGAGCACCCCTTCGAAGTGCATTCTCGACTCGTAGTCGTCGAAGTTGAGGTTGCCGTAGGCGCGCTGGAGCCATTCGGCGCGGACGTTGTAGACGCCGTTTTCGACGGTGACCTCGAACTCGTGCGACATATCGCGCTCTGGCGGGACATAGTCGGGCGTGAAGGTCTCGACCGGCGGCAGCTCGTCGAGCTTCGCGGACGCGGCATAGAGCAGCGGCCGGAGCCCCGTGCGGGCGAGCGCGGAGATCTCGAAGTAGGGGATGCCTTTTTCCGTCAGATAGGCGTAGAACGCGTCGCGCGCGGCCTCGTCCTGCACGACGTCGGCCTTGTTCGCGGCGACGAGCTGGGGCAGGGCGGCGAGGCGCTCGGAGTAGCCGGAGAGCTCGCCGTTGATGGTCTCGAAGTCGGCGATGGGGTCGCGGCCCTCGATGCCGGAGACGTCGACGACGTGGATCAACAGCCGGCAGCGTTCGACGTGGCGCAGGAAATGGAAGCCGAGTCCCGCACCATGGCTCGCACCCTCGATGAGGCCGGGGATGTCCGCGGCGACGAAGCTCTTTTCGCGGTCGACGGAGACGACGCCGAGGTTGGGGGAGAGGGTCGTGAAGGGGTAGTTGGCGATTTTCGGCGTCGCGGCGGAGATGACGGAGAGCAGCGTGCTCTTGCCGACGTTCGGGAAGCCGACGAGGCCGACGTCGGCGATGAGCTTGAGCTCGAGGATGAGGTCAAATTCCTCGCCGGGAAGCCCCGGCTTTGCAAACCGCGGCGCCTGACGGGTGGAGGTCGCGAAATGCGCGTTGCCCCAGCCGCCTCTGCCGCCCTTCGCGGCGACGAAGCGCTGTCCCGCGGCCATGTCGGCCATGAGCTGGCCGGACTGCGCCTCGCGGATGAGGGTGCCGACGGGCACGCGGATGACGACGTCGGCGCCGTCCTTGCCGTAGCAGCGCTTTCCGGCGCCGGGATTGCCGTCGGAGGCGGTATATTTGCGGGTATAGCGGAAGTCGAGCAGCGTCGTCATATGCGAATCGGTCACAAAGACGATGTTACCGCCCCTTCCGCCGTCGCCGCCGTCGGGACCGCCCGCCGCGATATACTTTTCGCGGTGGAAGTTGACGGCGCCGTCGCCGCCGCGTCCGGCTTTGACGTGGATTTTTACAAGGTCGACAAACATTCGGTTACCCCTTTCGTCTGTGGGAGCGTAAAAACAGCGCCGGGGAAGCGGATTCGTTTCCCCGGCGCCTTTTTGCACTGCACGGGAAAGGCTCCCGGGCAATACGGAAAGATCGGATTATTCGGCGGATTCCGCAGCGATGACGGAAACCTTCTTGCGGTCACGGCCGAGACGCTCAAAGCGGACGATGCCGTCGGCGGTGGCAAAGAGGGTATCGTCGCTGCCGCGCCCGACGTTCTCACCGGGATGAATCTTCGTGCCGCGCTGCGTGAACAGGATGTTGCCGGCGAGGACGAACTGGCCGTCCGCGCGCTTCGCGCCGAGGCGCTTGGACTGGGAATCGCGGCCGTTCTTGGTCGAGCCGACGCCCTTCTTATGAGCAAAGAACTGCAGGCTTAAGTTAAACATATCGCACCTCCGTTACTTGAATATATTCCGGATATTCTTCGGAAAGCTCGTGCATCAGACGCGCAAAGCCCTCCAGAACGGATTTTTCACGGGTACGGATCTCGACGGCGTTCTTCTCCCGGTCGATCTCGGCGGTGTAATCCGCCCGCATCTCCGAAAGAATGCGCTCCGACAGTCTGACGGCGCAGGAAACGGCCGCGCAGACGATGTCCTGTCCCGCCGGGGCAAATCCCGCGTGTCCGGAAACGCGCAGGCCCGTCCGTTCGTGCTGGTTACGCCAAAGGATCACACGGATCATGCGACAATGATCTTTTCGATCTGCACCTTGGTGTAGGGCTGACGATGGCCCTGCTTCTTGCGGTAATTCTTCTTCGCGTTGTACTTGAAGATCGTGACCTTGCGGCCCTTGCCGTTCTTGACGACCTTCGCCTCGACCTTCGCGCCGTTTACATACGGAACGCCGATATTGACGCCGTTCTCGTCGCCGCACAGAAGAACCTTATCGAACGTAACGTTCGCGCTCTCCTCGGCCTCGAGCTTCTCCAGAAAAACGACCTCACCCTCGGTGACCTTCACTTGCTTGCCGCCGGTCTCGATGACTGCATAAAGCATCCCCGGTAGCACCTCTCTTTCATAACGCAGCAAACATTCTGCGCGGACTCGCTCCATCAGGCGCGCGCCGCCGTATCCGGCGCGACTTGACGCGGAATCCGGCTTTCGCCCGTTTTCGGGCATGGGCAAATTCCGCCTGACTAAGATGCGGCTTTATAAGCATACCACAGTTTTTATCCCTTGTCAAGGGTTTTCTCCCTTTTTTTGTGCGGAAAATGTGCGGCAATCCCCGGCAAACGCAGCCTTCGGCAAATTTCCGTCCCCGCGCGGCGCACCTTCGGCTCAAAAAGCGGCGCACGGCGCAAAAATCTCCTGCTGCCTATACATTTTCGCATAAAAATGAAATTATTATACGAATTGGATTGACAATTATGGGAAAATATGCTATGTTGAAGATGCAGTGGAAAGGATGCAGGTTATCCGCAGCAGCCGCGGCCGGAATGGGACGGAGGTGGTTCCGATGTGCTGAAAGCCGGTCCCCGCAGAAATCTTTCTTTTGTACCGTACGCCGCCAACATGACCGGGCTGCGAAATGCAGCGGGATCCGGGATCGCATCCGTGACAGCTTTGTCACGGGCACCGGCATAAACGATGCAAGGAGAAGAGCTTATGAAGCGACATTGCTGTATTATCCTCTCGATTTTCATCCTTTTCACATCGCTCACAGGATGCAGTCGGACGTCCTACCCCACGGACGACGTCTATCACCCGGAAACGGACAGCGCCTATTATTCCGGTCCAAACTTTTTTCCGTATAAGCTTGTAGAAGGCGATGCCGGCTACTATTTCAAAGCAGGGAATACGCTGCTTTTCGCGGATAAGACCACGATGGAGGTGCTGCCGCTGTGCTCTTTGCCGGGATGTTTGCATAATCAGGAAACAGATGAAGCAAAACGGGAACTCTGTCAGGCGTATTTCCCGGCAAATTCGTTACTCACGCCGATAGTGTATTACAACGGCTCACTTTATGTCTGTTACCGCAAGACTTTACGCAGCGACTTTACGCTGGTGAGACTCAGCCCGGACGGGACGAAACGCCGCGAGGTGATGACGATTCCCTATGAAGGGAATATTTATTTTTTCAGCATCCATCGAGGAAAGCTGTATTATGTCACAACGAATTACGGGGAAACAGGGGAGCGCGGCACCAACCTTTGGGTAAAGTCGTTTGACCATCCGCGTGAAAAGCCGCAGAAGCTGCGGTACTCGGAAGGAGACGCGTACTGCCCTGTACGATCGATGATCGCCTACGGAAATCGACTGTATCTGCTGGAAAATACGGAAGATGAGCAGTATGTCGTGAATATCATGGATCTGCGCACGGAAGAATGGACGGTGATCGAACCGTTCGATGACCGGGAGACCTTTGCGGATATGTGGATATACGACGGAAAGCTGATGCTGGACAGCTATGTCCCGTCGGAGACCATCTCCCAAGTCTTCACCGATTCCCTCGAATACGCGACCTACCGCTGCGAGCTGGACGGAAGCAACCCGGAAAAGACCGATCGTTCCTGGGGGAACTGGTCGGCGGACGAGGAGTACGCCTATCTCGTCGACCCGTATACGGGCGACCGGCGGGACGGCAGCCTGCGCATTCTGGATAAAGATTTTCAGCAGGTGGACGAGCTCCCCTTTGCCGACTGGCCGATCGAGGGCGGGACGATGGTCATGGCAAGTGTTTTGACGCAGAACGGCGACCGGCAGATCGTGCACATTCAGGAGGGAGAGCCCCATTCGATGGTGTTCTGGTACTTTGACCGCTCGGAGATCGGCTCGGGGCAACTGCAGCCGAAGGAGTTCTTCCGCTTCATCGACCGCGACTACTATTGAACCGCGCACCCGCACACCGTACGAGATGACACGGACGGACTTCATTCCATGTCCGCCGCGTCGAGGCATGGGGATA
>JAEDGJ010000099.1 GCA_016297585.1 Clostridiaceae bacterium
AGATCAACATCCGCGCGCTGGGGCTCGTGCCGGAGGACTTCGGCGCGGTGCTGACGGGCGAGAGCGTCGAGCGCAAGAAGCCCTTCCCGGACATCTATCTCGGCGGCGCCGCGGGACTCGGCGTCAGCCCGTCCGCCTGCGTCGTCGTCGAGGACGCCGTCAACGGCATCCTCGCGGGACAGCGCGCCGGCTGCCGCACGATCGGCGTCACGACGTCCTTTACCCGCGAGCAGCTCGCCGAGCGCGCGCATCCGGACTGGATCATCGACCGCATCGGCGAGGTCGCGGATATCGTCCTCGGGAAATAACTCTTTTTTCAAAAATCAACGCGGGACAGCGCACGGTGCGCTTCAGAAGGGAGCAGAAAACGGCTATGGCGTATCTTCTGGGGATCGATCTCGGCACGTCCGGGTTAAAAACGGTACTTTTTGACGAAAACGGCGCGGAGATCGCGTCCGCGTCGGCGGAATATCCGCTGTATGTGCCCGCGGGCGGCATGGCGGAGCAGGACGCGGAGGACTGGTGGCGCGCCGCGTGCGATACCGTGCGGGAGACGGTCGCGCGCGCCGGCATTGCGCCCGAGAGCATCGCGGGCGTCGGGCTCTCCGGACAGATGCACGGCGTCGTGCCGCTCGGCGCGGACGCAAAGCCGCTGCGCCGCGCGATCATCTGGTGCGACCAGCGCTCGGGCGCGCAGTGCGAGGAGATGACCGCCCTCGTCGGACGCGACAGGCTCGTCGCGATCACGGCAAACCCCGCGATCACCGGCTTTTCCGCGTCGAAGATCCTCTGGCTCCGCGAAAACGAGCCGGAGACCTTCGAAAAGATCCGGCACATCCTGCTGCCGAAGGACTATCTGCGCCTGCGGCTGACGGGCGAGTTCGCGACCGAGGTCTCCGACGCGTCCGGCACCCAGCTTCTCGACGTGCCGCACCGCTGCTGGAGCGGGGAGCTCCTCGCCGCGCTGGAGCTGCCGCGCGAATGGTTCCCCGACGTCTACGAGTCGCCCGTCATCAGCGGCCGCGTCAGCCGCGAGGCGGCGGCGCTGACGGGTCTTGCCCCCGGGACGCCGGTCGCGGGCGGCGCGGGCGATCAGGCGGCGGGCGCGGTCGGGCTCGGCATCGTGCGCCCCGGGCTGATGTCCTCGACGATCGGCTCCTCCGGCGTCGTCTTTGCGCATACCGGCTCGCCGCGCATCGACGCGCGGGGCAGGGTGCATACCTTCTGCCACGCCGTGCCCGGCGCGTGGCATGTCATGGGCGTGACGCAGGCGGCGGGGCTGTCGCTGCGCTGGTTCCGCGACGAGTTCTGCGCCGCCGAGCGCGAGACCGCCGCGGCGCTCGGGTGTGACCCGTATATTCTGATGGACGACGAGGCCGCGCGCATCGCTCCCGGCGCGGAGGGCGTCTTCTACCTGCCGTACATGAACGGCGAGCGCACGCCGCATCTCGACCCCGACGCCCGCGCGGTCTTTTTCGGCATGAACGCGTCCCACACGCGCGCCCATCTGCTGCGCGCGGTGATGGAGGGCGTCGTCTACAGCCTGCGCGACAGCTACGAGATCTTAGGCGAGCTCGGGCTGTCCGTCGACACCGTCCGCGTGGCGGGCGGCGGCGCGAAAAGCGGGCTCTGGCGGCAGATGCAGGCGGACATGTTCGGCGTTCCCGCCGCGCGGATGAACGTCGCGGAAGCCCCGGCGCTCGGCGCGGCGGTGCTGGCGGGCGTCGGCGCGGGGATCTACGCGTCCGTGCCCGAGGCCTGCGACCGTGTCGTGCTCCCGCGCGACCGGGTCATGCCCGACCCCGACGCGGCCGCCGTCTATGCGCGGCATTATCCGCTCTACCGCGCGCTGTACGAAGCGCTGCGCGAGCCGTACCGGACGCTGGCCGCGCTGTCCTGACCGGGTTTTTCTTCAGACGCGCACCTCGTTTTCCAGCGGCTCGCCGCGCTCGAAGGCGGCGATGTTTTCAAGCGTGGTGCGCGCGATGCTGTACAGCGCCTCGCGCGTCAAAAACGCCTGATGCGACGTCAAAAGCACGTTCGGCAGGGAAAGAAGCCGCGCCAGCACGTCGTCCTGCACGATGCGCCCGGAGTTGTCCTCGAAGAACAGCGCCGCCTCCTCCTCGTAGACGTCGAGCCCCGCGCCGCCGAGCTTTCCCGTCTTCAGCGCCGCGAGCAGCGCCTCGCTGTCGATCAGCGCGCCGCGCGACGTGTTCAGGATGACCGCGCCGTCCTTCATCAGCGCGATCGTGTCGGCGTTGATGATGCGGTGCGTATCCGGCGTCAGCGGACAGTGCAGCGAGAGGACGTCGCTTTCCCGGCACAGCCGCGCGACGCCGACGTATTCCCCGGCAAAGCCCTCCGCCGGCATGGGGTCGTAGGCCAGCACGCGCATCCCGAAGCCGCGGCAGATGTCCGCAAAGCAGCGTCCGATGCGGCCGGTGCCGATGATGCCCGCGGTCTTGCCGCAGAGATCGAAGCCCTCGAGGCCGCTGATGCTGAAATTGAAGTCGCGCGTGCGGTTGAAGGCGCGGTGGAGCTTCCGGTTCAGGCACAGCAGCAGACCCGCCGCGTGCTCGGCGACGGCGTGGGGCGAGTAGGCGGGCACGCGGACGATGGGGAGCTTCCCCTTTGCCGCGCGGCAGTCGACGTTGTTGAAGCCCGCGCACCGCATCGCGATCAGCCGGACGCCGAGGGCGCAGAGGGCGTCGATCGTGCGCGCGTCGAGGGTGTCGTTGACGAACGCGCAGACGCAGCCGCAGCCTGAGGCGAGCGGCGCGGTGTCCGCCGTAAGGCGGCTTTCGAAATAGCGGATCTCCGCGCCGTACCGGGGCCCGAGCTCGGAAAACCAGAGCCTGTCATAGGGTTTTGTGTCGTAAAACGCGATTTTCATGGTCGGATAAGCGCTCCTTTCAGGGCGAACGTGGTTTTTCACCCCAAAGGATGCCCGGAAACCGGCGGCGGTTATGCAAAAATGGCCGGTATCCGCAAAAACAGCGTCTCGGAACGTTCCGAGGCGCTGTTTTTTGAAAAAGGGAGGATTACTTCTTCGAGTGGCAGGCGCCGCTCATCGGGCAATTCGCGCAGCCGCAGCCGCAGGACGATTTCCCGCGTTTTTTGTCGCGGATCAGCCCCGCGACGATCGCCGCGACGACGGCGATGAGAGCCGCGCAGATCAGGATGGCGGCGAGATTTCCGGACAGCCATGCAAGCATTGAGGGATCCCTCCTTTTTTCTCAGAATGCGATTATTTTGCCGCGCCGACTTTTTTCGTGAGGCGGGTCGATTCCTTGTAGGGGCGCAAGAGCATGTAGAGGATGAAGACGAGCACCGCGAGCGCCGCGATCAGGCCGGGGAGGTTCGGCACACCGGAGAACAGGGAGCCGAACTGGAAGATCATCAGGGACACCGCGTAGGCGAACACGCACTGGTAGCCGATGGCAAACCACGTCCACTTCGCGGAGTTCATCTCGCGCCGGATGGCGCCGATGGCCGCAAAGCAGGGCGCGCACAGGAGGTTGAATACGAGGAACGAATAGGCGGCAAGCTTCGTCATGCCCTCGAAGTCGAGCACGCCGAACACGCCGACGACCTCTTCCTTCGCGACAAGGCCCATGATCGTCGCGACAGTCGCCCGGATCTCGCCGAAGCCCAAGGGGACGAAGATCCAACGGAGCGCGCCGCCGAGAAGCCCGAGGACGCTGCTTTCGAGCTCCATTTCGGTGCTGAAGCCGAACGCGCCGTCCGTGACGCCGAAGCAGGAGCCCGCCCAGATGAGGATGGACGACAGCAGGATGATCGTGCCGGCCTTGCGGATGAAGGACCAGCCTCTCTCCCACATGGAGCGCAGAACGCTGCCGGGGGTCGGAAGGTGGTAAGCGGGCAGCTCCATCACGAACGGCGCCGGGTCGCCCGCGAACATCCGGGTCTTCTTGAGCATGATGCCGGAGAGGATGATGGCGGCGATGCCGACGAAGTAGGCGCTGGGGGCGACCCACCATGCGCCGCCGAACAGCGCGGAGGCGATCAGGGCGATGATCGGCAGCTTTGCGCCGCAGGGGATGAAGGTCGTCGTCATGATCGTCATGCGGCGGTCGCGCTCGTTTTCGATGGTGCGGGACGCCATGATGCCCGGGACGCCGCAGCCGGTGCCGATGAGCATCGGGATGAAGGACTTGCCGGAGAGACCGAACTTGCGGAAGATGCGGTCCAGCACGAACGCGATACGCGCCATATAGCCGCAGGCCTCGAGGAACGCGAGGAAGAGGAACAGCACGAACATCTGCGGCACGAAGCCGAGCACCGCGCCGACGCCGCCGACGATGCCGTCGACCAGCAGGCCGGAGAGCCACGCGGGGCAATTCGCGGCTTCGAGGCCGTTTGCGGCGAGCACCGGGATGCCGGGCACCCGGATGCCGAACAGGTGCCAGCCGTCGCCGAAGAGGCCGTCATTGGTCCAGTCGGTGACATAGGTGCCGACCGTGGTGACGGAGATGTAGTAGACGAGGAACATGACCAGCGCGAAGATCGGGAGCGCCGCCCAGCGGTTCGTCACGACCCGGTCGATCTTGTCGGAGGTGGAGAGCTTCCCCGGAGACTTCTTTTTGTAGCAGCCGCGGATCAGCTCGCCGATGTAACCATAGCGCTCGTTTGTGATGATCGACTCCGCATCGTCGTCGAGCTCCTCCTCGACGGCGCGGATGTCGCGCTCCACATGGTCGAGGATGCGCTGATCGAGCTTGATCTGTTCGAGCACCTTTTCGTCGCGCTCGAAGATCTTGATGGCGTACCAGCGCTGCTGCTCCTCGGGGAGGTTATGGACCGCGGCCTCCTCGATATGCGCGAGCGCGTGCTCGACCGTGCCGGAGAAGGTGTGCATCGGCACGGTTTTCGCGTTTTTCGCCGCGTCGATCGCGGCCTCCGCGGCTTCCATGACGCCGTCGCCCTTCAGCGCGGAGATCTCGACCACCCGGCATCCGAGCTCGCGCGCAAGCTCGTCGGTGCGGATCCGGTCGCCGTTTTTGCGGACGGCGTCCATCATGTTGATCGCGACGACGACCGGGATGCCGAGCTCCGTCAGCTGCGTCGTCAGATACAGATTCCGCTCGAGGTTCGTGCCGTCGATGATGTTCAGGATCGCGTCGGGACGCTCGCCGATCAGATAATTTCTGGCGACGACCTCCTCCAGCGTGTAGGGGGAAAGGGAATAGATGCCGGGAAGGTCCGTGACGATGACGCCGTCGTGCTTTTTGAGCCTGCCTTCCTTTTTCTCCACCGTGACGCCCGGCCAGTTTCCGACGAACTGATTCGAGCCGGTCAGGGCGTTGAACAGCGTCGTTTTGCCGCTGTTCGGGTTTCCCGCAAGAGCGATGCGCAGATCCATAGGAGTTCTTCCTCACTTTCCTACAAGGGTTAGCCGGAACTAACCCGAATGTTTCAAAACAGGGGGCACCCCACCGCGGCGGGGAAGCGCCCCCTATTCAATTTCGATCATTTCGGCGTCGGCGCGGCGCAGCGAGAGCTCGTAGCCGCGGACGGTGACTTCGATCGGATCGCCGAGCGGCGCGACCTTGCGGACGGTGACTTCGACTCCGCGAGTCAGGCCCATGTCCATGATGCGGCGCTTGACGGCGCCTTCGCCGTGGAGCCGGACGACGCGGACCGTGGAGCCGATGGATGCGTTTCGCAGCGTGTTCATAACGTGTTCCTCCCAGTACGTTTTTTTTCGGATGCGGCTTTTATTTATCAGACCATGATCTTCTGCGCCATTTCCCGGCTGATCGCAATGCGCGATTCCTTGACGTTGACGATGACGTTGCCGCCGATGGTGTTGATGACCGTGACGGTTCCTCCCGCAACGAAACCGAGATTCTCAAGATGCGTCCGCACCTCGGGCTTTCCGCCCACTTTTCTGATGATCTGCGCTTCTCCGACTTCCGCAAGCGTAAGCGGCATCATCTTTTTATGCCTCCTTTGGCAATGATGAAGTTAGTTATAACTAACTAGGACTCTGAAATAATGGTTAGCAAAAACTAACCATGTCGTATTATAATCGCATCGGAAGCTTTTGTCAAGCGGTTTTTCATAACTTATGCGGATTTAGACATTTCTTCGCGCAGGCGGGATGATTTTTCGAGGACGCCTTATGAAAAAAGACGAAAAAAGAGCCGTGGGAGCGCGGTCTGACACGTTCCCACGGCTCGGGGGCCGGCGCGGGCGGTTTTACTGCAAGCGGTTTACCGCGAGCGGTGAAACCGCGGGTTAGGAGCGGAGGATCTTTTCCATCGCCTTGCCGCGTGCAAGCTCGTCGACAAGGAGGTCGAGCCGCCGGATCTCCCGCATCAGCGGGTCCTCGACGGCTTCGACACGGACGCCGCAGACGGTGCCGCGGATTTTTTCGCGATCCGGGTTCATCGCCGGCGCATTCCGGAAGAAATCCCCGTAGGAGATGTCGCTTCCGAGCAGCCGGTCGATGTCCTCTCCGCTGTAACCGGTCAGCCAGCGGATCACCGTGCGCACCTCTTCCGGTGTCCGTCCCTTTTTCACCGCCTTATTGAGAAGCAGCGGATAGATGCGGGCAAAGCCCATGCGGAAAACCTTCTCGTTGTCCATGTTACCGCGACGCCACCTTCTTCTGGTACAGCTCGACGAGGCGGCACTTCCAGCACAGGATCATGCCGACGACCGCGCCGACGACGGCCTGCAGGATCTGATAGGGCAGCTTCAGGATCGCGTACTCGGGCGTGCTGTAGATGAACGCGCGGCCGAGCGAGTAGCCGACGACCATGATGACCGCGCCGATGGCCACGCCGATACCGGAGGAGAGCACGGGGCGCTTCTTCATCACATGATGCGCGAACACGGAGATCACGACCGCCTGCAGGCCGTGGGTGACGAGGGAGACGAACATCGGCGTCGGATAGAAGAACAGATCGCCGAGGAACGCGCCGACGCCGCCGACCATGAACGCCGCCAGCGGGTCAAGCAGGATGGCCGCGGTGCAGATGACGATGTCGTTCATATACAGGTGTCCGCCGGGGACGGGGATGCTGAAGGAGCTCATCGCGATGTTGAGCGCCATGAAAAGGGCGGTGATGCACAGCCAGTAGACGGTGCGGCGGGACTTGCTTCCGGATGTATTGCTCATAGGGGGTTATCCTTCCTTTTTTGAGGCGTATAAAGCCCGTTTTTCTCTATTTCAAACGGTCTCGGCACGCCGCAAAAGCGCATTGAAGGGGAGCGTTAAACGAAGAAAGCGCCTCATTTATTATTTCATGGCATCTTTCATGCTCCTGACGAATGCTTCAATGGCTTCCGGCGCTGCGGTGCCGTACTTTGCGAGGAGTTTGACGAGGGCGGAGCCGACGATCGCGCCGTCGGAGAGCGCGGCCATGGCGCCCGCCTGTTCGGGGGTGGAGATGCCGAAGCCGATCGCGCAGGGCACGTCGGTATTCGCGCGCACGACGGAGACGATGGACGAGAGATCGGTTTTGATCTCGCTTCTCGTCCCGGTCACGCCGAGGCTCGACACGATATAGACAAAGCCCTCCGCCTCGCGGGCGATCATCGCGATGCGGTTTTCGGAGGTCGGCGCGACGAGCGAGATGAGGTCGACGCCGCAGGCGCGGCAGAGGGGCTGGAATTCATCCTTTTCCTCGTAGGGGAGGTCGGGCAGGATGAGCCCGTCGATGCCGGTCTCGCGGCACCGGGAGATGAAGCGCTCCGCGCCGTAGGAGAACACGACGTTTGCATACGTCATGAACACCATCGGCACGCGGACGTCGCGGCGCAGCTCGCGCACAAGGCCGAAGACCTTGTCCGTGGTCACGCCGCCGGTGAGGGCGCGGAGATTCGCGCCCTGGATGACGGGACCCTCGGCGGTCGGGTCGGAGAAGGGGATGCCGAGCTCGATGAGGTCGGCGCCGCCCCGGACGGCGGCACGCACGGCGGCGGCGGTCGTCTCGAGATCGGGGTCGCCGCAGGTGAGGAAGGCGATGAACGCCTTGTCGTGGTCGAACGCGGTGCGGATATTACTCATGGAGATCCTCCCCTCTGTACCGGGCGATGGCGGCGCAGTCCTTGTCGCCGCGGCCGGAGATCGTGATGACGATACACTGTTCTTTGCCCATCTGCGGCGCGAGCTTGCGCGCGTGGGCGACGGCGTGCGCCGACTCGATGGCCGGGATGATGCCCTCGGTGCGGGCGAGGTACTCGAACGCCTGCACGGCCTCCTCGTCGGTGACGGGGACGTATTCGGCGCGTCCGATGTCGTGCAGATGCGCGTGCTCCGGGCCGATGCCGGGGTAGTCGAGTCCCGCGGAGATCGAGTAGACCGGCGCGATCTGCCCGTATTCGTCCTGGCAGAAGTAGGACTTCATGCCGTGGAAGATGCCGAGGCGGCCGGTGCTGATCGTCGCGGCGGTTTCGAAGGTATCGACGCCGCGTCCCGCCGCTTCACAGCCGATCAGGCGCACGGACGGCTCACCGATGAAGTGATAGAAGCTGCCGATGGCGTTCGAGCCGCCGCCGACACAGGCGAGGACGGCGTCCGGAAGGCGTCCTTCCTTCTCCATGAGCTGCTCGCGGATCTCGCGCGAGATCACCGACTGGAAATCGCGGACGATCGTCGGGAACGGATGCGGCCCCATGACGGAGCCGAGGCAGTAGTGCGTGTCGTCGATGCGGGAGGTCCACTCGCGCATCGCCTCGGACACGGCGTCCTTGAGCGTCGCGGTGCCGGTATCGACGGGGATGACCTCCGCGCCGAGCAGGCGCATCCGGTAGACGTTGAGCGCCTGGCGCACGGTGTCCTCGCGTCCCATGAAGACGACGCACTCCATGCCCATCAGGGCGGCGGCGGTGGCCGTCGCGACGCCGTGCTGTCCCGCGCCGGTCTCGGCGATGAGGCGGGTCT
>JAEDGJ010000100.1 GCA_016297585.1 Clostridiaceae bacterium
TCGGCACCTGGATCATCATGCGGTCGGCGGTGGACAGATCCATGCAGTCGCCGATGGCCTTGCCGTTGTTGACGACGTTGTAGTGGGTCAGCATGACGCCCTTCGGGAAGCCGGTCGTGCCGGAGGTGTACTGCATGTTGCAGACGTCGTGCTTGTCGATCGCGGCGGCGCGGGCGAGGACGGTCTCGAGCGGGACGAGATCGGCCATCGCGACGGCGTCGTCCCAGGTCTTGCAGCCGGGCTGACGGGAGTCGGTCGTGATGATGTTGCGCAGGAAGGGCAGGCGCCTTAAGTGCAGCGGCTTCGTCGGATCGGCGGTCGCGAGCTCGGGGCAGAGCTCCTTCATGATCGCCACATAGTCGGAGTCCTTGTAGCCGTCGATCATGACGAGCGTATGCGTGTCGGACTGGCGCAGCAGGTATTCGGCCTCGTGCACCTTGTACGCCGTGTTGACGGTGACGAGCACCGCGCCGATCATCGTCGTCGCCCAGAAGGTGATGTACCACGCCGGGACGTTCGTCGCCCAGATGGCGACGTGATCGCCCGGACGGACGCCCATCGCGATCAGGGAGCGGGCGAAGGTGCGCACATCCTCGCGGAATTCGGGGTAGGTGCGGGTATAGTCGAGCGTCGTATAGCGGAACGCGTACTGCTCGGGGAACTCCTCGCACATGCGGTCGAGCACCTGCGGGAAGGTCAGGTCGATCAGATGCTCCTTGGGCCAGATGTATTTGCCGTCGCCGCGGTTGCTGGTCTGCAGGCGGTGTTCGCTGACGTCGTGGCCGCTCCAGCGGGACATATAGTGGGCAAACTGCGGGAAGACGACGCCGGCCTCGGCCATGTCGGGCGCGTAATACTTGACCCATTCGAGGGTGATGTAGCCTTCGTAGTTGATGGAGCGCAGCGCGCGCATGATGGCATCCACGGGAAGGTCGCCCTCGCCCATCATCTTATAGACGACGCGGCCGTTTTCCATGACGGAATCCTTGATGTGCGTGTATTTGATGAACGCGCCGAGGTTCTGGACGGTCTGCTCCGGGGTCTCGCCCGCGAAGCGGAAGGTATGATGCATATCCCACAGGGCGGCGACACTGTCGCTTTCGACGGCGGCGATGACCGAGGCGAGGCGGTCGGTATGGGCGTAAACGCCGTTGGACTCGCACAGCAGGGTCACGTTCTTCTCCTCGGCATAGGGCGCGAGGGCGCGAAGGGTGCCGATGACGACTTCGTCGTCGACTTCGCCGTCGGGGGCGGCGTGCTCGTCGCAGAGAACGCGGACATAGGGGGTGCCGAGCTTTGCCGCGAGGTCGATGTAGCCGCGGAGCGCTGCGATGGTTTCCTCCCGGCGCTCCGCGTATTTCAGCGCGCAGCCGGAGGACAGGCAGGGGATCTCGAGACGCATCCTGCGCAGGCGGTCAATCGTCGCGGGGAGATTTTCTTCGGTAAAGGGTTTGGCGTGGATATCAAAGATGTCATTGCCCATTCCGCGCATTTCAATGCCGTCATAGCCAAGGTCTTTCGCGCAGGAATAGATGTCCGGCCAGTCGAAATCGGGACAGCCCAGGGTCGAAAAAGCGATCTTCATGTTGAAATACCTCCGTTTTCGTGTTGCATGGGACGAAAGGGTAATAAAAAACGCCTTCGTCTCATTGTTTTCAAGAGACGAAAGCATCCGATAAAGCTTCCGCGGTACCACTCTTCTTGGCGCGGTCTGCGCCCACTCATAAACGTCAATAAACGTCCTCCCATGATAACGGCGGGCAGCCCGTCCGCGCCTAATCGGGGATAATCCCTTTCAGCCGGCCGCTCCGGGGCGAGTGAAAAACGTACCGCGCACCGCCTTGCACCAAAACCGGCGGCTCTCTGCAACGCAGGAAAACGGCTTTTCTTTTCCCCATCTCAGCGTTTTGCTGTGTTTCAGTATACCAGACCCCGCGACGGTTGTCAATCGTCGTTTTGACGGTTTTCGGGCTTTTTGGGATGCCTGCGCTGTTTACAACTCGGAAAAACCGTGATATAATCAAAATAAATGCTCATTTTTTCCCCGCAAACAGCTCGCGCACGCCCGTATAGGCCAGAAGCAGCCCGAAAAGCCGCCGCAGAAGCGTTCCCTCGAGCGCGCCCGCCGCGCGGGAAGACAGGAGTGCGGCCAGCACGCCCGCCGCGGCTGCCGGAAGAAAAACGCGCCACGCGATACGGTTCTTCTTCGCGTGGACGGCAAGGGAAGCCGCGGCGGTGGGGAAAAAGTACCAGAGATTGGCCCCTTGCGCCGCGCGCTGCTCCACACCGAACAGAAAGACGAGCGCGATGACGAGCAGCGTCCCGCCGCCGATGCCGAAGCCGGACAGCACGCCCGTCGCCGCGGCGAGCAGGAATTTTGCGCAGGGGGAAACGGTATCGGGCACGGCACGGGTCCTCCTTTTTTTCGTGTTATCCGAACAGCATCCGCGCGGCGCTGTAAAGGATCAGCAGCCCCAGCGCGCGCCGCAGCCAGAGCTTCGGAACGCGGTCGTAGAGCAGTCCGCCGGCGAGTCCGCCGAGAAAGCCGCCCGCGAGCAGCCACCCGTCCGGCACGGCCGCTCCCGCCCGCGCGTAGGATAAAAGCGACGCCGCGCACAGGGGGAGGATGACCGCGATCGACGTGGGCATGGCGGTCTGCGCGTCGAGTCCGCACAGCCGCATAAGCCCCGGTACGAGCAGCAGCCCGCCGCCCGCGCCGAACAGCCCGTTGGCGATGCCCGCCGCGGCGCCGAGCAGGGCGGCTTTCCATCCGATTCCGGGAACATTTTGGGAGGTTTTATGCAATCGGTTCACATCCTTGCCGTCGGCAAACTCAAGGAGCGCGCCTATGACGCGCTCTGCGCCGAATACATCCGCCGCCTGTCTCCGTTCTGCACCGTGACGCTGACGGAGCTGCCGGAGGCGCGGCTGCCGGAGAATCCGTCCGCCGCCCAGATCGAAGCCGCGCTCGCGGACGAAGCGGCCCGCCTGCGCCGTGCGATCCCGCAGGGCGCGTATACCGTGGCGCTCTGCATCGAGGGAAAGCCGCTTTCGAGCGTGGAGTTTGCAAAAACCCTCGAGAGGGCGCAGGCGGCGCGGCTGGCGTTCGTCATCGGCGGCTCCAACGGCCTCGACGAGGCGTTCAAGCGGGAGGCGTCGCTGCGCGTCTCGTTTTCCGCGATGACGTTTCCGCACCACCTGTTCCGCGTGATGCTCCTCGAGCAGATCTACCGCGCCGCGATGATCACCTCGGGGCGCAAGTACCATAAATAAGAGGGCGTCAGCTCTTTTCGTGCGGCTTGCAGACGAGCGCGAAGAAGTAGCCGAACAGGATGCTTGCCGCGATGCCGCCCGCCGCCGCGGTCAGACCGCCCGTGAACGCGCCGAGGAGCCCCTTTTCCTCCACCGCGCGCCGCACACCCTTCGCGAGCGTATACCCGAACCCCGTCAGCGGCACGGACGCGCCGGCTCCCGCCCATTTGACGAGGGGCTCGTACACCCCCAGCGCGCCGAGCACGATGCCCGCAATGACGTAGGCCACCAGAATGCGCGCCGGCGTCAGCTTCGTCCGGTCGATTACAACCTGTCCGACGACGCACAGCAGGCCGCCGACGAGGAACGCTTTCAGATATTCCATAAAATAATCACCCCGTATATTCGAGTACCACCGCGTGGCAGACGGAAGGAATGCTCTCGCCCTGCTGGGAGCTGACGGGGCTCATCAGCGCGCCGGTGCCGGCGAAGATCACGCGCTTCCACTGCCCCTGCCGCATGCCGTTGAGGACATGGCAGCACAGGACGCTCGCGCCGCAGCCGCAGCCGGAGCCGCCCGCGTGCGTATCCTGCGCCGCGCCGTCGAAGATCATGCAGCCGCAGTCGTCGTACCGCCCCGCGAGCGTGACGCCGTCCGACGCGAACAGGTCGATGAGGATGTTCTTGCCGACGGCCGCGAGATCGCCCGTGAGGATCAGGTCGTAGTCGGCGGGCTCCGTGCCGGTATCGGCAAAGAGTGCCGTCAGCGTCTGATGCGCGGCCGGCGCCATCGCGGCGCCCATGTTGTTCGCGTCGCGGATGCCGAAGTCGACGATCTGACCGAAGGTGACGTGCGTAATGCACGGCGCGTGGGGAAAATTGGCCTTGAGGACCGCCGCGCCCGCGCCGGTGACCGTCCACTGCGCCGTCGGCGTGCGCTGGCCGCCGTATTCGAGCGGAAAGCGGTACTGCCGCTCCGCCGAGCAGAAATGCGACGACGTGACCGCCGCCGTGCAGGACGCAAAGCCGCCGTCGATCATGCAGGCGGCAAGCCCCAGGCCCTCGGCCATCGTCGAGCACGCGCCGTAGAGCCCGAGGAAGCTGACCTCGCGGCCGCGCGTGCCGAACGCCGACGCGATGCACTGGTTGATGAGGTCGCCGGCGCACAGAAGCTCCAGCTCCTTTTCGGATACGCCCGCCTTCGCCATCGCGCGGTCGAGCGCGTCGCGCTGCATCTTCGATTCGGCCTTTTCCCAGGTTTTTTCGCCGAACGTGGCGTCGGGCGCGACGTAGTCAAAGGTTAAGGGTCCCTGCCCCTCTTTTTTGCCCGCGACCGCCGCAAATCCCGCGACCGGCACCGGCGTCGTCATCGCAAGCGTCTGGTTTCCGATTCGTTTTCCCATGCTTTTCTCAGCCTCCGAACAGCCGCAGGATAAGCCCGTATACGACGGAGAAGCTGATGCCGAACACGAGCACCGGCCCCGCGATCGTAAACATCTTCGCGCTCATGCCGAGGACATAGCCCTCGCTCTTGAATTCGAGCGCCGCCGAGACGATGGCGTTGGCAAAGCCCGTGATCGGCACGAGCGTGCCCGCGCCGCCGTATTTGGCGAGCCGGTCGTAGAGCCCGAGCCCGGTAAACAGCGCGCCGAGGAACACCATCGACGCCGATGTCGCCGACCCCGCGGCCTCCGTGTCCAGTCCCGCGCTCTTCCAGAAGGAAAGCACGCCCTGTCCGACCGTGCAGATCGCGCCGCCGATCAGGAACGCGAAGAGAAGGTTTTTCCAGATTTTCGATTTCGGCGCGTGCGCGTCGGCAAACGCCTGATAGTTCTTTTTGTCGATCATCGTTTTCACCCGCGAACAGTATCTGCCGGAACCGCCGCGCGCATACGCGGAAAAGTCCGGCAGTTTTTTGTTTCTTTGCCGTTTTTCCGTCGAAAAGAATGCGTACGGAAGGGCTCCGGCGCTTGATTTTTCCCGGGGGATATGGTATACTGATTAGACATCGAAGGTTTGGCTTTTGCGGAAATGACAGGAAGAACGGCATGAACAGAAAGCAAAAAATCCGGATCGCGGCGGGACGCACGGCGGCAGCCCTCGCGTTTATACTCGCCGTGTGGATCTCGTTTGCCGTCGGACGCGTCGATTTTTCCGCAAGGCTCTGTCTCGCGGCGGCGGGCGTCTGCCTTGCCTATTCGTTCTGCGCCGCGAGGCAGGGGCGCTTTTTCCGCATTTTCTGCCCGGTCTGCGAGCTCTGCGCGGCGGCGGGCGTCGCCGCCTTTGCCGCGGTCTGCGTGTCGCTGAACGCTTTTGCGGCACAGAATGCCGTCGGAGCGCGGGACGCGGACTATGCCGTCGTGTTCGGCGCGGGTGTCCGCGGCGAGACGCCGTCGCTGATGCTGACGCTGCGCACGCGCACGGCGTACGAGTATCTCTGCGCGCATCCCGAAACGCGCGCGGTGCTGTCCGGCGGACAGGGGGAAGGCGAGTCGATCCCGGAGGCCGAGGCGATGCGCCGGCTGCTCTGCGGCTGGGGCATCGAGGAGAGCCGTCTGATCCTCGAGGAGCGCTCGACCGATACGACGGAAAACGGCCTGTATTCGATGGAGCTGATCCGCGAGGCGTCCGGCGGCGGGTCGATCGCCGCGGTGTCGAACGCGTTCCATCTGCGCCGCTGCGTGCAGGCACTGGAGGCTGCGGGCGCGGAGAACGTGCGCACGCTTTCCGCACCGCTGCCGAGCGCGGGCGCCGCGGTCAGCATGTATCTGCGCGAATTCTGTGCGGTGGTATATCACGCGGTTTTCGGATGACGAAACAGGGACCTTTACGGGGGTTTATGCCGATAGAGTATCCAGCGCTTTTGATGTTTCCCCGACGCTTTCCCTGCCGGTTTTTCTCCGAAAAAACGCGATTGTCCGTTCATAGATACATTTATGAAAAAGGAGCGTGCGTTTTTATTATGAAAAAGACGCATCTTGTGTACCTTGTGCGCGCGGCGCTGTCCGCGGCGCTGATCTTCCTCGGCATCTATATCATCAAGATCCCGATCCCGGTCGGCTATATCCATTTCGGAGACGGCTTCATCTACGCGACGGCGGCGCTGCTTCCGCCCGTGTACGCGGCAGCCGCGGCGGCAGTCGGCGGCTTCCTGTCCGATCTGCTCGCGGGCTACGGCATGTACGCGCCGTGGACGGCGGTCATCAAAGCGCTGATGGCGATTCCCGTGACGCTGCTGTGCCGCAACAACGGCTTTATCGCAAGACTCCGGGGTGCCGCGGACCGCTTTGAAAAGCGCGACCTGCTCCCCGTCCTGCTTTCCGTGGTCGTGTCCGGCGTCATCAACGTCGGCGGCTACTTCCTTGCCGACAGCACGCTGTTCGATACCGCCGCGGCAGCCGCCAGCCTGCCCCTGAACGCGATGCAGAGCGTCGCCGGTATCATCATTTTTTTCCTTGCCGTCCCGCTGGTCGCGAAAGCGTTCAAAAAATAATGCGTTCGTTCCGCCCGCGAAGGGGTTGTCCTTTCGCGGGCGGGATGGTCTGCGGGATTTTTCCCGTATGCAGGCAGTTTTTTTAGGAGTTGAAACGTTCTATGGAAGAAAAGCTCGCGGCGCTCGAGGAGCGCTACGACGCCATTGCCCGGGAGCTTCAGGATCCGGCGGTGTATTCCGACCCCGCGCGCGCCGCAAAGCTGTCCCGGGAGCAAAAGGAGCTTGCCCCCGTCGTGGAGGCCTACCGCGACTGGAAGCGCGCCGTGCGGGATGCCGCCGACGCGCTGGAGCTCGCGTCCGAGCCGGAGATGCGCGAGCTTGCGCAGGAGGAGCTCGACGACGCGAAGGAGCGGCAGGCGGCGCTGTGGGAGCGGCTGAAGGTGCTGCTTTTGCCGCGCGACCCCAACGACGGCCGCAACGTCATCGTCGAGATCCGCGGCGGCGTCGGCGGCGAGGAGGCGGCGCTCTTCGCGGCGGTGCTGTACCGGATGTACTCGATGTACGCCGAGACAAAGGGGTATAAGATCGAGGTCATCAACCGCAGCGAGACCGAGCTCGGCGGCATCAAGGAGCTTTCCTTCCTGGTCGTCGGCGACGGCGCGTATTCCCGCTTCAAATTCGAATCCGGCGTCCACCGCGTGCAGCGCGTGCCGGAGACCGAGGCGGGCGGGCGCATCCACACGTCGGCGGCGTCGGTCGCCGTGCTGCCCGAGGCCGACGACGTGGAGATCAGCATCGACCCGGGCGACCTGCAGATCGACACCTACCGCTCCTCCGGCGCGGGCGGACAGCACGTCAACAAGACGGAAAGCGCCATCCGCATCACGCATCTGCCGACGGGACTCGTCGTCGAATGTCAGGACGAGAGAAGCCAGTACAAAAACCGCGACCGCGCGATGAAGATCCTGCGTTCGAAGCTTCTGGAGCAGGAGCGCGAGCGGCAGAACGCCGAGATCGCGGCGGAGCGCCGTACGATGGTCGGCTCCGGCGACCGTTCCGAGCGCATCCGCACCTATAACTATCCCCAGAACCGTCTGACCGATCACCGCATCAACCTGACGCTCTATAAGCTCGACCGTGTGCTGGAGGGGGAGCTTGACGAGCTGATCGACGCGCTGATCACCGCCGACACCGCGGCAAGACTGCGGGAGGGCGGACAGGAGGCGTAGCGTTTTTCCCCCGCCGTCCGGGAGCGGCCATGCCCCGGCGCATCAACTTTCAAGGGAGCGGATGTGCTTTGCGATTTTACTGGAAGTATGTGCGGATCATTCTGCCGTTTTTCATCTTTTCCGTACTGTGCATGTGCGTGGAGTCGGGCGTCGAGCTGATCCAGCCGACGCTGCTGTCCAACATCCTCGACATCGGCGTCGCGAACGGCGACTTTTCCTATGTCGCCCGCACCTCCGGCATCATGCTGCTGGCCGTGCTCTTCTATGCCGCCGCCGCTTTCACGCGCAACATTCTGTCGACAAAGGGCTCCCAGTGGTTTGCGTTTCATATGCGCGCCGACGTCTATAAGAAGATCCAGAGCCTGACGCCCGACGAGCTGAACCGCTTCGGCGCCGGTACGCTGATGACGCGCGTCACGAACGACATCACGCAGCTCCAGAACATGACGATGGGCCTGATGCGCGTCTGCATCAAGGCGCCCATCCTCTGCCTCGGCGGTATCGTGATGGCATGGCGCCTCAACGCCCGGCTCGCCGTCATCCCGATCGTCTCCACGGTCATCATCTTCGGGCTGATCGCGATCAACATCCGCTACGGCTTCCCGCTGTATTCGAAGGTGCAGGCCGCGCTCGACCGCGTCAACACCGTCATCCGCGAGTACCTCTCCGGCGTGCGCGTCGTCAAGGCCTTCAACCGCTTCAACTTCGAGCGCCGCCGCTTCGACGGCCCGAACGAGGAGCTGCGCCGCACCTCCACCTTCGTCTCCCGCGTCATGGCGATCTTCAACCCCGCCGTTACCCTCATCATCTACATCGGCATCGTCTACATCTACTGGGATTCCGGCGTCCAGATCGAGGCCGGCACCATGCATCCCGGCGAGATCATCGCGTTTGTCTCCTATATGACGCAGATCCTGCA
>JAEDGJ010000101.1 GCA_016297585.1 Clostridiaceae bacterium
GATGCCGAACTTCTTCTTGTCCATGCGTACGAAGCGGCCGGACAGACCCTCGGCGGGGGTGGCGAGCAGGGAGAAGTTGAGCTTATACTCCTGCGCCTTGCGGTCCATGAAGTCGCGCATGAAGCTGACGATGTCGATGCCGAGCCGCTGGGCCTCCTCGGACTCGCCGTGATGATGGCCGGTGAGCGCGACGAGGGTCTCCGCGAGGCCGATGAAGCCGACGGAAAGGGTGCCGTGCTTTAAGACCTCGGCGACGGAGTCGTCCAGACCGAGCTTGTCGGAGTCGATCCAGACGCCCTGACCCATCAGGAAGCGGAAATTGCGGACCTTCTTCGAGCACTGGATCTTGAAGCGGTCGAGAAGCTGCTTGCAGCACAGCTCCATCTTCCGTTCGAGCTCCTCGAAGAACCATTCGATGTTGTGGTTGGCCTTGATCGCAATGCGCGGCAGGTTGATGGAGGTAAAGCTCAGGTTGCCGCGGCCGGTGACGATCTCGCGGGACGGATCGTAGACATTGCCGATGACGCGGGTGCGGCAGCCCATGTAGGCGACCTCGGTTTCGGGGTGGCCGGGCTTGTAGTACTGGAGGTTGAACGGCGCGTCGATGAAGGAGAAGTTCGGGAAGAGGCGCTTGGCCGAGGTCTTCATCGCGAGCCGGAAGAGGTCGTAGTTGGGATCGCCGGGATTGGCGGAGACGCCGTCCTTGACCTTGAAGATCTGGATGGGGTAGATCGGCGTTTCGCCGTTGCCGAGACCGGCCTGCGTCGCGAGCAGCAGATTGCGCATGACCATGCGGCCTTCGGAGCTCGTATCGGTGCCGTAATTGAGCGAGGAGAACGGGACCTGCGCGCCGGCGCGGCTGTGCATCGTATTGAGGTTGTGGATGAGCGCTTCCATCGCCTGATAGGTAGCGCGGTCGGTCTCCGTGGCGGCATATTCGCGCGCGAACAGGCGGATCTTTTCATACAGCTCGGCGTCGAAATCGAAAAGCCCGGCTTCGAGCTCGTCGTAGGCGGGGTTGCCGTCGAGCGAGGGGGACTGCTCCTTCTCCGTCCAGATCTTCTTGATGGATTCGTAGATATCGTCGGAGCTCGCCGGATAGTCCGGCGCGAGCAGACGGACGGCCTTGGCGAAGTTGCGGGCATAGAGCTTACGGTAGGTCTTGCGCACGCCTTCGGCCATGCAGTAATCGAAGGTGGGGATGCTCTGACCGCCGTGCTGGTCGTTCTGGTTGGCCTGAATGGTGATGCAGGCCAGCGCCGCGTAGCTCTGGATGTCGTTGGGCTCACGCAGGAAGCCGTGACCGGTGGAGAAGCCGCCGTGGAAGAGCTTTAACAGGTCGATCTGGCAGCAGGTCGTCGTCAGGGCATAGAAATCGAAGTCATGGATGTGGATGTCGCCTTCGCTGTAGGCCTTGGCCTGCTCGGGGGTCAGGAGGGACTTCAGGTAATAGTCCTTCGCGCCCTCGGTGCCGTACTTGAGCATGACGCCCATCGGGTTGTCGCCGTCGATGTTGGCGTTGTCGCGCTTCATGTCGGAATTGCGCGCGTCGGCGAAGGTCAGCTCGTCGTAGATCTTCATCAGATGGGTGTTCAGCTCGCGCACACGGGTACGCTCGGCGCGGTAGAGGATATACTTGCGCGCGACATACGCGTAGCCGGAGTCCATCAGGACGTTCTCGACGGTGTCCTGGATGTCCTCGACGCCCGGCGTCCGGTCGGCGAACTGCTCGATGAGGCGCTGCTCGACGATGTCGGCAATACGGGCGGATTCTTCGTGATTTCCGCGGGAACAGGCTTCCATCGCCTTGTATACCACATGCTCGATCTTGTTCTTATCGTAAGGCACCGCTCGTCCGTCGCGCTTCAGAATGACTGTAAACATGTTATCCTCCCACTTCTGCCGTAAGTCTCTATAGAACACAATATCTTGTATGCGTGCGTATTGTAACACACAATATGCGGGTTGTCAATACCCATACGAAAAAGGTATACATAATTTTGACGGCGGACTTTTTCAAAAAAATCGACGCAGGAGCGCGCATAACGCGGGATGCAACCGAAGGTTTCCTGAGCGAATGTGAGGGGAGTTCATATGAGAAAACGGTTGCGGGCGGAAAATAAAAATTTTTTTGTGAAAGAAGACGGAAGCGTTGTGCGGCGCATCCGTATTCTGACGATTTGTTAAAAAGGCGGGAGGATTTGGCATGGGAAAGCGCGCCGGGCGGTGGTATAATGAAAAAAGAGATCCACGGGGAAATTTTTTCGAGAGGAGTTTTCAAACCTATGATCCGTATCGGCGTATGCAATATCGACGTATCCCATCCGAAGGCGTTTTCGGAGATTCTTGCAAAGGGAGACCGCGCGCGTTACACGGCGGTCTACAACGACGGCTTCCGCGGCGATGACGAGGTCGAGGCCTTTATCCGCAGGGCGGGGCTTGAGAAGCGCTGCGCCACGATGGAGGAGCTGATGGAGAGCTGCGACATCGGCTTTGTGCAGGACTGCAACTGGGATAAGCACATCGCCCACGCGGAGCCCTTCCTCCGCGCGCATAAGCCGGTGTTCATCGACAAGCCCGCCGTCGGCAACGTGCGCGACATGGCGAAGCTGCGGCAGTACATCGCGGACGGCGCGGTCGTCGTCGGCAGCTCCTCGCTGCGCTATGCCGACGACGTGCAGAAGTTCAATGCGCTGCCCGCCGAGGAAAAGGGCGAGATCCTCAGTGTGTACTGCACCTGCGGCGTGGATGAGTTCAACTACGCGATCCACGCGGCCGAGATGATCGGCGGCATCCTGCGCGGCGCGGTCTCCTGCGCGTACGTCGGCGCGACCGACGCGGCGGGCGTCCATGCCGAGACCTACCGCGTCCGCTATCAGTCCGGCGCGACCGCCGTCTACACGATCACCCACGGCGTCTGGCAGCCCTGCTATCTGACCGTGATGACGACGAAGGGCACCCGCGTGCTCGACGGCACCGGCGCGTACGCCCCGATGCTCGACAACATCTGCACCTTCATGGAGACCGGCGACCGCCGGAAGGCGGGACTTGCGGACATGGAGGAGATCTTCGAGTCCATCAGCATCATGCTCGCCGGACGCATTTCCCGCGAACAGGGCGGCGGAGAGGTCCGGCTCGACGAGATCCCGGCGGACGACCCCGGCTTTGACGGCTACGCGTTCGAAAAGGGCTATGCCGCCGCCGCGAAGAAGATCTATCTCGCCTGATTTTGCCGTAAAAGGAGGGCATTTATGCGTATTGTCAAAGCGGAGCTGGAATTTATCGAGGAGCCGCTCAAGGCCGTGTTCGCCTTCAAGGGCAAATACAGCGCGAAGCCGATGTGGAACACCGTCGTGCGCCTGACCTCCGACTCCGGCGTGACGGCGACGGGCGTCGCCAACGAGGGCATCCTCTGGTCCGATCCCGCCGTCTACAACAAATTCTCCGTTTCCGGCGGCAGCGCCGTGATGTACCTGCTCACGGATTACGCCTGCCAGCTCGCGCGCGGCTTTTCCTTTGACCGCCCCGACGAGCTGCTGCGCGCGCTGTTCCCGCGCGTGATGGAATACGGCCGCGCGGTGTCCGGCCTGCCGGAGCTGCGCACGACCTTCGTCCTCGGCGCGTTCGTCGCGCTGGACACGGCGGCGTGGCTGCTTTACGCGAAGGAGAAGGGGCTGACGTTCGACGGGCTGATCCCCGAGGCGGCGCGTCCGTACCTGCAGACCCGGAACACGGCGCTGGCCGCGATCCCGCTGATCACCTATACCGTCAGTATGCGGGACATGCTGCGGGAGGTGGACGCGGGGCGCTTCTTCCTGAAGATCAAGATCGGCTCCGACCCCGAGCACGACGGCGACCCGGAGAAAATGCTCGCGTGGGACTGCGCGCGCCTGACGGACATCCACAACGCGCTGCGGGACGTCCCCTGCGCGCATGCCGAAAACGGGCATATTCCCTATTACCTTGACGCCAACGGCCGCTATGACTCGAAAGACCGCCTCCTGCGGCTGCTCGACCATGCCGACCGCATCGGGATGCTGCCGCGCATCGCCATCCTCGAGGAGCCCTTCCCCGAGCGCGCGCCCATCGACGTCTCCGACCTGCCCGTGCGTCTGGCTGCCGACGAAAGCGCCCACTCCGACGCGGACGTCCGCGCGCGCATCGACATGGGCTACCGCGCCATCGCCCTAAAGCCCATCGCCAAGACGATGAGCATGACCTTCGACATGCTCGCCGTCGCCGGGAAGGCGGGGGTGCCCTGCTTCTGCGCCGACCTGACCGTCTGCGCCGCGCAGGTCGACATCAACAAAAACTTCGCCGCCCGCATCGCGCCGCTGCCCGGGCTGTCCGTAGGACTTCTCGAATCCAACGGCCACCAGTACTACCGGAACTGGGATAAGATGGTGGAGAGCCTTCCGTACGCCGGCGCGTCCTGGATCACGCCCGAGCGGGGGCTGTACCGGCTCGACGACGGCTTCTACGCGCATTCCGGCGGCATTTTCGAGACAAATCCGATGTACGAGGGCGTGTTTTAAGCATTGCCTTACAAAAAAGCTTCCCGAAACGCAGGGATTCTTGCGTTCCGGGAAGCTTTTTTCGTCCCTGCGGGGCTTTATACGGCGCGCGGGATGACGGAGATGCCCTCGGGGATGACGTTGATGCCGGCGTCCGCGCCGGCAATGCGGTCGGCGAGCGCGAGCGCCTCCGGAAAGTCCGCGGCGGGGATCATGCCGAAGGCGCGCACGAGGTCGGGATCGGCGCCGGAGAGGAAGACGACCTTCTTTTTCGCGAGAATGCGCGCGAGCACCTGCGCCTGCCACTGATCGGGGGTGGTCTGCCCGGCCGGGACGGCTTCGATCCGGCGAAGCAGCGACGCGGCGTCCGGGGTTTCCCGGAAAAAGCGCAGGAACGCGTCTCCGCCCACGCCGTCGGTGCAGGCGGACGCCATGAGGATGACGCCGCCGTCCTGCGTTACGGGCTCGGCGGAGGACAGGCCTTTTACCGACTGGTAGAGGTTCTGGTCGAGCGGGTAGCCGTTGTTCGTCGTGACGGTGATGGGCGCGGGGGCGGCGCTCACGGCGCAGAGCGACGAGAGAAAGTCCGTGCCGCGGCGGTGCGCGGCGTCCGGATCGCCGGCGAAGACCGCGACCGTCTCGTGCCGGGCATTGATGACGGCGTTTGCGATGAAGGCAAGCCCGGCTGCGCGCGCGGCGAAGAGCATATCGCGGTGGATGGGGTTATCGTCGAGGATGCCCGCGCGGGCGTGCGGGTCTGCGAGAAAGGCGGCGTTGTGATTGGCAAGCACCGTCGCGCGGGACGCGATGCCCGGCAGGACGGATTTGCGGCCGCCGGAGAAGCCTGCGAAGAAATGCGGCTCGATGAACCCTTCCGCGACGAGCAGGTCGGCCTCGGCCGCCAGCCGGTTGACGATCAGCGCGCCGCCCGAGGGGAGCGTGCCGAGGCGGACGAGGTTTGCCGTGTCGTCGCAGTCGTGCACGACGATGCGCTCCCGGCGCACGATGTCCTCGCCGCATTTGGCGGTCAGCTCCTCCCGCGTCGTGCCGCGGTGGCAGCCGGTCGCGACGAGCAGCGTGATCTCGGCATCCGGATTGCCGCGCCGGATCTCGCGCAGCATCGGCGGCAGCAGCAGCTTCGACGGCACCGGACGCGTGTGATCGGAGAGGATGACGACGACGCGCCGCCTGCCCGCGGCAAGGGACGCAAGCGTGGGAGAGCCGACGGGCTGCTCGAGCGCGGCCTCGGTCAGCTCCGCGGCGGGCAGCGCGGGGACGTATTCCTCCAGCCGTCCGCGCAGGACGGCGCGGATGCGGGAATCGGGGATCGCGGCGTCGAGAAAGCCGCGTCCGTAGGGAAGACGGATATGGGCCATAAAGAGTCAGGTTCCTTTCCGAAAAGAGAAATCGTCCCGGTTTTGCCGGGGCTTTACGCGCCGAGCACCAGAGAACGGCGCAGCGTGACGGAGTCGAACTTCACGCCGCCGTCCGTGCGGGCAAAGGCGAGCGGACGCCCGTCGGCGGTCACGGTGCCGACGGACGAAAGGGCGCAGGAGATGCGCGACAGCCGCAGCGAGCCGCCGAGGATGCGCAGCGCAAGCGACGTCTGCCCGTCCGTTTCGAGCACGCCCCACGCGGTGCCGGCGGAGAAGAACGCGCGCAGATACCCTGGGACGCGGGGAAGGACGGAGACCGTCTCCGCGGGCAGATCGACGGTCATGCCCTCGAGCACGGGCAGCAGCGCAAAGCTCGCCATCGAGCGGGCGTAGTTGGAGCCGCACTCGATCTCGCTGTAGGGGTTGCGCTTGCCGCCGTCGTAGCGGTCACGGATAGCGCGGACGACGACAAGCCCCTCGTCGAAGAAGCCGTCCGCGAACAGGAGCACGGCGAAGGCGTACTCGAAGCCGGTCATGCACTCCTCGGCGTACGGAATGGGCACGACGGGCTTGTACGCGCCGTCGGGATAGTCGCAGATGACCGCGCCGCCCTCGTCGTTCAGGCAGAAGATGCGGCAGGGGTTGTAATACTCGCGCATCGTGGGCTTGAAATTGTGGAGGAACATGTTTTTCAGCGCGGTTTTGCGGTGCTCCGCGTCAAAAATGTCCCCGAGTCCGCAGAGCACGGCGTGATACTGCGCGAGCATCTGGTCGAGCGCCGAGCCCTCGCCGATCTGGTATTTCAGCTCTCCCGCCTCGTCGTTCCAGTAGGTCCCGGCACAGCCGAAACGGTCGGCGAGGGAGCGGTCGGTCAGATCGACGTTCTGGATGTACCATTTTCCGTTGAAAAGCCGTTCTTCGAGGTATTTTTTGCCGTTTTCGTACAGCCTCCCGCACTGCACGGCGAAGTCCGGGTCGTCCGCCGCGCGCGCCATTTCGGTCATCGCGCGCAGCGCGGCGAGATAGAAGCCCTCGAGCCACGACGACGGGCCGAAAAGCTCCATGTCGAGGGTGTGATGCTGCCGCCCTTCGAGGATGCCGTCGGCGTCGGCGTCCCACGCGTCCGGGTTTTCGGGGGACCACGCGAAGGCGAGGGCCCGTTTCACGGACGGGTAGAGCTTTTTCATCCACGCGGTGTCGCCGGAGAGCTTCCATTCGCGGAAGACCTTGATGACGCCGCCCATCTGCCCGTCGACGCAGGCGCGGAAATGCGGGTTCTGCCGTCCGAGCGGCAGGGGCAGACGGAAGGTCATGTAGCCCGAGGGCTCGAGATTATATCGGTAATCGGCGTCGCGGACGGAGCGCTCGAGCGCGGGGAACAGGTAGCAGAGCGCGTAGGCGTAGTTCCAGACGTGGGTGCAGGTGCCTTCGCAGGAGCCGACGCGCTCGGCGACGCCCTCCCAGCCGTAGAAGGTGCCGTCCTCGAGCCGCAGGACGACCGGAGAGCGCAGTACGGCGAGGTTTGAAGACGCCGCGTCGATGACCTCGGGGGGCAGCGTGGAGTCGTGCAGCGCGTCGCGGAAGGCATAGGTCGCGGACTCCAGCGCCTCGCGCCGCGAAAGCAGCTCCCGTGCGGCATCCTCCGCGCTTTTCCAGCGGACGGCGTACCAGTTCTTCCACGGCGCGTCCCCTTCCTTGGGGGACCAGTCGTTGATACGGGTGGGGTAGTACCACGCGAGCACGAACCGCGCCGACGCGGTCTCGCCGGGAGCCGCCGTGACGGGGACGGTCAGCGTCGCCGTATCGCATCCGATCTTCGCGTCCGGCTCATAGACGCGGTCGGGCATGGCGGGGGAGGTGAAGTTGCGCCAGTAGATGCCGACGGCGTCGAACCATGCGCCGCGGTACCAGTATGGCTGCAGATGATAGGATGCGGCGTCGGTCAGCGCGCAGAGCTCGCCCCACGCGGGGTCATCCCGCGGCGTCGCCGTGTCGGTCAGGCGTACGCCGCCCGGGACGGCGAAATTTGCCGAGCCCGCGCGGGCGGGATTCGCGACGGAGAAGGCGAAGGTATAGGTCAGCGGCGCGTCCGTCGGATTCGTGACGGACAGCGTAAAGCAGGCGGCGGGCATCGAGGAATCGGCGTCCTCGAGGGGAATAAAGGGGCTCCAGGCGTCCAGCGTGACCGCGCCGGGGAAATGGGGGTCGCGGAAGGTCAGCTTCGCCGTCGGGAAGGTGCCGATAAAGACCGACTCCGCAAAATGCGGGAAACCGGCCATCGTCTCGCGCGCGGGTCCGTAGCCGAAGCCGTTGAAGAGCGGATCGATGCCGGTCCGTCCGACAAAGCCGTCGGTAAGATCGCCGTTTACGACGCGGGCGTCCACAAGCTGTCCGTCCCGCTCGGCCTTGACGGCAAAATGCGTAAAGCCGTTGGTACTTTCCTTGTTCGGGCGGTTGAAGATCTCCCAGTCGACCAGCCGCCCCTCGCCCGAGAGCGCGACCGAGCCGGAGCCGATTCCGCCGAGCGGAAAACGGATGGCGCGGGTATTCTTTTGGTATGTCGGCATCGCTTGTTTCTCCTTTTATGTGGTAAAAAGCCGGGGTTTTAGCCGCTTTTAAGGGGAAAAAGGGACGCGGAGAGCCCTGCGCTTGAAAAAGACTCTCCGCGGCTTTTTTCAGTTTGCAAAATCCAGCGTGACGGTGCCGTCCTCGTTCGTGATGACGGCGTGCTTGTCGAGCGTCAGGCTGTCCATCATTTCAAAATACGCTTCCTTCGTGGCAAACCGCGGCTTTGCTTCGGCGACGACCCGGCGGGCCTCGGCGGCGTCGTTTTCGAGCAGCATCCGCGCGAGCAGAAGCTGGCATTTCGCGGAGTTGACGCAGGCGGAGACGGGGTCGCTGATGCGGTAGTCCGCGCCGTGGCTCGTGCCGGAGACGCCGCCG
>JAEDGJ010000102.1 GCA_016297585.1 Clostridiaceae bacterium
CTATTACGCCGGAATGAATCTGGTTCGGGTGAATGCCGACTATAGCGGGGACCTCATTGTCAAGGACGGCACGGTCAGCATTCTGGCCAGCGCCATGGAGGGCTGCGCCAATCTGGGCGCCGTCACCCTGCCGGACTCCGTGGAGTGGATCGGCGTCCGGGCCTTTGCCAACAGCGGCGTGACGTCCGTCAACCTTCCTGCGGGTCTGCTGACCAACGGCTCCAAAGAGATCCAGATGCAGACGTTTTTCGGCTGCACGAATCTGCAGACCGTGACGTTCCCCGCGGGGACGGACAAACTGACGAAAGTCGGCTATCAGGCCTTCTATAACTGCTGCAGCCTGACCGGCTTTGATTTCACCAGAGTGTCTGCTCTGGACACCCTGTCCTTTGCCAAGGCCTTTGCCGCGGGAACGGCCATTGACCTGTCCCAGACAAGCTTTCTTTATAATGCTGCTGCGGCGGTTTTCAGCCACAGCGGTGTGGGCAGCGTCACCTTCGGTGAACAGACCGGGGGAACCGTCCCCTTCGAGGCGTTCTACAAGTGCGCGTCCCTGACCCAGGTCAACGGCATGAAAACGATAGGTACTATCAATGCCTGGGCCTTTGCGGACTGCACCAGTCTGGCACAGGACGTGCTGGCAGACTGCACGGAGAAACCGCTCGAGCTTCGAAATGCGTACCGCGCCTTTGCCAACAATGCCGTGACAGAGATCACCTTTCCGAACACAGTGAAGGAGGGCATGGCGGGCGCCATCTTTTTCAACAATAAGCAGTTGGAGACCGTCAACTGGTATTGTACCACCAGACAGTACAGCCCCCTGTTCTCCCTTTTGGATTGGGGTTCTCGATTCTCTTGGTCCAATTTTAATATGCCCGGGGAGCCTTCCGGTGAATATACAATTCCCAAGACCCTGAATGTGTATGCCCACCCTGTTTTTAGCTCATATTATAGTCCTTTCTTCAATATGCCCTATCTGGAGACCGTGAATATCGAGTACGAGGTCACCTCAATCCCCAAAGCTGCTTTCCAGTTCTGTCCCAAACTGAAGGAAATCAACTTCAAATACCCGGAAAAAGTCACCGAAATCGGCGAGAACGCCTTTATGGGCTGTTTGTCCCTGACGAGCTTCCCCTTTACGGAAATGACCGAACTTGAAAGCATTGGTCAGAACGCGTTCATGCTCAAAAACAAGGAATGGTACACCTCCGAAAAATATAATGCACTTTCTCCCGACGAGCAGGCATATGGATTAAAGGAAATCGACCTGTCCAATTGCAAAAAGCTGACCAATTTCGGAGAAGCTGCATTCTATAACCAGTACAGCGTGACCAAGCTTCATTTACCCGCCGGCTGTTATACCGGAACTCCCGGTATTTTCCACGGCACCGTGTCCATGACAGAGCTGATCTGCGACGGCGATCTGGACAAAAACATGATTGCAATGGCAATGATAACCAGCAGCCAGGGTTATAATGATAACCTTGAGACCGTGACGGTAAACGGTCAGGTGGTATACAGCGGAAGTGTAACCTTCTTCGGCATGGACGCTCTGAAGACCGTGAATCTGCCCAATGCCAAGTCCATCCCGCAGAAGTGCTTCATGAACTGCACCGCGCTGGAAACCGTCTACGCACCCAGGGTCGAAACGGTTGAGAATTGCGCGTTCTTTGGCAGCGGTCTGAAGGAGACTGTGGTTTCCGGCGGCGTGACCTACGGAGACTATGTGTTCATGAACTCCGCACTGGAAAAAGTGGTTGTGGAAGAGGGCGTTACGGAGCTGGGCGACTTCATGTTCGAAGGCTGCACGGCTCTGGCGCAGGTCTCCCTGCCTTCTACGCTGGAGACCGTCAACTGGGCCGCGTTTAAGAACGCAAACGCGAGCGTCATCGAGATTCCCGCTTCCGTGACGCTGATTGAGGATGACGCATTCTGTTCCGGCAGCTTCTCGCTGGTCTTCCGGGGTGCGCCTGCGGTTGAGCTGGAGCATCCGGGCGTGCCGGGATCGAACACCTTGCTTCCCATCAACGGTGACGCCACCATTTACTATACAACTGATGGCGCCAAGCGAGCTGCCGAGGTTTATACCGCCTCTCTTGCTGAAGATGCCGCCGCCCCCGCCATCACGGAAATCGACAATACAACGCTGATCATCACCGATGCCCCCACCAGAGTCACGGCTGGCAATAATCTGAAGCTGAACAGCATGACAGTGACTTACGGCGGCATTGTGCTGACCTCCGACCAGTATACGGTAGACTATGACGCCTCCGACTGGACGGTTGGTCCGCGCACCGTCACTGTCACGGTCATCGATAACTCGCTCCCTGCCGGACTCCTGGAAAGCTCCATCAGCGCCAGAAGTTTCTCTGGGGAGAATGTCAGCGGAAAAGTATATGAAATCCGTCCTTCAAGCGACAGCACCGGCACCTTCACTGTGGAAGTAACCCCGAGATCGTCCGGAGCCATGTACCCTCCCACCAATCCTCCTGTGGTTGAAAAGCCCGCAGAGGACAGCAAAGCGACGGTCCTGCTTCAGGATCCTGTCCTGGGCGGCAGTGTGACCGTCTTTCCCAAGGCTCCGGCTCAGGGCGACGTCGTGACGATCACCCCCGTGCCCGAGAATGGCTATGTGGTGGATGAGGTCCTTGTCACGAACGCAAACGGTGCTCCCGTGGCGGTTATCGACAATGGAGACGGCACCTACAGCTTCATCCAGCCTGCGGGCAATGTGAGTGTCAGAGTCACCTTTACGGAAGACAACACCATGCGGGTCTTCTTCGTGGATGTCCCCGCGGATGCTTACTACTATGACGCGGTGCAGTGGGCTGTGAAGAACGGCATCACCGGCGGCGTCGATGCTGCCCACTTCGCACCCGATGCCCCCTGCACCCGTGCGCAGATGGTCACGTTCCTGTGGCGCGCCGCCGGCTGCCCCGAGCCTGAGGCTCTGAGCCGCTTTGCGGATGTTTCCCCTGACGCCTACTACGCCAGAGCCGTGGCCTGGGCAGTGGAAAACGGCATCACAAGCGGCGTCGGCAGCAACAGGTTCGCGCCCGACGATACCTGCACCCGTGCGCAGATGGCGGCTTTCCTCTTCCGCATGGCCGGCGGCAGGGCGGTCATCGGCACCAGTGCCTTCACCGATGTCAGCCCCGATGCCTACTACGCCGAGGCTGTTCAGTGGGCGGTGGAAAACGGCATCACGCGCGGCACCGGTGACGGTACCACTTTCAGTCCTGATGAAACCTGCACCCGTGGACAGATGGTGACCGTCCTGTACCGCTTCTTTGTGAAATAAGCGGTACCTGAAACAAAATGGCGCACTTTTTATACCGGGTAACCCCCCGTATTGTGCGTCCCGCGGCAATCTGAGATCCATAAGCAGGATGGCGACTGCTTGCTGCGCAGCGATCTGCGGCCCCTGTCCGATCGGACGGAGCGCAAAGACGCCCTCTGCGTGAAGCGGAGCAGAAAACAGATGCAGCAAAAAAAGGCGTGACCGTTTTGGTCACGCCTTTTTTCGCTGCAGGAACGCGTATGCCGGCCGACTGCCGGGACACGGACGGCGCCGGGCATCGCCGGTTTTACCGGAGAGGCGCAGACGGAGTACAGAAAATGCGGGCGAGAATGCACCGGGCCGCGGCTTCTGCACTTTGCCGCGTCGTATCGATCCGTTCGCCGTCAATACAGGTCTCGAAGGCCTTCATGCACCGGTCGAGCTGCTGTTCTGCCCACGAGTTTTTTTCTTCTCCGCGCCCGAGCAGTCGGGAGAGGATCACTTCCCTCGACGCCGTCAGGATAAAGTGCCTGACGATGCTCCCGTCCCGACGCAGGGCGCCTATGATTTCATCAAAATACGCAGGATTCACAATGGTCATCGGAACAAGGATGTGCCCGCCATAGTTCTGAGAAATATGGCGGAGCATGCTGCAGGTAAATGAGCGCCAGAGCTCCAGATCCTGAAAGTCTCCGTTCCGCTTCATGGGGGCGGGAAAGCAGTGCCAAAGGAAAGCCCCGAATTCCTCCGGGTCATAGAGATGCGAATCCGGGATCCACTGATGCAGCAGTTCTGCCGTTGTGGTCTTCCCCACGCCAAAGCAGCCGTTAATCCAGATGATCAGAGAGAACCCTCCTCACAGCGTTTTCGTGACGGTTCATGCGCTCATTTTTCGACAAACCGCAGGTTCAGATCGACGGGCTTTTCGATGCCGTCGACGGTGCCGGAATCGGAATACTGCCAGTACTCGTGCGCATAGTAAAAAACGGGCGTTTTGTTGTAGTCCGCGATCCAGAAGGCGTAATCCGAGAGGCTGCCGAGGTCGTAGTGGATGTAGCCGGTGTCCTTGTTGAAGTAGATGCCCGCGGAATAGGAGGAGCGCTCGATGACGGAGCAGAAGGTGTCGGAAATGGAGGTCAGCAGCGCGCCGCCGATGTCGTCGGTACGCGCGGAATCCGCGTCGGCGTATTCCCAGTCGATGATGACCGGCAGATCGAGTTCCCGGCCGTCGAGCAGCTCGAGCAGGTATTCGGCTTCGTGCTTGGCTTCGGCCGTCGAGACGGCCTGAGAATAGAAATAGACGCCGACGTCGATGCCGCAGCGCCGGGCTTCGGCGTAGTTTTCCTCGAAGCGTTCGTCGGGATAGAGCTGCCCTTCGGTATAGCCGCGGTAGCCGATGCGCAGGAAGGCAAACGAGATGCCCGCGTCCGCGACCTTTTCCCAGTCGATCTTTCCCTGATGCTCCGAGACGTCGATGCCGTTTTCGGAGACGAGCTGGCCGTCGTCATAGGAAAGAAGGCCGTTTTGGGTGGAAAACGCGTCGGGATCGAGCGTGTTGCGGGCAAGCTCGGGATAGATATGGACGGCGTAGCCCATGTACAGCACGGTGTCGGAGGAAGTCGCCGTGGTGGAAGCGACGTTGCGGTCGCGCCGGTTTCCGAGGGTCGTCGCGGCAATGATGACGAGCACGACGCACAGCACGGCGAAGCTGGCGACGCAGAGGATGACCGTCCGGTCCCGACGCCGCTGGGCGGCTCTCCGTCTTGCCGCGGCGCGCCGTTCGTCGGAATACCGGGGATTTTGCGGGGGAGAGGAAACGTTGGACATAAAAAAGGAGCCTCTTTCTGGTGGAATACCGTCAGTATACGACAAAGCGCCCGCATTTGTCAAGTGCGGGCGCCAAAACGCGGGCTTACGATTCCGTAAGACTTAAAATTTCGCCGTTTTCCGTGCGGACGAGGTATACCGGCCGCGTTCCGTCATAGTTCAGGCTGCCGGACGCGGACAGACCGTTCCGAAGCGCGTCGGTGAGCGCCGCGGAGGCCGCCGATCCGAGAATGGACGAGGCGGGACTCCCGTTTTCGCTCAGATAGAACACGGGCGTATCGCCGGGGCATTCGAAGGAGACGGCGGCGGCGATCTCGTAAACGTACCGGCCGTCGGCATTCCGCTTCCCGGTGCTGCGCAGCGCATAGCCTTCCACGGTGACGGTGTCCGACGCTTCGTTCACCGTGCAGGAGGAAATGCCGATGAGGTTGTCGCCTTCGCGGCGCAGAGCGTTCTGCGGCGTCTCCTTTCCGGCGAAGGCAAAGGCGGGCAGGCTCTCATCGTAGAGGACGGCGTCCTGCCACGGCGAGGGGAAGTTCATCACGATGACGGCGTCCTTCAGGCGGGACGCATAGTTTTTCTCGAACAGCGCGGTGTCGTAGACCTGCGCCTCCGGGAAGGCGCTTTCCTCTGCGCCGAGTTGAATGGGCTGTCCGTCCGCGTCGAAGCGGTAGATGTCATACCGTTCGGTCGTCGTTCCCTTCATGGTGACGCGGCGATACATCAGCAGCGCCTGCCCGCCGTCAGAGTCGATCAGATAGGCGGCGCGGTACTGCCCGGCGCCGTTGTCCGTCAGCCGGTAGGTCCAGATGGGCGCGATGCCGCCTTCCGCGGTTTCGGCGCAGAGGTAGAGGTCGGCCGTAAGCTGGCCGTTTTCGTCGTGCCGGAGGTGCGAAACCAGCATTTCCGGCGCGTCGCCGTCGGCGAGGTCGACAAAGCGGACGTCGCATTCCTCCACGGGGAAGTTGTCGACGAAATAGACGGCCCAGGGCACGAGCGCGTCCGCCGGCTCGATGCCGTATTCGGCAAAGACCGCGTCATAGTCGGTCTCGGGGGCGGCAGTGGATGCGGCGGTCGTCTGTGCGGAGGTGCTGCTCTGCGAAGAGGAGGCGGACGTGCCGGCCGTGGATGCGGAGGAGGTGGTCTGCGCGGCAGAGGAAGCGGTGGTCTGCGAGGTCTGCGCGGACTGTGAGAGCTGCGAAGTCTGCGCGGCGGAGGAGGACTGCGGCGCCGTGGAGGCGGCGGTGCTTTGCGCGGTGGTCGAGGTCAGAGACGAGGTCTGACCGGACTGCGCACCATCGGGGGAGCCGGCACAGGCAGCCAGCAGAACCGTCAGCAGGGCGGCTGCCAGCAGCAGCGCCGAAAAACGACGGATGCGGTATGTCATGATGGATCATCCTTTCTGAAAATGATTTCGGGGTATTAGACGCCGGAGAGGGCGGTCATGTTCCAAAAAAAGACGAAACCCGGAGACAGCTCCCTGCCGGGCTTCGTCTTTTTTGCGGAGGAAAACGGCTCATCCGATGCGGCGGGCGGGCAGAATCAGGCGGACGAGGATCGCGGCGGCTTCGCAGCGCCGGATCGTCTCGCTGCCGTGGAACGCGCCCGTGTCATCGCCGGTCAGGATGCCCGCGCGGTAGAGCGAATAGATCTCGGCGGCGTGGGGGTCGTCCGGTGCGACGTCGGAAATGGCGTTCGGAGAGGTGATGGCGTTCAGCTCCGACGCGGGCAGCGTGCGGGCGAGGATGTAGGCGACCTCCGCGCGGGAGGCGGCGCGGTCCGGCTCCGGGAAATCGCCGGGAGCGATGATGCCGCGTTCTGTACAGAAGCGCACGGCGGCGGCATACCACGGGTCGCCGTCCTGCGGGATCTCGCCGGTGCCGCCGTCGTAGAGGTCACGGACGCGGGCGGCGATCATCAGCGTCTGCGCGACGGTCAGGGGCGCGTCCGGCTGGAACGACGAATTGGTGACGCCGCGCATCAGGCCGTACAGCACGGAAAGATAGACGTCGTCATAATACCAGGCGCCGGCGGGGATGTCGCCGAACAGGTAGTAGTAGTCCGAAATGGGACGGAAGACCGAAATCGCGCCGGAGGAGGAGACGGCGGGCGTGGGGGAGTCGGCGTCCTTGCGGACCTCGACGGAAAACGAGGCGGCGAGGCTTCGGAAGGTGACGGTGACGGTCTGGACGCCGGGGGCATCCGGATCGTAGCCCGCGCACATCTGCGAGACGACCGGCAGATAGGAGGTGCCGTGAACGGCGCACTCCACCTGCGCGATCACGCGCATATCGTCGATGGAGGTGCCGGGGGAGACGGTCAGGCCGTCCGCGTCGATCAGCGAAAGCGAGGAAAAGCGGCAGTAGTCGTCGAAGAAGACCTGCGCCCAGTAGGAGCCGTAGGGGTCGTCGAGCGCGCCGGCGAGATAGGAAGCGCCCAGATGGGAGAAGCTGCCGTCGAGGATGTTCGCACGGTGGTTTTCGCTGTTCATCCAGGCATGCACGACGTCGTAGGCGTCGCTCTGGCCGGCGGCGACGTTTTCACCGGCAAAGGAGACGCCGATACCGAGATCGCCGAGCACGGAAAAGCATTCACGTCCGTCCGGACGCGTATGACTGACGGAGCTCTTCAGCTCCCGGCAGCGCGTGCGGGCGGCCTCCAGCGCTTCGGCGGTCATCGTCAGCGGCGCGAGGTTCCGGTTTAAGCGCTCGATATTGGTCAGACGCAGCACCGCCCATTCCTGGGACGTCCACAGCGGCGAAAAGCCGCCGGAGGAGCCGTCCGCGGACGGAGCGGCTGCGGCGAAGGCCGGCGGTACCAGCAGCATCAGCGCGAGCAGCACGGAAAGCAGTTTCTTCATCGGCAAAATCCCCCCTTCGATGCAACCAGTATACCGCGCGGTGGGAAAGATGTCAAGAAAAAGCGCGCTGGGAAAAAGCGGCATATGCGGGGCGCTTTCCTCATACGATACTGTGCCGGCAGATTTCGAAAGAAGGGACAGGACAACATATGGAAAACGTACTGCATCTCTGCGGCGACATCCAGGCCGCGCCTCAGCTATCGCATGAGAGCCACGGCGTCTGCTTTTTCACCTTTCCGCTGGCGGTCCGGCGGCTTTCCGGCACGGAGGACGTGCTGAATGTCATTGCGCCGGAGGCGATGATCCTGCGCATCCGGGAAGGGGAGCGGGTGCGCCTGTTCGGACAGGTGCGCTCCTACAACAACCGGAGCGCGCAGGGAAACCGGCTGCAGATCTCGGCGTGGGCGAAATCGCTGGAGTCCTGCTGCGAGGATTATGACAACCGTGTGAGTCTGACGGGCGTCATCTGCAAGCCGCCCGTATACCGCTGTACGCCCTACGGCCGCGAGATCACGGACATCATGCTGCGGGTAGACCGTCCGTCACGGACGGACGAATCGTCACGGACGGAAGAAGCGCTGCGCACGGACGAACCGGCGCGGGAGGATGACGCGGAGCCGCGCATCCGGACGAGATACGACTATATCCCCTGTGTGACCTGGGGCAGCGTCGCGCGGCTCTGCGCGGGGATGGAGCCGTACACGCGCGTGACGTTTACCGGCAGGCTGCAGAGCCGGGCGTATACGAAGCTCGTCGGCGAAGAGAGTCAGGCGCGCGTGGCATACGAGGTCAGCGTCGCGCAGTGCACGCCGTAGGCGCCGGTGCGGCAT
>JAEDGJ010000103.1 GCA_016297585.1 Clostridiaceae bacterium
CGTTCGGCACGATCCTCGCCGAGCTGCGCGCCTCCGGCTGCGACGCCGTGATCTTCTGCCCCGGCGAACGCGCTCCCCATACCGGCGCGCTGACCGACGCCGCCGCGCACGGCTTTCCCGTCGCCATCGTCGGCGACGCGCGTCCCGATGCGCCCTGCCTCTTCACCGTGCAGCCCGACATCCCCGCCTGCGCTTCCCTCGCCGCAGACCTGCTCACGCTCTGCACCCCGCCCGGCGCGCAGCTGGCCGTCATCGGCGGCTTTCCCGATCTGCCGCAGCATACGCAGAAAGCCCTCTGCTTCGGGGAGCGCGCCCGCCGTCCCGTGCTGCGCGTCCATACCGGCGACCGCGACGGCGAGGCGTACGAGAAGACCCTCGCCTGCCTGCGCGAGCATCCCGACCTCGCCGGCATCTACATCGCCACCTCCGTCGGCGACGGCGTCTGCCGCGCGGTACGCGATTCGGGGCTCTCGCCGCATGTCGCCGCGACCGACTTCTCCCCCGCCTTCCGCGGCTTTCTCGACGACGGCATCCTCGACGGCGTGATCTACCAGAACACCTATCTCCAGGGCGCGCTCGCCGTGCTGACCCTCGTCGACTACCTGACCCTCCGCGTCCTGCCGCCGCCCGTGCGCAGCGTCGCGCCGAAGCTCTACCTGCGCGCAAACTGCCCCGACAGCGCCGAGGAAGCGGCCGACGAGCTGCTGCTGCGCGGATAATCCTTTTTCATCAGGACGGTCTATTCCGATATGAAAACCTTTGTCTTTTTCGGCGACAGCGTCACGGAGGGCTGCTTTGAGCTCTATCCGACCTCCTACGGCTTTGACACCGTTCGCCGCCCCGAATATGCCTATCCGACGCTCCTCGAGCCCGTGCTGCGCGAAAAATACGGCGAGGTGCGCACCGTCAACGCCGGGCTCTCCGGCGACAATGCCCACCGCGCGCTCGAACGCCTCGACCGCGACGTGCTCGCCTTCTGTCCCGACACCGTCGTCGTCTGCTTCGGCCTAAACGACGTCTTTCACCCGCTCGAGCGCTTCTCTGCCGCCCTCGACGCGATGTTTTCGCGCCTGCGGCAGTACGCCGCCGTCGTTTTCGTGACGCCGAACATGCTCAACACCTATCTGCACCCCGCGACCCTGCCCTGTTCGGAAAAAATCGCCCGCAAAACGCTCGAATTTCAGGTCAGCGGCGTCTTCGACCGCTATATCGACGCCGCCCGCACCGCCGCACGCGCCGCGCACATCCCCGTCTGCGATCTGTACGCCTACTGGCAGTCGCTCGCCGCCGCGGGAACGGACACCACCGCGCGGCTAGCAAACTACATCAACCATCCGACCCCCGCGATGCACCGGGTATTGGCAGACCGGCTCGCGCCGATGCTCTGACCATCCCCTTTTTGCGCCCACCGACCCGTTTTTTTGAAAGGAGCCCGCGTCATGAACGCCACGCTTGCGCATTCCTCCGTCACCGAATCCCGCCGGATGCTGCCGGTCACCGTCCAGCGCGCCGTCATTGCGGGCGTTTTGTGCATCCTCGCCTTCGCCGCCAACGCGATTTTCCGGTCAAGCCCCGCGCTGGCCGACGGCTATGCGGAGATTTTTCAGTATGTCGCCGTCCTCCTTTCCGGGGCGTTTTCCTATCTGCCCTTCCTGCTCGCGGAGGTGCTGCTCTACGCCGCGATCACCGGCGTCTGCATTTACCTCGTCATCGAGATCTTCTTCATCCTCACCCGCGAGGCAAAGCTCGCCCGGGTCTTCCGGATGCTGGCAAATTTTGCGGTCGCCGCGGCGCTTCTGTGGTTCGTCTTCGTCATGTCCTACGGGTTTGCCTATCACTGCTCCCCGCTTTCGGAAAAGCTCGAGCTCTCGCCCGAGCCCACCGCCGTCGAAACGCTCTACGAGACCACGTCGTGGCTGATGCGCGAGGCGACCGCGCTCTCTGTCACCGTTCCGCGCGACGTGTCCGGCTCCATGACCTTCGGCACCTTCGACGCCATCGCGGACACGATCGCCTCCGGCTATCACACGCTCTCGTCCGAGTACGCGATCTACCGCTCGACCTACGCGCCCGTCAAGCGCGTCAGCTCGTGGCGCGCGATGTCCTCCTTCGGCATCACCGGCATCTACATCCCCTTCACCGCCGAGTCCGCCGTCAATCCCGACAACACCGTCCCCGCGCTGCCCTTCACGATGGCGCACGAGATGGCGCACCGGCTGATGATCGCGCCGGAGGACGAGGCAAACTTCTCCGCCTTCCTCGCCTGCCGCGCCAATTCCGACCGCCGCGTGCGCTACTCCGGCTACTTCATGGCCTACCGCTACTGCATCAACGCGCTCTACGCCGCCGATCCCGCGCTCGCCATCTCCGTCATGGAGCAGGCGTCCCCGCAGATGAACCACGACCTCGACGAGCTCAACGCCCTGATCCAGAAATACGAGTCCCCCGTCAAAGACATCGGCACCGCGGTCAACAACGGGTACTTAAAGGCAAACAGCCAGCCCTCCGGCGTCCGCAGCTACGGCGAGGTCGTCGATCTGCTCATCGCGCTGTACACAAAGGAAAATCCCGCGGCGTAACGCGGGGCCTTCTATATAGAATAAAAGTCCGGTTTTTGGAATCCATGCGTTCCAAAAGCCGGACTTTTTTCGCAGGTATCGTCAGGACGCGCGGGCTTTATCCCCGGCGACCGGACGGATCCAGGTGAAGCGGTTGACCTTGACGACCGCGACGAAGCATTTGAGGATCTGGTCGCTCTTGAGCGCCGCGAAGACGACGACGGGGGCGAGCTTCCAGACGAACGCCGCCAGCGCCGACGCGGGCAGTACGATCAGCCACATGAAGATGAGGTCGTTATACAGCACGAAGTCCGTCTGTCCGCCGCCGCGCACGATGCCGCACAGGCTCGGCATCTGATACGCCGTGCCGACCGACGTCACCGCCAGCACCGTGATGAACTGCCGCGCCATCGCCATCGTCTCGTCCGTCAGCTCGTAGAACCGCAGCATCGGCTCCTTCAACAGAAAGATCACGAGCCCCGTTAACAGCCCGATGCCGAGATAGAGCACCTGCACCGTCTTCGCGTAGGTCCGCACGTCGTCCATGCGCCCCTCGCCGATCGTCTTGCCGATCAGCACCGACGTGCCGTTGGCCGAGCCGTAGGCGACGACCGACACGATCTGGAACAGCGTCGTCGCGATCGAGTTCGCGGAGACCGCCGACTGCCCGAGGTGCCCGAGGATGCTCGACTGCATGCCCATCGCGATGCCCCACGTCGCGCCCGAGAGCATCATCGGCCAGCCGACGCGGAAAAACGCGCCCGCCGTCCCGCGCTCGCCGCGCCGCAGCAGCGCCGTGACGCGCAGCCGGAGCTTTTTGTCGATCGCCGCGCAGTAGACGATCACGACCGCAAGCTCGACGATGCGCGCGGCCAGCGTCGCGACGGCGGCGCCCCGCACGCCCATCGCCGGCGCGCCCAGACGGCCGAAGATCAGCACCCAGTTGAGCGCGACGTTGACGACCAGCGAAAAGACCGACACCGTAAAGCCGATGCGCACCGTCTCGACGCTCCGCAGCGCCGCCAGAAGCACCGCGCCCGCCGCGTAGAAGAAGTACGAGAAGCAGACGAGCTTCAGATACTCCGCGCCCGACGCGATGACGGCGGCGTCGTTTGTAAACAGCGTCAGCGTCCAGACCGGCGCGAAAAACGATACCGCGAAGATCGCCGCCGCGACGCCGAGCGAGAAGCGCAGTCCGACGCCCGTCACCGACGGCACCGGCGCCAGATCGCGCCGTCCCCACGCGCGCGACGCGAGGATGACGACCGCCTCGCACGCGCCGCCGACGATCATCTGCAGCAGAAACTGGATCTGGTTGACCAGCGCGACGCCCGCAAGCGCCGTTTCGCTGTACGCGCCGATCATCACGTTGTCCGCGAGATTGACGGAAAACGTGACGAGGTTCTGCAGCGCGATGGTCAGCGTCAGCGTAAAAAAGCTCCTGTAAAAGCCCCGGTCCCGGGAGAAAAATGCCATGGCGGTTCGTTTCCCCTTCCCTGTTTTGCGTTTCTTCTTCTATCATAGCATATCCGACGGCAAAATGGAAGCTCCCCCGGGCATTTCCCAGCACTTTTAATAAAATCCCCTCTTGCATTGTGCCCCCTTCTATGCTACAATGCGTTCAGGCAGCTTTTTTCACAGTTTTCTATCCTGTAATTCGGAGGTTTTAACGATGAGCATCCCGAAAGGACGAACCAGCTATTTCGGCCGCTTTGACGATCCGGAAAAGTTCCGCCTGATCCCGCAGGCGGGCATCCGCGTCCGGATCGACCCCGCGGAGACGCACTATCCCTCCTGCTGGGACATGAATTTTTCCCCCTATACCGGCAAGCTCTACTTCGCGCCCTGCGATGAGACCGGCAAGGGGCTCCACACCCGGCTCGTCGAATACGACTGGGACACCGACACCGCACAGATCGTCGTGAAGGCGGAGCGCCTCGTTCTGCCGCGCGAGCGCCATATGCCCCATTCGAAGTTCCACGAATCCATCACCTTCCTCCCGAACGGCCATCTCGTCGCCTCGACCCATTCGACCGACCGCGGCAAGTACCAGCCCGAATGGATGCCGTTTGCCCATGTCGACCACGTCTGGGACGGCTTCCCCGGCTCCTATGTCATCGAATATGACCCCGAAACCGGCAAGTCGTGGAACCTCGGCTGTCCCGCGCCCCGCGAGTCCATCTACGGCATGACCTATGACCCCAAATACAACGCCCTGTACATGATCGGCTTCATGCGCGGCCACGTCTACCGCCTGTCGCTCGACGACAAAACCGTCAAGGATCTCGGCAAGGCCGCCGAAGTTTTCTGCTACCGCCTGCATCTCGGACCCGACGGTCACATCTACGGCATGACGAAGTCCGGCTTCCTCTGGCGCGTCAACGTCGACACCCAGGAGCTTGAGGATCTGAACTGGCGCCTGCCCGCCCGCCGCGACGCCTATGTCACGAACACCTGGTACCGCTACATGGACGAGGCCATCAACGTCTCCGACCACGAGTTCATCTTCCATTCCGACGTCCACGACTACTTCTATCTCTTCGATACGAACACCAAAACGGTGCGCGAGCTCGGCCGCTGCCATGACTTCGACTACGAGTGCGACTTCATGACCACCCCCTTCGGCCACAACCAGTTCGGCGCCGACCGGGACGGCGTGCTCTGGTACTATCTCCAGCCCCAGCGCTACGACCACCCCACCGACGAGTTCTACAAGACCCCCCACCAGCTCCTCTTCATGCGCTGGGACTACAAGAACGGGCACCGTCCGGAGGTCGTCGGCATCCTCGGCACGCAGGAGGAGGCGCTGATGCGCGTCACCTGCTGCACCCTCGATCCCGCGCGCGACCGCTTCTACTTCATCGGCGACTTCACCCCCGTCGACCAGTACCGCACCGGCGTCGAACGTAATGACGGCTACGGCCGCGTCTGCAATCAGGGACTCTTTATGATCGACCTCGCCGAGCTGCGCCGCGCGATGGCCGAGGGTCCGGGACCCATCTGGAAGCGCGACATGAGCGTCATCCCGATGAACGAGAACGAGATCGCCGCCGCGAAGGACAAGGCCGCCCACTACAACAACTGGGGCGGCGAGGAGGTCTCCGTCCAGAACCCCATCACCGCGTTCCCGATCGAAAGCGTCACCCCCATCCGCCTCTGGCGCGCCCTTGCGGGAGGCCATGTCGAGGATGCGAAGGTGCGCGGGCTCGCGTGGGACGGAGACCGCCTCTGCGGCGTCTGTGAGGACGAGAAAAAGTACTATTTCGAGATCGTTCCCTACCCCGTCGCGACGTTTGCGTCCCGTGAGGAAGCCGATCGCGATCCCGACGTCTGGGTCTGGCGCTCCATCATGAAGTGGAACCTCGTCGAGCGCGACTGCGGCGATCATTACGAGATCGTGCCGCCCCAGTCCTACGCCTTCCGGCTCGACAAATTTATCCCCTACGACGAGATCACCGTCGGACGCGAAAAGTGGCTCTCCGAGCACCTCTTTCCCCGTCCGTTCGACGTCGACCCGCAGCTTCGTCTGCCCGAGGTCGCCGGACGCCGCTTCCGCGCCGTCGCCACGGCCTGCGTCGACTTCTCCGACAACCGCCAGATCATCGGCACCCGCGACGGCCTGCTCGCGATCGCAAAGTACGGCGTCGTGAAAAACCTCGGCAACGCGGCGCCTCTCGGCCCCGTGCGCTGCCTCTGCACGAACGCCGAGGGCACTGTCCTCTACGGCACCGCCGGCGACGACGAGGACATGGGCACCGTCTTTACCTACGACGACGAGCACGGCCTGCGCCAGCTCGGCATCATCAGCTACAACGCCCACGGCAGGATGGACGGCCCGACCGCCGCGCACATCCTCACCGCCTGCACCCTTTCTCCCGACGGGCGCTACCTCGCCGTCGGCAACGCGGACCGCATCGGCTGCGTGCACATCTTCAAGCTCTGATATAACCCGAAAGGAGACTTTTAAGACTATGGCAGTAAAGCGCACCTTTGCTTTCGATTACTCGGGCGCCATCCCCGAGGAAGCATACCGCAACATCGCGGATGCCGGCGTCCGCTACTCGTACTACGACGTCGGTCTCGACGCGCGCGGCACCTGGGACGTCAACATCTCCCCCGACGGCATCGTCTACACCGCTCCCGCCTGCGAGCACACCCGCGAGACGCAGACCTCGCTGCTCGCCTACGACTACGAGAAGGACAAGAGCTACATCTGCTTCCACTCCGAAAAGTACACCCTCGCGCGCCCGCGCCAGCTCCCGCATACGAAGCTGCACGAGTCGATCACCTTCCTCCCCGACGGCCGCGTCGTCGCCACGACCCACTCGACCTCCAAGGCGGCCGACCATCCCGACTGGATGCCCTTTGCCCATATGCACCACGCGCATGAGGGCTTCCCCGGCTCCTACATCCTCGTCTACGACCCCAAGACCGGCGAAACCGAAAACTGGGGCATCCCCGTCCCCCGCGAGTCGATCTACGGCATGACCTATGACTCGAAGTACAACTGCCTGTACATGATCGGCTTCATGCGCGGCCATGTCTACCGCTTCTCCATCGACGACCGCACGGTCATCGATCTCGGCAAGGCCGCCGAGGTCTTCTGCTACCGCCTCCACCGCGGTCCGGACGGCCACATCTACGGCATGACGAAGTCCGGCTACCTCTGGCGCGCCAACGTCGACCGCGTCGTCCTCGAGGACATGAACTGGCGGCATCCGGCGTACTACAACAACTCCTTCAACAACACCTGGTACCGCTACATGGCGCACGCCCGCAACATCTCCGACCATGAATTCGTCTTTACGTCCTATACCTCCGACGATTTCTATGTCTTCGATACGAACACCCTCAAGGTGCATTCCATCGGGCACAAATTCACCCACGACGACCACAACAACGTCCGCCACACCGAGTTCTGCGTCAACGAGCTCGCCGTCGACAAGTACGGCTGCCTGTGGTATCAGGTCATGCCCGTCATCCTCGGCAATCCCGCGCCGTTCGACTACCGCAAATACACGATTCCCGCCTACCTGATGCGCTGGGACATCCGCCACAACCGCCGTCCGGAAAACCTCGGCGTCGTCGGCAACAACGTCTACGCCATGCCGTATTCGACCGGCGTCTGCTACGACGAACGCCGCGACGTGCTGCACCTCGTCGGCACGCTGTACAAGGACAACACCACCGACCAGAAGCTCGGCATCGTCTCGATCGATCTGGAAAAGTTCCGTCCCGAGATGGCAAAGAAGGGAGAAATCTCCAACGATCCGAAGTACCGCGCCGTCGACTTCACGCCCGCGGAGATCGAGGAAGCGAAGAAGAAGTACAAGTCCGGCTTTGAGAAGTGGGTCGGCGAGGAGATCTCCGGCAACAACCCCTTCCAGGCGTTCCCCGAGGACAAGATCACCCCGATCCGCATCTGGCGCGCCGTGCCGCATACCGACATCCCCGCGTCGAAGTGCATCGGCCTTGCCTGGGACGACGACGGCGTGCTCCACGGCCTCTGCGGCGACAACGGCTGCCCGCAGTATTACTTCCAGATCGCCGAAAACCCCTTCGAGGTGCTGGGACGCACGCTCGACGAGGTCGACGCCAATCCGACGACCTGGGTCCTCCGCGGCATCCTCGGCGACTTCGAGCCCATCCGCGAAAACGGCGTCTACGGCGTCGTGCCGCCGACCAGCTTTGCCTATAAGCTCCGCTCCATCATCCCCTACGCCGAGGTTTCCCCCGAGCGCCGCGCGTGGCTGGACGAAAACCTCCTGCCCGGCACGCAGCAGTCCGGCGCAAAGCTCCCCGAGGGCGTAAAACTCCCCGAGGTCGCCGGCCGCCGCTATCTCTCGAACCCGACCTGCGTCGTCGAATGGCGTGACGGCGGCTTCATCGCCGGTACGCAGGACGGCCTTCTGGGCATCGTCCGCGCCGACGGCTCCGTCTTCTCTCTGGGCAACGCCGCGCCCTACGGCCCCGTGCGCTGCATGGTCACGAACGCCGAACGCACCAAGGTCTGGGGCGTTGCGGGCGACGTCGAGGACATGGGCATGGTCTTCTCCTACGACGACGAGCACGGCATCGCGCAGATCGGCCACTTGAACTACAACAGCCCCAACTTCATGGACTGCCCCTCCGCGTCGAACGTCCTGACGAGCATC
>JAEDGJ010000104.1 GCA_016297585.1 Clostridiaceae bacterium
TCAGGGGAAGGGCACGTAGCCCGAGCGGCGGATCAGCTCCTTGCCCTGGTCGGAGCGCAGCCAGTCGATCACGGCCTGGACATTGGGATTGTCCTGCCCCTTGAGGCTGGCGGCGTAGACCTGGGCGATGATGGGGTAGCTGCCGTCGGCGTTGATCAGCTGCTCCAGCACGGCGGCAGCGACACGGCCGTCCCGGACGCGCAGGCCGCAGAGCTTCGTTTCAAATAAAAAGACGCCGCCCAGCGCTTCGATCTCGCGCCGCAGACCCGCGACGACGCCTGGCAGCCGGTCGGTGCCGATATGGGGCTTGGCGTCCCAGAGGATCTCCTCCGGCGCGCCGAAGGCGGCAAAATCGCGCAGAACCGAGGTGCAGCGCACATCGGAGATGCCGGTGGCGAGCTTGCCGTCGGAAAACGTGCCCGCGCCGCCCTCGCCGAACTGCACGTTGGACTCCGTATCGAGCGCACCGCCGGCGAAAAAGGCGTTCACGTCCCGCGCGCGCAGGTCGACCGGCTTGCCGCGCTCGCAGACGATGGGGCAGGCGCCCGCGCGCGCAAGCGTCAGCGCCGCGAACAGCCCGGCGGGTCCCGCGCCGACGATCAGCGGACGGCTGCCGCCGCGATAGGGCGGGAGGGGACGCTCTTCCGCTGCCGGCGCACGGAGCACGTCGGCGGACAGCCTTGCGCGATTGCCGCGCACCGACGCTTCGACGTTGAACACGAAGCGCACGTCGCTTTTTTTGCGCGCGTCGACCGCGCGGCGCAGCACCCGGAGGCTTTCGACCGGCGCGCCGCATTTCCGGCTTACCGCGGCGGCAAGCTCTTCTTTCGTATAGGAAAGCGGCAGCACGACGCCGCGCACCAGCAGTTTCATCGTCGGATCTCCTTCGCGGGATTTACATATCTACTCAATTCTATTATACCGCAGAACTTTCCCTTTGTAAAGGGGGAAAAAGGAATCTTTTGCCTGTCTGAGCCGCGGCGCGCGTCTGCCGGGGATCCATGCAAAAAAAGCGCCGCGAGTCCGAAAGGGGACTCGCGGCGCGCGGGCTGGGGGATCGATAAAAAGGCGCGATTTGCGGCAAAAAACGGTTCCGTTTCCCCGCGGACGGGGATTTACACCGACGGACGCCGTGCGGGGATCTTTTTGCGCAGACCGGCAAGCCGCGTCAGCGCTTCGTTCAGCGTTTCGTCGCGTTTTGCAAAGTGCAGGCGGATCAGATGGTTGACCGGCTCACGGAAAAAGCTCGAGCCGGGAACCGCGCCGACGCCGACCTCGCGCGCCAGCGTCTCGCAGAACTCGAGATCGGAGGCAAAGCCGAACTCGGAGATGTCGAGCAGGACGTAATAGGCGCCCTGCGGAACGGTATGGACGATGCCCAGCGCATCCAGGCCGGAAAGGAAGAGCCCGCGCTTGGCGGTGTACTTTTCCTGAAGCTGCGTATAGTACGAATCGCCGAAGCGAAGCCCCGTGACCGCCGCCTCCTGCAGGGGAGCCGCGGCGCCGACGGTGAGGAAATCGTGCACCTTCTTCGCCGTCTCGATGATGCGCGGCGGCGCAATGATGTAGCCGAGCCGCCAGCCGGTGATCGAATAGGTCTTCGACAGCGACGAGCAGGAGATCGTGCGCTCCCACATGCCGGGCAGGGACGCAAAATAGATGTGCCGGTTCGGCGGGTAGACGATGTGCTCGTAGACCTCGTCCGTGATGACGAAAACGTCGTACTTTTCGGCCAGCGCCGCGATCTGCTCGAGCTCTTCGAGCGTGAACACCTTGCCGCAGGGGTTTGACGGGTTGCAGAGGATAAGCGCCTTCGGATGCTGCCGGAAGGCCGCTTCGAGCTCGTCTGAGTCGAAGCCGAAGGCCGGCGGGCGCAGCGGCACATAAATCGGCTCCGCGCCCGAGAGGATGGCGTCCGCGCCGTAGTTTTCGTAGAACGGCGAGAAGACGATCACCTTATCCCCGGGATTGACCGCCGTCATCATCGCCGCCATCATCGCCTCCGTGCTGCCGCAGGTGACGACGATCTCACCGTTCGGGTCGATCTTCCTGCCCATGAGCCGCGACTGCTTTTCCGCCAGCGCTTCCCGGAAGTTCTGGGCGCCCCATGTGATGGAATACTGATGATAATCTTCGCGCGTCACCTCCGCCAGACGGTCGAGGATCTCCTGCGGCGGGTCAAAATCCGGGAAGCCCTGGGACAGATTGACGGCGCCGTACTGCAGGGATACCCGCGTCATCCTGCGGATGACCGAGTCGGTGAAGGCTTCGGTTCGTTTGGAAAGCTCCGGCATACGGTAGTACCTCCGATTAAATGCTGTAATCCAGCTTGCGTTCGTCAATAATGCGCCTGGCCTTATGTTCGGAACGGGTATTCAGCCCGCCGTCGGGGTGGACGACGACGTTTGCGGGCTTGACGCCGATGCGCGCCTTGAGCGCGGCGGAGACCTCGGCTGCGACGACTTCGTCCGTCCGCGGATTGTCGGCTTTCTTCTCGATTTCCACCGCATACCTGCAGGTGAAATCCTTTTCAAACACGCGGATGAGATATTCGCCGGTGATGCCGCCGGACGCGCCGGACAGCTCGCGGATGACCGCTTCGATGTCGCTCGGGAAGACGTTGACGGCGGAGACGATGAACATGTCGTCCTTGCGGCCTTGAATATGGATCCTGCCGTGCGTACGGCCGCAGGAGCAGGGCGAGTTGTCGATCCAGCCGATGTCGCCGGTGCGGAAGCGGATCAAGGGACGCGCGTGCTTGCGCAGGGTGGTGAAGACCAGCTCGCCGGTCTGCCCCGGCTCCAGCACCTCGCCCGTGTGGATGTCCACCGTTTCCACGAGGATGTGGTTCTCGGCGATATGCAGGCCGTTTTTGGCTTCGCACATGGCGGCGCAGGCGCCGAAAATATCGGATAGGCCGTAAAAATCATAGACCTCCGCGCCCCAGATGTCCTCGATTGCCTTCCGGGTCGCTTCGATCGAGCCGCCCAGTTCGCCGGCAACGATGATTTTCCTGATATTCAGATCCTTCTTGGGATCGATGCCGCTTTTCAGCGCCTTTTCCCCGAGCTGCCACGCATAGGACGGGCTGGTCCAGATGACGGTCGGCTGGTAGGTTTTCAGAACGAAGAGCAGGCGCTCGCTCGGGAGCGTGCCGCCCCAGATGCACAGGGCGCCGAGGTTCTGCGCGCCGATGACGTCCGGGCCGCCGACATACAGAGAGAAGTTCAGCGCGTGGACATAGCGGTCATTCGGACGCATGCCGACCTGCCAGAACCAGCGGCTCTCGGTCTCCTGGAACTCGTCGAAGTCCTTCTTCGTAAACGGGCTCATCGTCGGCACGCCGGTGGAACCGGAAGACGTGGAGATGAAGACCACATCCTCCTCCGGCACGGCGGCCAGCTCTCCGAGGAACGAGCCGACGCCCTGCGTATCGCGCTGGGTTTTCTTGTCGATGAAGGGAAACTTTTGGATATCCTTCAGCGTATGGATGTCCGACGGCTTGACGCCTGCGGCGTCAAAGGAACGCTTGTAATAGGGCGCGTGATCGTAGGCGAACTGCACGATTTCCTGCAGATCGTGCAGCTGGCGCTTCTCCAGCTCGGGTCTCGGAAGGGTTTCCAGTTCTTCATCCCAATATTTATTATTTACGTCTCTGCTCATGATAAAACCTCCTGCCGGTTCGTAAAATTTTTTCGGATCGCTTCCCATTTTGCGTCGCGGGAGCGGATAATGGTCTCCACGTCTCCGTCGCGCAGGTGTGAAAAGCGGCTCTGCTTTTTCAGATAGCTTCTGACGTCGGAAAACTCCTTCGGCCGATAGCTGAGTGTGAAATTGCCGTTTTCGTATTCCGCAAGGACCCACAGGCCGCAGTCCACGACCTCTTTGGCGATGCTGACCGTCTCGTCGGTCGGAATGCCCCAGCCGGTGGGGCAGGGGGCGATGACATGGATGTATTTCGTGCCGCGGATTTTCGATGCGTGCTCCACCTTGCGCATGAAATCGGGCAGATAGCCGATGCTGGCCGTTGCGGCGTAGGGGATGCCGTGCGCTGCGACGATTTCGAACATGTTTTTCTTCGGACGGAGATTGCCGCGGACGTTTTTGCCTGCCGGCGTGGTGGTCGTTCTGGCGCCGAACGGCGTCAGGGAGCTCTTCTGGATGCCGGTATTCATATAGGCTTCGTTGTCGTAGCAGATATACAGAATGTCGTCGTTGCGGTCGATTGCGCCGGAGAGCGCCTGAATGCCGATATCCGCCGTTCCGCCGTCTCCGGCAAAGCCGACCGCCTGAAAATCGGTGATTCCCTGCGCGCGCAGCCCGGCCGCGATGCCGGTCAGCATGGAAGCGGTGCCGGCGAACGTGGAAATGATGGCGTTGCAGCCGAAGCAGAGCTGCGGAAAGTTGAAGCCGACCGCCGACATACATCCCGCCGGCAGTACGGCGACGGCGCGTTCGCCGAGCACCTTCAGCGCAATCCGCACGGCAAGACTGCCGCCGCAGCCGGCGCATGCCTTGTGCCCGTAAAACGGCTCGTCCCTGTCAAGCGTTGCTGCGTTCAGACTCATTCGTTCTCACCTCCGATGCCGAGAAACCGCACGCCGGTTTTTCCCTGCTTCATGTCCTCAAAGATCGACTCGATTTCCCCGGCGGTGATGTTCCGGCCGCCGAGTCCGCCGATGTAATTGGAGGAGGGCAGCGGAAGTCCCGCCTTATGAAGCGCGGAATTGACGTTTGTGTACACCGTGCCCTCGTTGCCGAAGGAGATGTCCTTTTCGAGCACCGCGACCGCCTTCGCATGCTGCACCGCCTCCGCGATTTCGGCGTTCGGGAACGGACGGAGATACCGCAGCCGCAGCAGTCCCGCTTTTTCGCCCTTCCCGCGGAGCCGGTCCACGGTTTCCCGGACAAGTCCCGAGATGCTGCCCAGCGTGATCAGGATAAAATCGGCATCTCCGGTGCGGTAGCTTTCGGTCAGACCCGTGTACCGCCTGCCGAAGACGGCGGCGAAGGCCTCCTCCGTTTCCGCGATCACCTTTCCGGCGTTCAGAAGGCCGGTATGCTCCTTGTATTTGAAGGCGGTGTTATAGGCGGGACCTGCCGAGAAGCCGAGGTTGCGGGGATGCGCCAGATCAAGCCGGTTGTCGGTCCGGTACGCCGGAAGGAAGGCGTCCGCCTGTCCGGCGGTCGGGACGTCCACCACCTCGTAGGTATGCGTCAGCACGAAGCCGTCGAGATTGGCCATGTACGGCGTGGAAACCTCCCGGTTTTCCGCGATGCGGTAGCTCATCAGCGCGAGGTCGAGCGCCTCCTGCGCATTTTCCGCGTAGCTCTGGATCCACCCGCAGTCGAGCTGCGAGAGCGAGTCCCGCTGGTCGCCGTAGATGTTCCAGGGCAGCGCGGTGGAGCGGTTGGCGTTCATCATCACGATCGGGAACCGTCCGCCGGAGGCATAGGTCAGACACTCCGCCATATATAAAAGCCCCTGGGAGGAGGTGGCGGTAAACGCCCGTGCGCCCACGGCCGACGCGCCCATCGCACAGGACAGCGCCGAATGCTCCGATTCCACATGGATGAATTCCGACTGCAGGCTGCCGTCCTCGACCATTTCGGAAAGCCGCTCCACGACGATGGTCTGCGGCGTGATCGGGTAAGCCGAGATCACCTGCGGCCGTGCGAGCCGGATGCCTTCGGCAAAGGCTTCGTTGCCGGATAAGAATTTCCTTGGCATTACTTTTCCGCCTCCATTCCGATGGCGCCCGGCCGGCAGATTTTGCTGCAGATGCCGCAGCCCTTGCAGAAATCGTAGTCGACGGCGACCTTGCCGTCCTTGGGAAAGATCACGCCGTCCGGACAATACAGATAGCACTGCAGACAGCCGACGCACCGCGCCGTGTCGATAACCGGCCGCACGCTGCGCCAGCCCGCATTCTTCGTGACCAGATACCCCGCTTCATACGCGGTCGCATCCGGGATTTCCGACAGCGCCGTCGGGACATGGGCTCTCAGATACGGCTTCATCGGTCAGTCCTCCTTCCGGATTGACGCCGCGGCGGCGCGGATCACCGCGATGTTTTTCTGATGCAGCTTTTCCGGCATGTTCTGCCGCACGGCCTCCTCGAGCTGCTCGACGGAAATGCCGCCGAACACCGCCGCGAACGCCCCGAGCATTACGGTGTTGGCAATCGGGAGCTTCAGATAGGTCTTTGCCAGCCCGCTGCCGTCCAGCGGAATCACGCGGGGATCGTGCATGGGCTGACGGGTGTTCAGCAGGACTCTGCCGCCCGGCTTCAGCTCCGAAAAGGCGTCTTCCGTAAACAGCGTATCGTCCAGAAAGATGCTGTAATCCGCCCTGGCCATCTCGCTCCGGTCGCCGATCGGCCTGTCGTCCAGCCGAGAAACAGCCCGAGCGGGATGGCGATCAGCGCCGCCAGCAGGTAGCCCTGAAGGATGATGCCGAGGGAGCTTCGGATGTTGACGAGGATCTTATCCCAGTCTTCGATGAACTGAGCAAATACCCGTCCGGGAGGCGGAAACAGGGATTCCTTGAGGAGATCGAATTTGGCGGTGGCAAGCGTCCACAGCGTGAGGAAGGCGAACAGGAAGCCGATGATGTCCAGAAACAGGTTCAATCCCTGCGGTTTCCGGATCAGTGCCGACACCAGCAGCACGAGAACCTCCGCGCCGACGGCAAACCAGATGACAAAGGCGGTTTTCGGATCCTTTGAGACCCGGTCCGGCAGAAACTGCACGGCCAGCAGGACGATAAAAAGCAGATTTGCCGCCCGGAGAAATCTTTTTCGCAGTTCCATTACAGCACCACCTCGTTTCCGCCGATTTTCTCGGCGATGTCGCGGTAGAAGAGAGACAGCAGCTCGTTCCGGAACGCGCTGTAATCCTTCGTCTGCACAAGCGACGCGCGATCCCGCGGCCGGGAAAACGGAACCGGGATCTCCCGGAATATCTGCCCGGGATTGGCGGACATCATGATGATGCGGTCGGACAGGAGAATCGCTTCGTCGATGTCATGGGTCACGAAGACTACGGTTTTCTTCTCCTGCGAGCCGTCGCCCTCCCAGAGCTTCAGCAGAAGCTCCTGAAGGATCGTGCGGTTTTTGGCGTCTATGGCGCCGAAGGGCTCGTCCATCAGCAGGATGTCCGTGTCCATCGCCAGAGCGCGGGCAATGGCGACGCGCTGCTGCATCCCGCCGGAGAGCTGGGACGGGTATTTGTTTTTGAAGTCCAGAAGACCGACCCGTCCGAGAAACGTATCCGCGATTTTCAGCCGCTCCGAGGAGGATAAATCCCGGCGGACCTGCTTTACGCCGAATGCCACGTTCTTTCTCGCCGTCATCCAGGGAAACAGGGAATAATGCTGGAACACGACGCCCCTGTCGGAGCCGGTGCCCGTGACCGGCTTGCCGTCGATCAGAATTTCGCCCTCTGTCGGAACATGGATGCCCTCCAGTGTGCTCAGCAGCGTGCTCTTTCCGCAGCCGCTGGAGCCGATGACGCTGACAAATTCCCCTGTCTCCACGGAAAAGGAAACGTCCTTCAGCGCCGTGAAGCGATGATTCTTCTCCGTATATTCGACAGTCAGATTCCGTATCTCAATCTTGCTCAAAACGCATTCACCTCACAGCCTGCCGCTGCCGGAACGGAGCGCATGACTTTGCTTTGTCCTTGCTTTATGATTTTACTCAAATTGATCGAAATGCTCTTTCAGGGACAGGAAGACGGCGTCGCCGGGATTCTCGGCGATCAGGCTTTTGAGCGCGTCCCCGTAGATTTCGGTGTTGTAGTACCGGTCGATGTCATAATCCGCCGTATAGCCAAGCTCCACAATGGTATCCTTCAGTGCGACGGTGCCCTGCTTATCCGGGTCGGGGGAGGAAACGCTGTAGCCGCCGTAGATCTCGGTATTGATGTAATCCGCGTCGATATCGATGTACTTTTTGACGTCCTGAACGGTTCCCTCGTGGTTTTCCTGCGAGAAGCGGTAGGCTTTGATCAGCGCGCGCTCAAACGCACGGTAGGAGTTGGGGCTGGCGGCGAGCGCCTGGGTCGCCGCGACCTGGCGGCAGCAGGGCTGATTCTGCAGGGCCTCTTCTTCGGAGCAGTAGTAAACGACGTTGTAGCCCTGTCCCTTTGCAAGCGAAGCGTAAGGCGAGTATACGGATGCCGCGTCAATCGTGTCGTTCTGGAGGGCGGCATAGGCCTCCTTCTGGCTGTCGAAGTAGATGCTGTTGACCTGATCGTCGCCTTCGCCGACTTCGATGCCGGCGTTTTTCAGCAGGAGCAGCAGCTCGGCGTCCTGTACGCTGTTTTTGACCGACGCGACGTTCCGGCCCTTCAGGATCTCAATGCCGAGGCCGTCTTCGCCGCCGGTGAATTCCGGCTTGATGACGTAGCCGTGGCCGTTGGTCATGGCGCCGCCGAAGATGGTAAGGTCATGTCCGGTGCTCTGGAAGGTCAGCGCGGGAACGGAGCCGATGAAGGCGACGTCCAGCTTGCCGGCCTCGAGGCCGGAGGAAAGCTCGGCCGCGCTGGAAAACTGCGTCAGCGTAACGCGCAGGCCCTCTTCTTCAAAGAAGCCTTCCTCCTGTGCAACGAACGCCAGAAGATGCGCCGTCGAGTTCAGATAGCCCAGGTTGAAATCCGTTTTTTCAAGGGCTGCAGCCGGTGCGGCGGCGGTTGTCTGAGC
>JAEDGJ010000105.1 GCA_016297585.1 Clostridiaceae bacterium
GCTGACGCCGGAGAGCTGCGAGGGGAACAGGGAGCGGAGCTTCGGGTAGAAAAATTCGACAAAGGGCTCGGAACGGCCGATGATGTTCTCGTAGAAGCGCGACTGGCTTTCGTGGATGGACATCGACGCGCCGCCGGAGAGGCTCGTGTATTCGTAGCGCGCGTCGTAGTTCAGCTCGTAGAGCGCGTGTCCGCCTTCGTGGAGGGCGGAATAGATGGACGAGGCGATGTTGTCGCGGTAGTAGTGCGTCGCGATGCGCACGTTCCGGCGGTCGAAGGTGATCTGGAACGGGTGCTCGGTCTCCGCGACGGCGCAGTTTCCGGTCGGGATGCCCATGACGCCGAGCAGATAGGCGGTCATCTCGCGCTGCGCCGGGACGGGGTAGTCGCGGTACAGGAAGGAATCGTCCGGCGCGGGACGGGAGGAGACAGCGTGGAGCAGCGGGACGATCTCCGCGCGGAGGGAATCGAAGAAGCGGTCGAGAAAGGACATCGTAAGCCCCCGCTCATAGCGGTCGAGCAGCACGTCGTAGGCGGGACGGGACGCGTCGTAGTAACCGGCAAAGCGGCGGGAGGTCTCGACGATCTTTTCCAGATACGGGCAGAAGAGCGCGAAATCGTTTGTCTCCTTGGCGCGGTGCCAGGTGTCCTCGGCGTCGCTCGTCAGCGTCGCGAACGCGGCGTACTCGTCCTCGGGGATGCTGTTCATCCACGCGAGGTTTCTCTCGAGCTCCTCGGCCTCGCGGCGGATGACGGGGTCGCATTCCGGGCATTCGAGCAGGAACCGGAGCAGCCCGCGCGTCTCGTCCGAGACGAGCAGGGAGTGGTTCCACGCGGAGAGCTCTCCGAGCGCGACGCCGCGGCCTTCGGAGGTGTCGCGCGGCGCGACGGTGGCGGAGTCGAGATAGACGGCGTTTTCCGCGTAGGCCAGCGCAAAGAGCCGGCGTTCCAGCGTGCGCAGCCGTTCGGCGGCGGTTTTGTAATCCATATGGGTGACAGCCCCCTTTTTGTCAGCCGGTAAACCGGAATCTTTACGTGCATTATACCGCAGCGGGGAAACGATGTCAAGGACGGTTGACATTTTGCGGGACTTGCGGTATCATAAGAGCGCGGGTTTTATGAAAAAACCATCTCGGGGAGGAGTTCATGATGCGATATACAACGGCGGACGCCATTTTGGCCGATGCGCGGGCGAGACGTGCGCAGTTCGAGGAAGCAAAGCGGGCGCAGGAGGCGGTCTGGAGAAAGGTGCCGGGCGCGCGGCCGCCGTTGCTGCTGTCCGTGCACACGGAAACGGAGCTGCCGCCCTACAGCACCAAGCAGACGCATTATGACCGGGAAAAGATGCTCATCTCCCAGCTTCCTGCCTTTGCGTCGTCGGTGCGCGGCTCGGGCTGCGTGCCGTCGGTGCGCGCGAACATGGGCTGCGGCATCTTTGCGACGCCGCTGGGGATCCGTCAGGAGCTCTACGACGATAAGATGCCGTGGGTGCAGGAGCGGCTGCCCAGAGAGACGATCGCGCGGCTGACGCCGGACGACATCCGCATCCCGGAGGACCCGTCGACGGAGTTCGGCGCGGGACTCGCCGCGATGCGGTATATGGCGGGCGCGCTCGAGGGGACGGGCGGCATGGTCTTTCCGCTCGACCTGCAGAGCCCGTTCACGCTCGCGCATCTGTGCTTCGGCGACGACATCTTCTACGAGGTCTACGACGATCCGGAGTTCGTCGCGCATCTGTGCGAGCTGACGCTGGACGCGGTCATCAAGGGCTTTGACGCGTGCCTGTCCGTCATGCCGGACGCGGAGCGGTATGTCGCGCACTACAACAACCTCGTCATCCCCCGCGATATGGGCGGCATCAAGCTGAGCGAGGACACGTCGACGCTGCTGTCCGAGCCGCTGCTGCGGGAGTTCACGGAGCCGTTTATGAACCGGCTGTTCGACCGGTTCGGCGGCGGGTATGTCCACTACTGCGGGCAGAACGCGCATCTGTACGACCTGGTGCTGCGTACCCCGAAGGCGTGGGGGCTCAATTTCGGCAATCCGGAGAAGCACGACATGCCGAAGGTGCTCGGCGAGCTGGCGGCTGCGGATAAAATATACTACGGCGCGCTGCCGATGGAGAATCCGGAGGAGCCGTATGCCGATTTCGTGCGGTATCTGCGCGCGTCGTACCGGGACGGCGTGTTCCATCTGCTGCTGGCATTCTCCTGCGGCGAGGAACGGCGCGAACGGGTGCTCGAGGACTGGGAACGCGCGGTGGACGCGGTCATCAAAGCGTAAAGCAAAAGGGTTTGGGGATAGTATGAAATACGGATTTATTAAAGTCGCGGCCGTTACGCCGAAAACCTGCGTGGCGGATACGGCATACAACGCAAAAGCGATCGCGGAGGCGATCCGGAACGCGGCGGCTGCCGGCGCGCGGATCGTCGTGACGCCGGAGCTGGGGCTGACGGCGTATACCTGCTCGGACCTGTTTCTGCAGGACACGCTGCTAGACGGCGCGGAACGGGGACTTGCCGCGGTACTGGAGGCCTGCGCGGCGCTGGACGTGCTCTATGCCGTCGGCTGCCCGGTGCGGGTGGGCGGCAAGCTGTATAACTGCGCCGCCGTTGCGCATGGCGGGACGCTTCTCGGACTCGTGCCGAAGACGCATCTGCCGAATTACGGCGAGTTTTACGAGCTGCGCCACTTTACCCCCGCCGGGGAGGCGGTGCAGACGGTGCGCTTTGCCGGTCAGGAGGCGCCGTTCGGGACGCGGCTTCTGTTCCGCTGCGCGTATTTTACCGCCGCCGCGGAGATCTGCGAGGATCTGTGGGCGCCCTGTCCGCCGTCCGTTGCGCACGCGATGGCGGGCGCGGACGTCATCCTGAACCTGTCGGCGTCGGACGAGACGATCGGCAAGGACGACTACCGCCGGGAGCTCGTGCGCGGGCAGTCCGCGCGGCTGCACTGCGCCTATCTGTACGCGGACGCCGGGATGGGGGAGAGCTCGACCGACATGGTATTTGCGTCGCACAACCTCATCGCGGAGGACGGCGCGCTGCTTGCCCAGACCGCGCTGTTCGGCGACGGCGTCGCGATGACGGAGATCGACGTGCAGCGGCTCACGTTCGAGCGCCGGCGCTCCAATTCGTTCCCGGCAGCAGCGGACGAGGGGTACCGGACGGTGCCGTTTGAGATGGAGCCCGGAAAAACCGTGCTGACGCGGCCGGTTTCGCGCACGCCCTTCATTCCGGACGACACGCGCGACCGCGAAAACCGCTGCGAGACGATCCTGAACATCCAGAGCGAGGGACTTGCGCGCCGGCTGTCGCATGCGCACTGCAAAACCGCCGTCGTCGGCATTTCGGGGGGACTTGACTCGTGTCTGGCGCTCCTCGTCGCCGTGCGCGCGATGAAAAAGCTCGCAAGACCCGCGTCCGACGTCATCGCGGTCACGATGCCCTGCTTCGGTACGACGAAGCGCACGCGTGGGAACGCGGAGGTATTAACGCAGGAGCTCGGCGCGACGCTGCGGACAGTCGACATCGCGGCCGTGGTGTCCCAGCATTTCGCGGACATCGGGCATGACCCGGAAAACCACAACGTCGTCTTCGAAAACGCGCAGGCGCGCGCGCGCACCTATGTGCTGATGGACATCGCCAACGCGGAGGGCGGGCTCGTCGTCGGTACGGGCGACCTGTCGGAGCTCGCGCTCGGCTGGGCGACCTATAACGGCGACCATATGTCGATGTACGGCGTGAACGCGTCCGTGCCGAAGACGCTGATCCGGCATATCGTGCGCTACTGCGCCGACCGCGCGGGAGAGGGGACGCTGCGGCGCGTGCTGCTGGACATCCTCGCGACGCCGGTCAGCCCGGAGCTGCTGCCCGCGAAGGACGGGGAGATCGCGCAGAAGACCGAGGATCTCGTCGGCCCCTACGAGCTGCACGATTTCATCCTGTATTACGCGCTGCGCTGGGGTTTTGCGCCGGAAAAGGTGCTTATGCTGCTCGAATACGCGTATGCGGGGACGTACGGCCGCGCAGAGCTCGTGCACTGGCTGCGCAATTTCTACCGCCGGTTCTTTGTGCAGCAGTACAAGCGCTCCTGCCTGCCCGACGGGCCGAAGGTCGGCTCCGTCGCGCTGTCGCCGCGCGGAGACCTGCGGATGCCGTCGGACGCGTCAGCCGCGCTCTGGCTTCGTGCGGTCGACGCGCTGGAGGCTTAATACCGCGCCGACCCAGAGGAACGAAAGGCTCCCGAGCAGGGAGGTCCGCAGAGACGAGCCGAAGCTGGCGCCTGACAGCAGGCTTAACCGGTCGGTCAGGATGGACGAGGTCTCCGCGGGCAGCGGCATCAGCCGGGAAAACAGGCCGATCAGGCACGCGCTGAGGACGGCCTGCAGGAGCTTCCCGACGACATAGGGCTTCATCGCAAGCCCCGAGCCCTCGAGAAAGGTCAGCACCTGGCAGTGGACGCAGAGCCCCGCCCAGCCGAGCATGCAGGCGGCCAGCGCGAGCTTCGCCGTCAGGTTCGCGGACGCGCCCGCCAGCGACCACAGGCCGGTCGTGACCTCCAGAAAGCCGCGCAGCAGCGCTTCGGCGCGGACGGCGTCCAGCCCCATGTCCGCGCCCGCGCGTCCGATCAGCGCGGCAAGCGCGGACAGCGCGCCGGAGGCGAACAGCAGATTCGTCAGGACGGCGAAGAGGATGACGAACGCCGAAATGCGCAGCACGCCCGCGCCGGCGTCCGTAACGGCGCCGACAAAGGCGGAGGAGAAGCGCTGTGGCTCCTGCTGCGGCGCGTCCGTGCGGCGCTCGGGCTGCGGCGGGTCGCGGTATTTGTAGAAGCGGAAGCCGATGCCGATGACGGCGGAGGCGAGGACGTGGGCGGCGTAGAGCCACAGCCCCGCGCGTGCGGAGCCGAACATCCCGGCGCCGACGGCTCCCAGAATGAAGGCAGGGCCGGAGTTGTTGCAGAAGCCGAGCAGCCGCTCCGCTTCGGTGCGGGAGCACGCGCCGCTGCGGTAGAGGGCGATGGCCGTGCGCGCGCCGACGGGATAGCCGCCGGCGATGCCGAGGACGAAGGCGGCGGCGCAGCGTCCGTTGACGCGGAACAGCGTGCGCATCACGGGGCCGAGGACGCGCCCGAGCGCGTCGGCATAGCCGAGAGAGATGCACAAGGAGGACACGATAAAGAACGGAAACAGCGACGGAATCAGCAGCTCCAGACATAAAACGACCGCGTTTTTGCCGGTTTCGATGACGCGTTCGGAGTAAAGGAGCAGTCCCGCGGCGGCGGCGGCAAGTCCAAGCGCGCCGAGAATGCGATAAAGGAAGCCTAATTTGCGTTGGATCCCCATAGAATAGTATCCCCTCCCCATGCCAAAAGCTTATGCGGCACGCGCGCGGTTTAGGCGCTCGGGGGACGGATTTTTTTGACGAAATGCGGGGTGCTTTGCTATGCGTGGACTGCGCGGAACCGTTTCCCGGTGGTTTGACATTCCGGAGGACGCGCTGGGTGCGCCGCGTGTGATCCTGTCGGGAAGCACGCAGGCGACGATTGAAAACGCGGGTGCGATTCTCGAATATTCCCCTGGGTGCCTGCGGGTGCGCGTGGGTGCAAACGAGGTGGCGGTGACGGGCGAGCGGCTGCGGATCCGCTCGTACACCGGCGCGGCGCTGTGCGTGGAGGGCAGCGTCGAACGGGTGGAGCTTTGTCAGGGGGTGCGCCGGCCGCTGTGAGGACTTCGATTGTAAGGGCGGCTGCGGGCTATGTGCGGGTCGAGGTGCGCGGTATGTACGCCCACCGCGTGCTGGACGCCTGCGCGCGCGAGTCGCTCGGGATCTCCGATATCGAGGCGGCCGGGCCGCAGCGGCTGCGGTTTTCCGTGCCGCTGACCGGCTTTCCGGAGCTGCGCCCCATCGTGCGCAAAAACGCGTGCCGGCTGCACATCGTCTCCCGCGGCGGGCTGCCGTTCTGGCTGCGCTCCATGCGGGAAAGGGCGGGCTTTTTCATCGGCGCGGCGCTCTGCGTCGCCGTTTTCTGGTGCCTGACCTCGTATATCTGGACGATCGAGGTGGTCGGCAACGAAACGCTCTCGTCGGCGCAGATCCTGCGCGCGCTGGAGCCGTACGGCGTCGTGCGGGGCGCGGCGATCGCGTCGGTCCACAACGAGTCGGTGCGCAACGGCGTGCTGTGCGACCTGCCGGAGCTGTCGTTTCTGACGGTGCGGTTCGAGGGCTCCCATGCCGTGGTCGAGGTGCGGGAGCGCCGGGTGCCGCCGGAGGTGGCGGACGACGGCGCGTACTGCGACATCGTCGCGGCGGAGGCGGGGCTTGTGACGATGGTCCGCGCGCGGCAGGGCACGGCGGCGGTGACGGAGAATATGCTCGTCGAGAAGGGCGACCTGCTCGTGGCGGGCGAGATGCGCTACCGGCTCCATCCGGGCGGGTACCGGGCGTATGAGGAGTACGGCGTGTTCCCCGTGCGGGCGGATGCCGACGTGCTCGCGCGCGTCTGGAAGACCGCGAGAGCCGCGGCGCCGCTGGAGACGTTCGAAAAAATCGGCACGGGACGAAAAAAGGTGCGCTGGGCGCTGGTTTTCGGGGCGCGACGCGTCAATCTTTACTTTTCGACCGATATTTTTGAGTCCGGATGTGATATAATAACGGCAAGGCGGAATTTCGAGCCGCTTTCCGGCGTCCGTCTGCCGGTGACGCTGGTGCGCGAGACCTGCACCTATTACGACCGGGTCGCATCGGTGTCCGACGAGGCGGCGCTGACGGAATCGCTGAAGGAAGAGGCGCTGCGGATGCTGGAGGAGATGACCGCGGGCGCGCGCCTGACCGTGAACAACATCCGCACGGCGGTACTGCACGGCACGGTATACGCCACCGCGACCGGGGAGACCGTGCAGAATATCGCGGTCAGCCGTCCGAAAACATAAAAAATCTTTACGGAATACGGATGAGGACGCACATGATAGAACAGAGCATCAATGTGGAACGAATGGAGCAGATCCTGGACGTTTTCGGCTCGTTTGACGAGAATATCCGCCTGATCGAGCAGGAGCTGGGCGTGCGGTTCGCCATGCGCGACGCCGAGCTGAAGGTGACGGGAGAGGCGGAGAACGTCATGCTCGCGGTGCGCGCCGTGGAGGGGCTTTTGACGCTGTCCGCGAGAGGGGAGCGTGTGGACGCGCAGACGGTGCATTATGTGCTGTCGCTTGTGCGCGAGGGTCAGGAGGAGCGCGTGCAGGAGCTTGCCTCCGACGTCGTCTGCGTGACGGTCAAGGGCAAGCCCATCAAGGCCAAGACCATCGGACAGAAGAATTACCTCGACGCGATCCGCAAAAACACGATCACCTTCGGCGTCGGCCCCGCCGGTACCGGCAAAACCTACCTCGCCGTCGCGATGGCGGTCGCGGCGTTCCGGGATAAGCAGATCAACCGCATCATCATCACCCGCCCGGCGATCGAGGCGGGCGAAAAGCTCGGCTTTCTGCCCGGCGACCTGCAGAGCAAGGTCGATCCCTACCTGCGGCCGCTGTACGACTCCCTATTCGATATGCTCGGCGCGGAAAACTACCACCGCTATGTCGAACGGGGCAACATCGAGGTCGCTCCGCTGGCCTATATGCGCGGGCGGACGCTGGACGACTCCTTCATCATTCTCGACGAGGCGCAGAACACGACGCCGGAGCAGATGAAGATGTTCCTGACGCGTCTCGGCGCGGGCTCGAAGGCGATCGTCAACGGCGACATCACGCAGATCGACCTGCCCGCCGGCAAACAGAGCGGCCTGCGGGAGGCCGTTTCGGTGCTCGACAATGTCAAGGACATCGCGATCTGCCGCCTGACGGAGCGCGACGTGGTGCGCCATGAGCTGGTGCAGCGCATCATCCGCGCCTACGATGCCTACGAGCAGAAGAAAAAGAAGCGCTATACGGTCTCTGCGAAGGGCAGACCGCTTGGAAGAAAGGGATAAGCCGTGAAGATCGCACTGTATACCGATTCGTTCCTGCCGGTCGTGGACGGCGTCGGCCGCGTCGTCGTGCAGTACGCCGATTCCCTCGCCGCGCGCGGACACGAGGTCTATGTCCTCTGTCCGCAGGCGGATACGGGCTTTCGCGGCGGGCTGCCGTATGAGATCGTCGACTACGTCGGTACGGCGCTGCCGCCGACGCCGCAGTACCGCGCGGGCGTGCCGCTGCTGGACGCCAATTTCCGCAACCGCGAGCAGATGCTCTCGTTTGACATCATCCATGCGCATTCCCCCGGCACGACGGGGCTGGAGGCGGTGCGTCAGGCGGCGCGGCGGGGCATTCCGCTGGTCGGCACGTTCCATTCCAAGTACTACGACGACGTCCGGCGCGTGACGCACAGCGACGCGCTCGCGACGGTCGGCGCACGCTATGTCGCCGAGTTTTACCGGCACTGCACCGAGGTCTGGACGGTCAGCATGAACGCCGCGGAGACGCTGCGCGACTACGGCTATCCCGGCGGCATCCGCCTGATGCCCAACGGCACCGACCGGACGCCGATCTTTGAGGA
>JAEDGJ010000106.1 GCA_016297585.1 Clostridiaceae bacterium
GCCTGCAGGAGACGGAGCGCAGCCTCGCGCAGCAGCTGGCGGACGGCGCGCAGGATAATACATATAAGCTTGCTTCGGTGCTGGCCGATGCGCAGAAACAGACGAGCGAGGGGCTTTCCGCGCGGCTTGATGCGGTCGCGGCGGCGATGACGGCAAACGAGCGCCGCACGGAGACGGTGCAGCAGACGGTCGACCGCCGTCTGGAAGCCGCGCAGCTCGCGCAGGACCGCAGGCTTGACACGGTGCAGACCTCGGTTGACCGCCGGCTTGCGCAGAATCAGGAAAATTCGGACAAGACGATGGCCGGGCTGCGGACGGCGGTGGAGGCAAAGCTGCAGCAGACGCTCGAGGCGGTGGACGCGGCGATGACGGCGAACGAGCGCCGCACCGCGGAGAGCCAGCAGGCGGTCCGTCAGCAGCTGGAAGCCGCCCGGCTTTCGCAGGACCGGCAGCTCGAGGCGCTGCAGACCACGATCGACCGCCGGATGCTCGCGATTCAGGAGGATACAGGCAAGCGGCTCGACGAGATGCGCCTGACGGTGGACGAAAAGCTGCAGGCGACGCTGGAAAACCGGATCACGAAGAGCTTCCAGGTCGTCAACGAGAGGCTCGAGCAGGTCTACCGCGGGCTGGGCGAGATGCAGACGCTTGCGGCGGGCGTCGGCGATCTGAAAAAGGTGCTGTCGAACGTGAAGACGCGCGGCATTCTCGGCGAGGTGCAGCTCGGCGCGATTCTCGAGGAGATCCTGTCGCCGGAGCAGTACGATACGAACGTCGTTACGCGAAAGGGCTCCGGCATGCCGGTCGAATACGCGGTGAAGCTGCCGGGCACGGACGGCTCGACGGTCTATCTGCCGATCGACGCGAAGTTCCCGGGAGACACCTACGCGGCGCTGCAGAACGCGTACGAATCGGCGGACGCGGCGGCGGTCGAGTCGGCGGCGGCGACGCTCGTGCGGGCGATCCGCGGCTTTGCGAAGGATATCCACGACAAATATATCGACCCGCCGAATACGACGGAATTCGGCATTCTGTTTCTGCCGTTTGAGGGGCTGTATGCCGAGGCGGTGCGGCGGGGGCTGGTTGAGACGCTGCAGCGGGAGTACCGCGTGACGCTGGCCGGTCCGACGACGCTGGCGGCGCTGCTGAACGCGCTGCAGATGGGCTTCCGGACGCTCGCGATCCAGAAGCGCTCGAGCGAGGTCTGGAGCATTCTCGGCGCGGTCAAAACGGAGTTCGACAAATTCGGCGACGTGCTGGAAGCGACGCAGAACCGTCTGGAGCAGGCCAACCGCGAGCTTGACAAGCTTGTCGGCGTGCGGACGCGCGTCATCCGCTCGAAGCTGCGGGACGTCACCGAATTGAGCCCCGAGGATACCAAAAAACTGCTGGATGAATGATTATTGGAGGAAAAAGCCAATGAAACGAGTGGAAATCAAGGTTCTGGAATGCACGGTCAACACCCGTCTTGCGCCCGAATACGGCCAGCCGAATATCGAGCCCTGCCCGTTCCATAAGGCGGGCGATGTCTTTATTTCGGTCGAGGGCGCGAAGCCCGAGGGGCTGTGCGAGAGCGCGTGGCAGGCGATTGAGGACTACGTCTTTGCGCTGGGACACGGCGCGCCGGGCTTCTGGCTGGAGTGGAGCATTCAGAATCATGCGGCGGTGCTCTGCTGCAACGACGGTCTGCGGCCCGTGACGTTCCTCGTCCGCGCACTGGACGACTGAGGTAAAGGAGGCGGCGTACATGGCGGAGAAAATCCGAATCGGTTTTGTCGGCGTCGGCAACATCAGCGGCATCTATCTGAAGAACATCACGGAGCTGTTCCGGGAGATCGAGGTGGCGGGCGTCTGCGATCTGATCCGTGAAAAGGCGGAAAAGGCGGCGCAGGAATACGGGATCCCGAAGATCTACAGCGATATGTACGAGCTGTTCGCGGATCCGGACGTCGACATCGTCCTGAACATCACGCAGGCGTACAACCACTATACCGTGACAAAGGCCGCGCTGACGGCGGGGAAGCATGTCTATTCCGAAAAGCCGCTTGCGTCGACCTATGAGGAGGCGCTTGAGCTCTGCGAGCTGGCGAAGTCGCGGGGACTCATGCTGGGCGGCGCGCCGGACACGTTCATGGGCGCGGGCATCCAAACGGCGCGGCGTCTGATCGACGCCGGCATGATCGGCACGCCGCTCGGCGGAGAGGCGCGCATGGTGTCGCACGGCATGGAGGTCTGGCATCCCGACAGCGAACCGTTCTACACGAACGCTGCGGGGCCGATGCTCGACATGGGGCCGTACTACGCGACGGCGCTCATCAACCTTCTCGGCCGTGTAAACCGGGTGACGGGCATCTCCGGGCGCTTTTTTGAGGAGCGCACGATGCGCTGCGGCCCGAAATACGGGAAAAAGTTTCCCGTGCAGACGCAGACCTACGTCAACGGCATCCTGCAGTTCGATTCCGGCGCGATTGTACACCTGATGACGACCTTCGACGTCTATCATCCCACGCATTCGGTGCTCGAGATCTACGGCACGGAGGGGTCGCTCTTTATTCCGGATCCGAACTACTTCTCCGGCAAGCTGCTGTTAAAGCGCGGCACCGCCGACGCAGCCGAGATGCCGATGATGTTCGGCTATACGGAAAACTCCCGCGCGCTGGGACTCGCGGATATGGCGAAGTCCCTGCAGACAGGCCGCATGCACCGCGCCAATTCCGAGCAGCAGCTCCATGTGGTCGAGATCCTGACGGCGGTGCGCGACGCCGACGGCAGCGCGGTCACGCTCCGCTCGCCGTATACGCGTCAGGCGCCGATGCCGGCAGGGGAGCTCCTGGGGATTCTCGACTGAAGACAGCGGGGAAAAACCGAATCCCTATTATAAAAAAACCGGAGCCGCATCGGCTCCGGTTTTATTTCAGTTGAGCGTGACCATCGGCTTATCCGCGGCGGCCTTCATGATTTCCCCGTATGTCCGGGTCGGATCCCAGAAGATCTCCGCGCAGGCGGCCTGCGGAAAATAGACGCCGCCGTCAAAGGTAGCGGCCATGCACAGATTGACGTTCCCCTTCGTGATTTCATAAATCCGCTCGGCGAAGCGGCGGGCATAGTCGCCGTTTTGCAGCCAGTCGGCGGTAAAGGCGCGCCACGCGTCGCTGCGCAGCCGCCTGTCATGCTCGCAGATCTCCGGAGCGTTTTCGCCCATGATATACGGCCCTGCCTGATAGACAAAGCGCTCCCAATCCAGCTTCATGAAGCCTTTGAAAACGATGCCCGTCGGCGCGTCGGTGCCGCGGAGCCGCAGGATCTTTTCCGTAAAGGCCAGCGTCTCCTGAAACTTTTCCTCGAACGCGTCCGGGTTCTCGATCCGGGCGGCGCCGGGATCGAACGGAAAAACGCCGCCGTCCTCCCAGACGATCTCCACGCGTTTGTCGACGCGGGCGATCGCGTCCAGCCGGTTTTTGACGGAGGTTGCGTGCAGGCCGAACTGAATGCGGAGCGACGGATACCGGCGCAGCAGCTCTCCCGCCGTATCGTTTACGAAATCGGTGACGGTATCGGCGATCGGGCGCCCGCCGATGGAGTCGTCCTGCCGCTCGGTGAAGGACTGGAAGTAGATGCCGTCGCCCTGCCCGGCGTATTCGTTCTCGAATTTCCGAAGCACCTGCGCCTTCAGCTCCGCGAGATACGCCTCGTCAATGCTCTGAATCCGGCTGCATCCGGCGATCCAGCCCCACGCAAAGCCCCAGATGAGCTCGATTCCGAACTTGTGCGCGTAGGCGGTGATCTCGTCGGCGTTGACCGGCTTATGGTCGTTCCACACGATGAGCTGGTTCAGCCCGAGACGCGCCATGGATGCGATATAGGTGCGGTAGTCGTTTGTGGAATGCCCCCAGCAGAAGATGCCGCGGGTTTTCGCGCGCGGTGCGGAGGAGATCGTGCAGCACGGCAGCTTATGGTCGAAGAGCCGGTTTGTAAAGTGCAGCCCGCCCACATCCGGCGCCGCCATCGGCGCGTAGCGGTCGATGAATGCCGCGGCGCCGTAAAGCAGACTGCGCTGGTCGTGCGCGGTGATCAGTACGAGGGAGCCGTCCGGGTCGGCGGGATTGTCCGCGATTTTCAGCACATAGCCGTTTTCCGGGATTTCGCACGCCGGAACATGGGCGCGGATGATGGCGCTTTCGTCCCAGGTTCCGAGAACGATCGCGTTCTGCGGTATTGTCGTATCCGCCGTTTCCCGCTCGAGAGGGAGGACGTGCAGCGTATAGACGCCCTCCTGGCGGATCAGAAGCCTGCCCGCTTCGCGGTTCAGAAATTCCGCCGCCGTGCGTTCCATACCGGAGAAATCCGAGTAAACGATCTTCCACGAGGTCTCTTTCGGATATTTTGCTTTCATGGGATCTCCCTCCTTTATGCAGGTAATTCTAACACAGGAGGGGAGGAAATGCAAGGGTGAAAAAAACTGCCCGGTACTATGAAAAAACAAGACCTCCGTGCGGATACGAAGCGTATCACAGCAGAGGTCTTGTTTTGTGGGTTTGGTGTTTGCTTTTATAGGCTGTCTGATGCGAGACAGAACCGTTTTGCCTGAGGCGCGCATTCTGCGATGCGGACGAGGAACGCCGCGGCATCACCGGAAATCAGATCTTTTTTCTGCAGAACCGTGAGGTGCCCGCTCCAGGTGAACACGAAGAGATCGTCCGTTTCAATGAGAAAGTCAAAATCGGAATAGGCAGCGGTTTGCCCGCCGTCGGGCGTCATGCCCTCCGGGGTAAAGCGCACCTCTGCGGCGGGAACGTTTTCCGCGGATGAAAGCAGCTTGTCCGCAGCTCTGGCGTATCGGGCATTGGTCTGATTCCTACCAATCCAAAGATAGAATACACCGCTCAATACTGCGATAATGCCAATCAGCATTGGCACGAATAGCTCTTTCGGCGACAACAGACCCGGAATCAGCAGGAAAAGACCCAAAAGCAGCAGAAGAATGCCGTAAATCCGGAAGCGGATGCGGGCTTTGCGTATCGCTTTTTTGTCCGCACCGCGGTGCTTTTCGTTCAGACGGTCGATCCGTGCCCAGAGCCGCGGCATTTTCGCTCTGGAAAGAGCCTCCGTGCGTTTTTCGAGTGCCAGGGCAAGCTGGGGCGTAAGCGCCGCCCGATCGTACGGGGTAAGACGGAAGCAGTAGTCCACTTGTCTGCACCTCTTTCTCTGAAAAAGCCGGAATATTCAAAAACAGGCATCGATCGAATACAAAGCGTATCCAAACAGATGCCTGTTTTTGGTCCGAGTGGCGAGATTCGAACTCACGGCCCCTTGAACCCCATTCAAGTACTCTACCAAACTGAGCTACACCCGGAAACTGTCAACAGGGAAGCAACTCCCTATCACGTTTACCCATTATACACCGCAAAGCCTGTTTTGTCAAGCGTTTCGACGGAGTTTTCCTGTAAGTTTTTTCACTTTACAGGCGTGCGCCGCATACGCACCGTAAAGGTGACGTCTCCGGTCTGCGAGAGATCGACGGCGGTCATGCCGCGCGCCTGCAGAGCGGCGACGGTGCCCCGGTTCAGCTCCACATAGGAGGACAGCAGGCAGAGGTCTGCCGAAAACGGGGGAAGGTGCGTGGTATAGTAGTCTCCGGCGACCGCGACGTTTGCGCCGGGGATGCCGCGGCGGGAGAGAATCGCGGACAGCTCGTCTGCACCGATGCTGCCGGGGATGAGAAAGCTGTAGCCGCCCGCCGTCAGATAGGCGGCCATGCGGCAGGCGTCAAAGCCCTCCGTATCCGAGACCAGCACCTGGAGCTGCGCACCGCCGACGGTCAGCAGCAGGTCGTCCGTCACCGTATAGCAGCGCGCGGCGGCGGACGGGACGTCGTCGGCGCCGGAGGCGGGGAGGAGCATCGTATCGACCGGGACGGCGGCCAGCAGGTCGGACAGTCCGCTCTTCGACGCGCTTTTGCCGTCCGTGAGCAGCAGCAGATCGATCTTGCGGATGCTGCGGCTTTCCAAAAACTCCGCCAGCTTTTCCCCGGCGCCGATGCCGCCGCAGTTGATGACGGCGCAGTCGCCGCCGCGTATTAAAACGGTGCACTGACCGCCGCGCGTATCAAGCGAGGTGATCTCCAACGTGCGATCGGCGTCCAGCATCCCCAGAAACGCAATGCAGCACAGCGCGATGGCGCAGGAGGACAGCATGCAGCGCAGGAGTTTCCGGGAGCGGGAAAGATAGAGCAGCAGCAGCTCGGCGTAGAGCGTGACCAGCCCGATGACGACGTAGCGATTCTGCGCCGAGAGCGTGGAAACCGGCCAGTCCGCCATGCGGGGAACGATCCATCGCTGAAATCCGACCAGAGCCGACACGGGTTTTGCCAGAAACTGCGCCGCGCCGGGCAGAAACGGAGACAAAAGCGCCGTGACGATGCCGCCCGCGAAGGCCAGCTCCGTCGCCCAGACCACCAGCAGATTGGCAAGCGGCGCGATGAGGGAAAAAGAGCCGAACAGGAAAACGAGAATGGGCAGCACAAAGACCTGCGCCGTCAGCGTGGTCGCGAGCATCGTGACCGGCAGCGAAATCAGCCGCCTTACCGGCCACGGCAGCACGCGGAAGGGCTTCATCATGGCCGCCCGGAAGCGCGCGCCGTATCGCGTCAGCCCGAGCGTCGAGAAAAAGGACAGCCACAGTCCGGCGTCCTGTACGGCGTAGGGGTTCATCACCAGCATGAAGGCCGCGGTGACAAAGAGACTGTTGGTCGATTCGGCGCGTTCGCCGAGCAGGAGGGCTGCCAGCAGGATGATCTGCATAATGACCGCGCGCACGACGGACGCGCCCGCGCCGGTGATGAACGCGAACAGGATGACCGCCGGAATGGCCGCCGCGGCTCCCGCACGGCGGCGGAGAAACAGCAGCAGAAAAAAGCCCGAGATCAGCGAGACGTTCATGCCCGACACCGCCATGACATGCGACAGTCCGACGGTGCGCATATCGTCCTCAAAGCCCGGGGGAAGTTTGGATTTGTCGCCCAGAATCAGCGAGAGAAGAATCCCCGCGTCTCCCGCCTCATACAGCGCGTCCAGCCTTTCACCGAACCAGTGCGCGCACCGGGCGGGCAGCACATAGCGAATGAAGCTGTACGAAAAGGACGCGGGAGCGGGGGAGAGCGAATACGCGCCGCGGGTTTCGGCCGTCACATAGATGCGGTGCGCGCGGTAGTAGCTTTCCCGCGCGAAATCGGCCGTATCCTCCGGAATGCGGTAGTGCAGACGGCCGGAAAGGGTCATCCCGGATTCCGGCGCATCGTCGGCGGAGAGGTAGATAGTGCTCAGGAATGGGCGGATGTCCTGTCCGTTGAGGCGGAAAACCCGGATTTTGACCCGCAGGCGGTCGTCGTAGCGGGTGCCGTAGTCGAGGACCGTCGCCTCGGTATCCAAATTGCTGCCGGCGCAGTGCAGCACGGGCCGGTAGCAGCGCACGTCGAACGTATGCGCCGACAGCGCCGCGAGCGCGACACCGAAGGCGAGGAGCACCGGCAGCGCGGGAAGCCCGCGGAGCTGATGCAGAAAGCTCAGGACGATGAAAACAAGAACGGCCGCGGCAGCCGCTGCCGCTTTCCAGACGGAGGGGAGCGGCAGCACTGCGAAACTCGTGAGGATGACCGCGCAGGACAGCCAGATGCCGGGGAGGGTGTCCCCGGTGGAAAGGAGTTTCCGTATCTGGGAAGACAGAGAAAAGAGGCTGCGGAAACCGTTTTTCAAAGCAGATTCCCCCCGCGGCTCGGCCTTTTTCTTCATTGTAGCGGATGAAAGCGCGGTTTGTCAAGACTGCTCATGTGAAAAACGTAAATTTTTATGCCGAATCAGCGCCTATTTTTCATCCGGTTCCGAAGACTCCGGAACGTTTGCCTTCTTTCGGACATGGTGGGCGAGGGGATTGGCGCGCGCGGCGTCCCGCAGGCTCGCGTCGGACAGATGCGTATAGATCTGCGTGGTGCTGAGCTGCTCATGACCGAGAAATTCCTGCACCGTGCGGATGTCCACGCCGTTCTGATACATCAGCGTCGCCGCCGTATGGCGCAGCTTATGCGTCGAGTAGCCTCTTCCGGAAAGCCCCGCCGCCGACAGATGCTTTTCGACCAGCTTTTTGACCGTCTGCACGCCGATGCGGTTTAGCTGGCGGCTGACAAACAGCGCGTCGCGGTCGAGCGCCGAGCGGGGTGTCAGCCGGGTCGGCAGATAGTCCTCCAGCGCGTCGCGGCAGGCGTCGTTTAAGTAGATGATGCGTTCCTTGCTGCCTTTGCCGTGCACGCGCAGCGAGTCGTCCTGGATGCTCGAGAGGTTCAGCGCCGCGAGCTCCGACACCCGCAGCCCGCAGTTGAGAAACAGCGTCAGGATGCAGTAATCGCGCTCTTTGAACTGCCCGTCCACGGCGTCCAGCAGAGTGCCGGCCTCGTCCGCGGTCAGGTATTTTGGTAAAGACTTTTTAATAATAGGATTTTCCAGCTCGAGCGTCGGATTGTTGTCAAAATAGTTCCGTTTTACGGTCA
>JAEDGJ010000107.1 GCA_016297585.1 Clostridiaceae bacterium
TGATGCTGCTTGTCTGCGTTACGGGCTGCCAAGGCACGGCCGACCCCACCGATACACCGAACACCACCGCACCGCAGGGCGGCAACGAGGGCGGCAACGGCAGCGAAGAACCCATCGAGATCGTCCTCTGGCACACCTACACCGACCACCATCAGGAAGCCCTGAACAAGATCATTGACGGCTTCAATGCCTCGCAGAGCAAGTACGTCGTCATTGCCGAGCAGCAGCCGTACAGCGAGTTCGACTCCAAGCTGCTGCAGTCCGTCAGCCGCGGTATCGGCCCCGACTTCTGCACGATGTTCGCCTCCGACGCCATTAAGTACATCGACAACGGCCTGCTCTACGACATGACCGACCTCATCAACGACCCGGACACCGGCATCCCCGATTTCAAGGAGCAGATCGTCCCCGGCCTGTACAGCGAGATCACCCAGTGGGGCAACGAGCGGATCTATATGTTCCCCGTGACCCTCGGCAGTGAGGTTCTTTTCTACAACAAGACCATGTTCGACGCGCTGAATCTGGAAGAACCGAAGACCTGGAACGACGTTGAGGTCTGCGCCAAGGCCATCCACGACGCCTACGGCATCGCCGGCTTCGGCACCGACTCCGTGACCGACACCTTCCAGGGCTGGATGGTGCAGGCGGGCAGCGGTTACATTGACCCCGCCACCAAGCAGGTGACGATCGACCGCGACCTCGCCATCGAGAAGCTCAACTGGTTCGCCAAGGGCGTGCAGGAGGGCTACTTCCGCCTGGTCGGTGAGGACTATTACTTCTCCAACCCCTTCGGCAGCCAGAAGGTCGGCATGTATGTCGGCGCGGCCGCGGGCATTGACTATGTCTATGCCGCCATTCCCGAGGGAGAGGGCCACTTCGAGCTGGGCTGCTGCCCGATCCCGCAGGAGGGAACCAAGGAGTACATTTCGAGCTGGGGCAGCACCTATGTTTGCCTCTCCCGCGATGCAGAGCACGCCGCCGGCGTCGTCGCGTTCCTCAAATATATGTCCCAGAAGGACGTCCTGACCGAGTGGGCCATGTCCTTCGGTGCGCTTCCCGCCCGCATCGAGGCCGTCGAGAGCGACACCTTCCAGGAATACGCGGCCACGAACGTCGCGGTCAAGGCGCTGACGCAGGAATATGACCGCATCGGCTACCTGCCCAGCATCGAGGGTGCGGCCATCGTCCGTACCGAGATCGACAAGATGGTCGTCGAGGTCGCGCAGGGACTTACGGACGCGGAGACCGCGTTTGACAACTTCCTCGCGGCGAGCAACGCGGCGCTGAACGCCAACTGAGTTATTTACCTGCGACCGCAGGGACGGGCCGTTTGGCCTGCCCCTGCGGTCAGCGGATTTGTTGCTCCCGGACGTGCTGCCGGGAAAAAGAGGTGCCTATGAGTAAAACACTGGTGTTTTGCCTCGACGCGCTGTGCGCAAGCGACGTTGAGGCGATGCGCGCCATGCCCCATTTCGGCCGCTTTATGGAAAACTGCGCGATGGTCAGGAAAATCGAGCCGGTCTGGCCCGCGCTGACGTACTGCTGCCATGTGTCCATGATCACCGGCTGCTATGTCGACCGGCACGGCGTCGCAAACAACGAGAAAATGCAGCGCGGCGGCTACTGGAACCTGCCGTGGTACGGCAAGAAGAGCGACGTCAAGGTGCCGACCGTGCTCGACTATGCGCGGCAGCATGGGCTGACGACGTGCTCGATTTCGTGGCCGGTGTCCGGCGGCGCCGATTACGACATGAATCTGCCCATGATCGTGCCCTACGGCTACACCGGCTGGGACCCCACGCCGTGGCTGGAGGGAATGGCGACCAAGAGCCTTCTCGACCGCTATTTCTACAAGCACGGCAGATATCTGAAAGGCCCCGACCGCAGCCTTGACCTGTTCACGATGGCCATGGCGCTGGATATTTTGCAGGATTACGACCAGCCGGATATCATGCTCGTCAAGATGTGCGATCTCGACGGCGCCCGGCACCGCTACGGCGTCCACCACCCGCGCGTTTATGACCAGCTCCGGAAGCACGACGAGGAATTCGGCAGTCTCGTCGAGGCGCTGCGCCGCAAGGGCACGCTGGAACAGACGAACCTCGTCATTGTCGGCGACCACGGGCAGACCGACATTCAGGACATCCTGCACCTGAACGTCCTGCTGCGGGAAAACGGCTTTATCCGCCTGAACCCCGACGGGACGCTGCAATCGTTCGACGCCATCGTGCATTCGGCGGCGCTTTCGGCCTATGTGGAGCTGGCCGACCCGACGGATCAGGCGATGAAGCAGCGGGTACGCGACTTTTTGGAGAGCCTGAAGGACGACGAGCGGGTGCGGCTCGCCTACGTCCTCGACGCGCAGGAGGCGAAAGAGTGCTTCCATGTCAGCGGCGACTTTGACTTTATCATCGAAAGCTCCCTCCCGGTCGCCTTCGGCGAACGCATCGACGCCGAGAGCCTCTATGGCAGCAAGCTGCCCGGCGACCACAAAATCGGCGCGGCGACGCACGGCGGCAATCCGCAGCGCGAGGAGCTGACGACCTTCCTGGCCGCCGGCCCGGACGTGAAGCCGGGCGTCGTCGTTGAACGGCGGCCCATGGTGGACGAGGCGCCCACGCTGGCACGGCTGCTGGGCTTTACCATGCCGGACACCGACGGAAGTGCAATCGAAGAAATGCTGAGGTAACTATGAGAATTACATTAGAGAATCTGACGAAAAAATTCGGCAATACCGTGGCGGTCAACGATCTGAGCGTCAGCCTCGAAAGCGGCAAGATGATCGCCCTCCTCGGCCCCTCCGGCTGCGGAAAGTCCACGATCCTGAATATGCTCTCCGGCATTCTGCCTGTCACGTCGGGCAGAATCCTCTTTGACGATCTCGACGTCACCAAGCTGCCGCCGGAGAAGCGGAACATCGGCCTGGTGTTCCAGAATTACGCGCTCTATCCCCACATGACGGTTTTGCAGAACATCTGCTTCCCGCTGGAGATCAAGAAAATGCCGAAGGCGGCACGCATCGCCAGAGCCAGGGAGCTGGCGGAGCTTGTGCGCATCCCCGACCTGCTCTCGCGCAAGCCGGGCGAGCTTTCCGGCGGCCAGCAGCAGCGCGTCGCCATCGCGCGGGCTCTGGCAAAGGAACCGCAGCTTCTGCTTCTGGACGAGCCGCTGAGCAATCTTGACGCGAAGCTCCGCGTCGAGATGCGCGAGGAAATTTTGCGCATCCAGCGCGCCTCTAAGATCACCACAATCTTTGTCACCCACGATCAGGAGGAGGCATCCTCCATCGCCGACTACGTCCTCCTGATGAAAAAGGGCGTCCTGCAGCAGCAGGGCAGCGCCCGCTCACTCTACGATGACCCGGCGAACTATTTCACGGCCGACTTCCTCGGCGCGCCGCCGATCAACAAGCTGCGCGGCACGGTGGAAAACGGCGTGTTCCGCTTCGCGGATTCCGATGTCTGCCTGCGCCTGCCGCTGAAGACTGACGTCCCCGACGGAACGCCGGCCGTGCTGGCCATCCGCGCCGAGAGCGTCGTCTATCCCGCCGCCGGTGAGACGATGAAGGCTGCCGTCCGTGAACGCTACAGCGTCAACAAGGACGAGCTTTCCGTTTTGGAGCTCTGCGGCCAGCGGATGCGCGCGTTTATCAGCAGCGACTATCCCATCGGCATCGGCGACGAGATCGGTATCAGCCTGAAAAACCGCGGCGTGTTCCTGTTCAACGAGGAGACGGGGGAGAGACTGGCATGAGCTTGAGGAAAAACCGCGCGGAGGGACGCCGCCTGACGGCAAGGACGTTCCTTGAGCCTGCGCTGTATCTGCTGCCCTTCCTGATCGGCCTGATCATTTTTGTGGTCTATCCGTTCATCAACGTGCTGCTCATCTCCGTGAAGGAGGACTACAACGTGATGAGCGGGGCGTTTTCGGGCGTCGGCTTTCAAAACTATTCCGACGTCGTCTCCGACCCCAACTTCCTGAACGGCCTGAAAAACACCTTTCTCTATGTGATCTTCGTCGTGCCCATCGCGACGGTGCTGTCCATCCTGATCGCGACCATGCTCAACAGCAATATCCACCTCAAGGGCCTGCTCCAGACGTGCTATTTTCTGCCGATGGTCACGTCGATCACGGCGGTCGGCCTCGTGTGGAAGTGGCTGTTCAACTATGACTACGGCATCATCAACTATTTCCTGTCCCTTTTCGGCGTCGATGCCATCAACTGGCTGAACAATCCCGCCTACAACCTTCCCGCGCTCATCATCTACGGCATCTGGAGCATGATCCCGTTCACGACGATCTTGCTGCTCGCGGGCTTCCAGAACGTCAACCCGCAGTATTACACCGCCGCGCGGGTGGACGGCGCCAAGGGAACACGGATCTTTTTCCGCATCACCCTGCCCCTGCTCGCGCCGACCATCGGCCTGACCCTGATCGTCAACATGATCTCCGCCTCGAAGGTCTTTTCCGAGCTGTTCCCCCTGTTCAACGGCAAGCCCGGCGCCGCCTACTCGCTGTACACGGTCGTGTATTACCTCTATGACGCGTTCTTTGTGCAGTGGAAGCTCGGCCGTGCGGCGGCCAGCGCCGTGATATTGTTCGTCATCGTCCTGGTGCTGACGCTGATCCAGCTGTTCATTCAGCGGAAATGGAAGAATTACTGATATGAAATATGTAAAAAAGACTTTTCTTTATCTCGCGCTGACGGTGGGTGCGCTCATCATGGTCTTCCCGTTCGTGTGGATGATCCTCTCATCACTCAAGGTGTCCGCCGAGGTCACCGCGATCCCGCCCACCCTGCTTCCGGCGAATCCGACGCTGGAAAACTTCGCCTACGCGGTCGAAAAAGCGCCGTTTTTGACCTATTTCCGCAATTCCGTGATCGTGACGGTCGCCTGCGTGATCTGCACGCAGTTCACGACGATCCTCGCTGCCTTTGCCTTCTCGCGCCTCAAGTTCCCCGGACGCGACATCCTCTTCACGCTCCTGCTCTCCATGATGATGATCCCCTTCGAGATGCTCATCATCACGAACTATCAGACCATCGTCGACTGGGGACTGGTCGACAATATCCTCGCGCTCATCGTGCCGTTTACCTCCAGCGTGTTTTACACCTACATTTTGCGGAATTTCTTCCTCTCCATCCCGGACAGCCTGTATTATTCCGCGCGGGTCGACGGCGCGTCGAATTGGAAGTACCTCTGGCGGGTCATGGTGCCGCTGGCGAAGCCCTCGCTTGTGACCATCGGCCTCCTGAACGCCATCACCTGCTGGAACTCCTTCCTCTGGACCGTCCTCGTGACGAACAGCACGGACGTGCGCACGCTGCCCTTCGGCCTGTATGCCTTTATGACCTCCAGCGGCATCCGCTATGAGCGCCTCATGGCGGCGGCGACCATCGTCGTCATTCCGATGATCATCCTGTTCATCTTCTTCCGCAAGCAGATCGTGACCGGCGTGTCCCGCGGCGGCATCAAGGGCTGACGGAGGGAAGACATGGCTGACATCCGAATCGACATTCTGGCGCACGCCGACTTCTCCGGCCGCCTGCGCCGGTCCAAGCGGGCGCCCGGCGCGGGCGTGTTCGCCGCGCAGATCGAAAAGCAGCGGCGGCAAAACCCGGACGGCACGGTTCTGCTCGACGCGGGCGACGAATTTTCCACGACCTTCTGGCCGGGCAGGCCGATGGTCGGGTCGGTCGCCCTGCGCAAAACCGACGCGATGACCCTCGGTAACCACGAGTTTGACCGCGGCGAGGACTTTTTAAATGACTGCATCGCCTGCGCGGATTTCCCGATCCTCTGCGCCAACATCGTCCGCAAGGCCGACGGGGAGCTGATCCCCGGCTGCCGCCCGTGGGTCATGCTCGAGCGCAAGGGCGTGCGCATCGGCGTGCTCGGCGTCACCACGGAGTACACGCCCTATATGGTCACGGCGTCCTCGTTCGCGCCGTTCGAGGCGCGCTCGTGCGCCGAGGCCGTGAAAAAATACCTGCCGCAGATGCGGCAGGCGGGCGCGCAGATCACCGTGCTTCTGGCGCATATTCCGTTTTATTCCGACGAAAACGGCGTCATCTCCGGCGAGTTGGCCGACCTTCTGCGCCAAATTCCGCCCGTGGACGTGTGTATCGGCGGGCACATCCCCGGCGACTACGCCGGATTGTGGAACGACACGGTCGTTTTGAAGGGCGGCTTTTCCGGCAAGAGCCTGTGCCACGCGACGCTGCACTATGACACGGAGCAATGCCGCGTGACGCAGCGCACAGCGCAGGTGCATCTGACCGACTGGAACGACCCGCCCGCAGAGCCGGATCAGTCCTATGCCGAGCGGGTCACCGCGCCCTTCCGCGACTTTTTTGAAAAGCCCCTGACCACGGTAAGCGAGACGATGCGCATCCGCCTGTCTGCCGAGACGAAGCTCGGCAATTTCCTCGCCCAGAGCGTGCAGGAGGCGGCGAACGTGCAGTTTGCCTACATGAACGCGACAAGCTCCGGCGGCGCGATTGAGGCCGGAACCGTCACGGCCGAGGACATCACGGGTGTGATGGGCTTCAACGATCCCATCCTGACGTCGCAGATGACGGGCCGCCAGATTTGGGAGCTTTTTGAGCTTGTGTACGAGCCGGAGCGCTACGGCAACAACGCGGGGCTGATGTTCTCCGGCGTGATCGTGCGCATCGACCACACGAAGCCCGCCTCTTCCAAGGTGCAGGAAATCACCCTGCGCGACGGCACGCCGCTCGAGCCGGAGCGCCTCTATACCGTCGCCACGTCGGAGTATATGGCCTCCGGCGGCAACGACACGTCAAAAATCGCCAATCAGCTTTCGTGGAAGCCGCTGGGCGTTTTGATGTACGACGCGCTGTTTGCCTCCATCGAGCGCCACCACGCGATTTTCGCCAGCCCGGAGCGCCGCCTCATCGAGACCGGCACGCCGGAGAACGACAACGCACCGTTCTGACGATACATATTTCCTTTCTCGTCGCTGCGCCGGGACCGTATGACCTCCGTGCGGTTCCGGCGCAGCTATTTTTTTTGACCACAGGAGGCTTCCAGTGAATGTTCTGATCGCGTTTTTACTGGTGATGGCCGTGCTGTTCGCCGCGCTTCTCAAGCTCCGCGTCAGCCCGGCGGTCGCGCTGTTCGCCTGCGCGGTGCTGATGGCGCTGCTGTGCGGCTTTTCCGTCTCCGAGACGCTCTCGTGCCTGACGGATGGCTTCGGCGCGGCGATGCGCAGCATCGGGCTGCAGATCGTCTTCGGCGGGATCTTCGGCATGATGCTGGGCGATTCCGGCGCGATGGAGGAGCTTGCCAAGGCGGTGCTGCGGAAATTCGGCAGGAAGCACGACCTGCTCGCGCTGAATCTGGCAAGCTGGCTGATCTTCGTCCCCGTGTTTTTTGACCCGGCTTATATCACGCTCAGCCCGCTGGCCGAGAGCCTGCAGCGCTTTACGGGCAAGCGCCCCGGCGCCTACGTCGCGGCGCTGTTCATGGGCATCCTCACCTCACACTGCCTGATCCCGCCCGCGGCGGGGCCGCTGGCGGTCGCGGGGCAGGTGGGTGCGAACCTCGGCTGGTTCATCCTCTATGGCGTCATCGTCTCCCTGCCGGCGTCGCTCCTGTGCGGCTGGGGCTGCGCCGAGGGCCTGAGCCGCCGCAAGACCGCCGGTGCGCAGGCACTCGGAAGCGGCGAGGACGTCTTGCGGCCCGACCCGGAAAAGCCGCCCGTGCGGCTGACGGCCTGCCTGATCCTGCTGCCGGTCGTTTTGCTGCTGGCAAACTGCGTGTGCGGCGCGCTCCTTCCAGCGCCACACCCGGTTGCCGTCTTTTTGTCCTTCATCGGCAACAGTAATATCGCGCTGTTCCTCGCGATGCTTGCCGCGGCGTTCCTGCTGCGAAAGTATCTGATCCCGAAGACGGCGGACAGCGTTTGGAAGTATATCGACCGCGCGCCTGCCGCGCTGGGCGGCTTCCTCGTCGTGCTCGGCTGCGGGAGCTGCTTTGGCGAGGTGCTGCAAAAAAGCGGCCTCGGTGATGCCCTGATCGCCCTGCTGTCGGGGATGCATTTTCCTGTCATCTTGCTGGCATTTTTGCTGACGACCGTGATCCGCGCCGCCGTAGGCTCCGGCACGGTTGCCATGATGACCTCCGCCGCGATCGTCGGCCCGGCCGCGGTCGCGATGGGCGATTCACCGGTCGTCGTGGGGCTTGCGGTCTGCGCGGGCGCGATGACCCTGACCCTGCCGTCCGACGCCGCGTTCTGGCTGCCGGGGAAGTATAACCGCCTTACGGTGGGGGAGACGCTTCACGCGATCACATGGCCGTCGCTGGCGGCGGGTGCGGTGTCGTTTCTGATGGTTCTGGCGCTGCACTTCGCCGCAGGAATCCTGCCCGGTTTGCATTAAAAAGCGGAAGCCCATGAACGGGCTTCCGCTTAACTGTTTTTGCGCCGGAGCGTCGGCAGCTCCTTCTGCACGCTGCGCATCAGCAGGCGCAGCGTCT
>JAEDGJ010000108.1 GCA_016297585.1 Clostridiaceae bacterium
AAGCCCGGATCGCGAGCAGATGCCCGCATTCGTGAAGCGCGATCGCGGGGACGGCGCACCAGAACAGCCCCGAAGGGTCAAAAAGGTACCATGCCGCCGTCAGCAGGACGAAGCCCGGCGTGATCCGGATTTTCATGTCTCCAGCAGCTCCCCGAGAACCGACGCCGGGTCGATGAGCAGCCCGTCCGCGTAGAGCTGGAAGTGCAGATGCGGGCCCGTGACCTTGCCGGTCGAGCCGGAGCGGGCGATGACCTGTCCTTCCTCGACGGTATCGCCGACGCAGACCTCGAACGCGGACAGATGGGCGTACATGCTGACGATGCCGTCGGCGTGCTCGATTTTCATGTACTTGCCGTTGATCTCGCCGACGCCGGCATAGATGACCCGCCCGCCGGCAAAGGCGCAGACGTCGGTGCCCTCGGCCGCGGCGATGTCGATGCCGTAGTGGAAGCTCTCGTCTCCGTCGACGGGGTGGATGCGGTAGCCGAACGCGGAGGTGATGCGCCCGGACAGCGGCGCGGTATAGGAGAATGCGATCGCGGGAACGGATGCGGAAACGTTGTCGGGCAGCGCGGCGGGTTTCGGCACCGCGACGGTGGTCTGCGGGACGGTGGTCTGAGGCGCGGTGGTCTGGGGAGCGGCGGCAGGGGGGAGGGTTGTCTGCGCCGCCGGTTTGGTCAGAACCGTGGTTGGGGAAACGGAGGTCTGCGGGACGGCGGCGGCGCCGGTATAGGTTTCGCCGAAGCCCTTGGCGAAGGCCTCCGCGAGGGTGGAGCGTCCGAGCGCCTGTCCGGCTTGCAGGGCGAGCTCGCGCAGGGAGACCGCGCCGGAAAACAGCGGCGAGGCGTCGATGTCGGAAAATGCGCGCAGAAACAGCGCCGCGAGGAAGAACAGAAGACAGACGGCAAGCTGCCAGAGCCGCGCTTTGCCGCGCGGAAGCCGGAAACGCCGTTTTTCCGGCGCGGGAACCGTGACGGGGGATTTGTCCATAAGAAAATTCGCCTCCTTGAAACCATCCTATGCGCACGCCCGGAAAAGTATAACCTGTACGCCGGAAGGGAACAATATCCTTGCAGATTTTGTGCAAAGGAGTATCAAAAAGCGTATGGTAAAGGGCGTATCGCGCCGGATCGTCGTTGTAAGGGCGCCGGAACAGAACATTTTTGAGGAAGCGATCTTCATCCTGCGGGACGACGCGCTGAAAAAGGGCGTGTCCGCCGAGGACGTGATCGCGCAGGCCTGCGGCATCGCAAACCGCTATATCCGGGAAAACCGCGAGGGGCGCGCCGCCCGCTCCTGGATCCCCGCCGCCTGCATCGCGGGAGGGCTGGTGCTGGGCGTGCTGGTCTGGGCGCTCCTTGCCTGGCTGTAAAAAATAAGCGGCGTTTTTTGCGCGGGCGGCGGTAAAGAAAAATGCGCACAGGCTCTTGCATTGTGCGGCGCGTTGTGCTAAAATAAGGGTGTCTTCAGGGTGGGGGTGAAATTCCCCAACCGGCGGTAATACGGGGAATGTCCCCGATTGAGCCCGCGAGCGCTGCGTTTTTTTAGCGCAGCCGCAGAGTCCGGTCAGATTCCGGCGCCGACGGTACAGTCCGGATGGAAGAGGACGCGGAGCCCTTATCGGGGCTTCTTTTCGGCGCGCGCCGGTATGCGGACTTCGCCTGTCTTCCTCTCTTTTCCCCGAAGCAATCATATTAAAGGGAGGAAACACCCCATGCAAAGCAAATCCGTTCGCCGCCTCGTTACCCTCGCGCTGCTCGTCGCCATCGCCGTCGCCCTCTGCCTGCTCGTCCGCTTCCCGATCTTCGCCGCGGCGCCCTGGCTGGAGTATGACGCGGGCGACATCCCCGTCATCTTCGCCGCGTTCCTGTTCGGACCCTGGTGGGCGCTTGCCGTGACCTTCGTCCTCTGCGTGATCCAGGGGCTGACCGTCAGCGCCTCGTCCGGCATCATCGGCATCGCGATGCACTTCTTCGCGACCGGCTCCTTCGTGCTCGTGGCGGGTCTGCTGTTCCGCAGATTCCCCAAAAAGGTCGCGCTTTCGATGCTCGCCGGCGCTCTGACCGCGATCGTGATGATGATCCCCTTGAATCTCATTTTTACGCCGATGTACGGCACCCCGATCGAGGCCGTCCGGCAGATGCTGTTCCCCGTCATCGTGCCGTTCAACGCGGTGAAATTCGGTGCGAACGCGATCATTGCCTATCTTCTGTACAAGCCGATGGCACGGTTCCTTGCGGAGCGCCGCGCCTGACGCCGCAAAAAGGGCTTTCCGGGCGGACTTTTTTCTTACAAAAGAGAGTCCGCCCGTTTTATTACTTATCAATAAAGGATTTTTAACATGAACGCCGAGGAAGTCCGCGATTCCATGTCCGGCCGCGCGGTTGCCGTCATCTTCTCAAACGCCGAAAACGGCTATGCCGTCCTCCGGCTCGAGGGGGAGGAGGGGCTGTTTACCGCCGTCGGCTGTATCCCGTATCCCGCCGCCGGAGAGTTTTACATCCTCTACGGCGAATGGGGCAGCCATGCCGAATACGGCAGGCAGTTTATCGTCTCCTCTTTCGAACGCCGTCTGCCGGAAAGTCCCGCGCACATCGAGGCTTTCCTCGCGTCCGGTCTCTTTTCCGGCGTCGGCCGCTCCACCGCGAAGCGCATCGTCGAGCGCTTCGGCGACGAGGTCTTCGACGTGCTGCGCGACAACCCCGAGGCGCTCGCCGAGCTCCGCGGCATTACCGAGGAGCACGCCCGCGAGATCGGCAGCACCTTTGCCTATCAGTACGAGCTGCGCAGTCTGATGGAATTTACCTCCCAGATGGGGCTTTCCGCCGAGACCGCGCTGCGCCTGCATACGCGCTACGGCTCCGCGGCGCTCGGGCTTCTTACCGACAATCCCTATATCCTGATCGACGACTTTTTCGGCATCCGCTTTGCCGACGTCGACCGCTTCGCGCTGCAGATGGGCGTCGCGCCGAACTCCTCGCTGCGCTATCAGGCGGCGCTGCGGGCGACGCTGCTGTTCAATCAGGACAACGGGCATATGTTCCTGCCGCGCGGCAAGCTGATCGCCGCCGCCGCGACGCTGCTCGGGCTGCCGGATCCGCTCGTGATGGACGACGCGCTCGAGGCGCTCATCGCGTCGGGCGAGATCGTCTGCGAAAACATCCTGCATGTCGAGGCCTGCTATATGGAGGCCATGTACAAGGCCGAGAGCGGCGTCGCGCGGATCCTCCTGCGTGCCGCGGCGTCGCATACGAAGTACCGCGAGGGCGACGCGGAACCGATGATCGCCGCCGCCGAGCGCCGTCTCGGCATCGAATACGCGCCTCAGCAGCGGCAGGCCATCCTCTCCGCCGCCCAGAACGGCGTGCTCGTGCTGACCGGCGGCCCCGGCACCGGCAAAACGACGATCATCCGCGGCATCCTCTCCGTATTTGAGCAGATGGGGCTTTCCGTCGCGCTTGCCGCGCCGACCGGACGCGCCGCAAAGCGCATGACCGCCCTCTCCGGCGCGCCGGCGAAGACCATCCACCGCCTGCTCGAGGCGGGCTTTACTCCCGACCACACCCGCGCCGTCTTCGCGCGCAATGAGGACAACCCCATCGACGCCGACGCCGTCATCGTCGACGAGCTGTCCATGGTCGATCTGCCCCTGATGTACGCGCTGCTCTCCGCCGTGCGCCCCGGTACGAAGCTCGTCCTCGTCGGCGACGCCGATCAGCTCCCCAGCGTCGGCCCCGGCAATCTGCTGCGCGACATCCTCGCGTCCGCCGCGCTGCCGATGGTGCAGCTCCACGAGATCTTCCGTCAGGCGCAGCAGAGCCGGATCGTCAGCAGCGCGCACTGCATCAACGTCGGCATCGCGCCCGTGGTCAGCCCCGAGGAGCCGGATTCCGACTTCTTCTTTATGAAGCGCAGCCGCCCCGAGGACGTCGTCCGGCTCGTGACCGAGCTCTGCCGCACCCGTCTGCCGGGCTACCGGGGGCTCTCTCCTGCCGACATCCAGGTGATCGCGCCGACCAAGCAGCGCCTGTGCGGTACCGTCTCCCTGAATCAGTATCTGCAGGCCGCGCTCAATCCGAAGAAGAACGGCGACCGCGAGATGCGCAACGCGGTATGTGCGCTGCGCGTCGGCGACCGCGTGATGCAGACCGTCAACGACTACGAGCTTCCCTGGCAGCGCGACGACGGCTCCGAGGCCGGTCTCGGCGTTTTCAACGGCGACATCGGCGTCGTCGAGACGATCGACGAGCGGGCGGGGCTTTTGACCGTGCGCTACGACGACCGGCTCGCCTCCTATTCCTCGGAGCAGCTCGGCGAGCTGGAGCTTGCCTATGCCGTGACCGTACATAAGGCGCAGGGCAGCGAGTTCCCGTGCGTCATCTTCGTCGCCTTCGACGGCCCGGAGAGGCTCCTGACGCGCAATCTGCTCTATACCGGCTTTACCCGTGCCAAAAACCTGCTCGTCATCGTCGGACGGCCCGAAACCGTCAGCCAGATGACCGCCAACGAGCGGACGCAGAAGCGCTATACGGCGCTGCGGATGCGTCTCCGGCAGGGTGGCGGCGACGCATGAATCCCGGCGGCGTCCTGTTTTCGCGGACCTGCGTGCTCTGCGGCGCGAGACTCGCCGCAGACGCCGGAGAGCCCCGGCTCTGCGGAAGCTGCCTTGCTCCGCTGATGGGAGAGATCGGGTATTGCCTGACGCTTCCGGGGGAGAAGACCCCCTGCATCGCCGCCTGCCGGTATGCCGATACCGCGGCGGCCGTCCGTGCATTCAAGTTTTCCGGACGCCGGGAGTACGCGCCGACGCTGGCATGGCTGATGGCGCTGGCCTACCGCCGCCGCGCACAGGGGCTGCCGCCCTGCGACGCGGTGACGTGGGTGCCCGTCAGCACGCTGCGCCGGATCTCCCGCGGCTACGACCAGAGCCGGCTTCTGGCGCAGGAGACGGCGGCGCTTTTGGGGCTTCCGTGCCTCTCCCTGCTGCGCAAGCGCCGTCATACCGGAAGGCAGTCCCGGCTGGAGGACGACGCGGCGCGTGCCGCGAACGTCCGGGGCGTCTTTTCGGCGAAAAAACCGCCGGAGGGCGTCCGGCGCGTACTGCTGATCGACGACGTCGTCACCTCCGGCGCAACGCTGCGGGAGGCTGCGGCGGTTCTGAAACGCGCGGGCATCGGCGCCGAAGCGCTGTGCTTTGCCTGCGCACGTCCTGAAACGGCGGAAACCGAAACCGATCCAACGGGAGGGATTTGATGATTCTGAAGGGAAAAATCGCCGCGATCACCGGCGGAGGCTCCGGTATCGGCGGCAGCGCCTCGTCGCTTTTTGCAAAGGAGGGCGCGACGGTCGCGATTCTGGAGGTCAACCCGGAATCCGGGGAGGCGAAAGCCCGGGAAATTGCCGACGCCGGCGGCAGTGCGTTCTTTATCCGCACCGACGTCTCGAATCCCGACGACGTCCGCGCCGCTTTCGAGGAGATCGACCGCCGCTGCGGCCGTCTCGACGTGCTCTATAACAACGCCTCCGTCTTTCTCGGCAAGTACGACAACCGTGTGACCGAGATCACGCTCGAAACCTGGGAAAAGGTGCTCCGCATCAATCTGTTCGGCGTCTTCTACTGCTGCAAGTACGCGATCCCGCTGATGATCCGCTCCGGCGGCGGCTCGATCGTCAACACCGCGTCCTCCGCGGGCGTGATCGGCATCCCCGACTGCGACGCCTATACCGCGACCAAGGGCGCCACCGTCTCCCTGACGCGCTCCCTTGCCGTGGAGTACGGACCGGACGGCATCCGCACCAACTGCATCGCCCCCGCCGCGATCCGCACCGAAATGGTCCGGGAATCCAACCTCAACGACCCGAAATTCGACGAGCAGGCGTTCCTGACAAAGGGCACGCCGCTGCGCCGCTGGGGGACGCCCGAGGAGATCGCCCGGCTTGCCGCGTTTCTGGCGTCCGACGAATCCTCCTATTTAAACGGCGCGATCATCCGCGCCGACGGCGGCATCACCGTCATGTAAAACACTTTTTTTCACATAAAAACGCCTTTGGAAGCGCTTTTTTGAGCCTCCAAAGGCGTTTTTGCGTGTTTTTTCAGCCGTCCTGACAGCCTTCCGCGCCGGGGAAGAACTCGCTTACCGGGAACGAGATGCAGGAGAACGTTTCGCACGGATCGTCGTTTTCCGAGCAGGAGCACTCCTTCTGCGGCAGGCAGTAGTCGTAGGACGGGATCAGGAGCTGGCTGTCGCGTTCGAGCCGGATGATGCCGAACTGCCCGATCGTCACATACAGCCGCTTGCCCTCGCAGGACAGCAGCAGCTCGTCGTTGAAGCAGCGGCACACCGCCTCCGGAAGCTCCGAAATGTCGCAGTCGCAGCAGGAGCAGTGCTCCACCGCCTTCGCGTTCAGGAGCATCGGATCCACGACCTCCACGGTCGCCTGCGGCAGGTTGGATTTCTCCATCATCTGGATATCCGCTTCTCCCGGGACGTACATCGACGAAAAGCTGCGCACGCAGCCCTCGCCGCCGAACAGGATCACCCGCTTTTCATACGACGTCACGCCGCAGAGCTCATACGGTCTTCCCGCGCCGCAGAACGCGTCCGCGCAGACGCGGTAGAAGAACCGGACGTCCAGATTGTAAAATCCCCGGTTATACGGCACCGGCTCCACGTCCACATACACCCACAAAAGCTCGATCGAGCGGGGACGGACGCTGACCGCGCGCTCCAGGATCTCCTGCGAGGACTTCGTCAGATAGACGCGCAGATCCTGCATACATTCCTTGACCCGGCACGAGTCGTAGATCTTCTTCGTATGTATGCATACCGCTTCCTTCACGCAGGCCGTGCTCTTGACCGGGCCGGGACACACTTTTTCCGTCATGTTTTCTCAGACCTCCCTGCATTGTCGCGCGCATTCCTGCGGGGTCTTTTGCGCGCTTTGCATTCTCAGTCTATGCGCAGAGGGAGGTTTGTGTGAGCGGGAACCGCAAGATCGATCCGCTTTTGCGTCAGAGGATGGAAAAACGACAGCGCCGACGCGCGCAGGCAGTGCCCGCGTATGCCGAGCAGCGCCGACGCCGCCCGCGACAGCGTGCTGCCGTACAGCCGGTCGCCGAGCAGCGGGTGTCCGATGTACGCGCAGTGGACGCGGAGCTGGTGCGTCCGGCCCGTCTCCGGATGCAGCTCGAGCGCCGTGACGGGGATGCCGCGGGGAGCCGCCGTTCCGAGCGTCCGCCAGCGCGTCCCGGAGGGAGCGCCGCCGGGAACGACGCCGCGCGCCATCCCGGCGGGAGAAAGCCGCGCAATCGGTGCGTCGATGCGTCCCGATGCCGGGAAGACCGTCCCGTAAACCAGCGCGGTATAGGTCTTTTCCGGCGGCTCCGTGAACCGCGCGCAGACATAGGCGTTTTTGGCCAGCAGCACGATGCCGCTCGTGTCCCGGTCGAGACGCGTGAGGATGTGACAGGCGCCGCAGCCGTCATGCCGCAGCAGATAGCCGGACGCCCGTCCGAGCAGCGTGTCCGACGCCTGTGCGCGCGACGGATGCGTCAGCAGTCCCGCGGGCTTGTCCACTGCCAGCAGCGCGTCGTCCTCGTACAGCACGTCGAGCGGCCCGTCCTCGGGCACGGCCGTCATCGGCGGCTCCGCCGCGGAAAGGTCGACGCGCACCGTGTCCCCCGCGCGGCAGACGGCGCCGGTATGCGCGCAGACTCCGTTGACCGTCAGCGCGCCCGACGCCTTGACGCGTGTCAGCGCCGTTCCGGACAGCGAAAACCGCCGCAGCACCCGGGAAAGCGGATGCCCGTCTTCCTCGGGCGGGAGGGTATAGGTCAGGATCACGGCGCGTTTACCCGTCCGCAGAACGGCGCCCGTATCGGTGCGGCAAACCGCGATCTGCCGCGATCAGCCGTTGGACACCGCTTCGTGCTTCCCATATTTTTCTTCCATCTCCTTTGTATGTGCATGCAGCAGCTCCAGCGCCCGGGCCTGAATGCGGGAGAGCTCTGTTTGATCCGTACCGGCAAACCCGAGCCTGATCCTCGCAGAAGCGAGCGCATGACCGTCGTTCGTTTTGCTTTCATCCGCTTCCGATAAAAACTTTTGCAGCAATCCCGGATCGCCGGAGTAATGGAGCTCCACGAGTTTTGCCCGGTACTCCAGCTCCGCGGGGGTGATCCCCGGGAATCGTTTCATATCGGCGGCATGCTGCGCTTCGTGCTTCAGAAGGGAAACGAGAAAGCGCTCGCTTTCAAAATCATACGCCTGCTCAACGCAGTTGATCGTGCCGTCGGGCGAAGCCCAGCCGCCCGTACCGAACCGGCCGAAGGTCAGATAATCCATCCAGCCGCGGAATACGAAGCCTTTGAGAATGTTGACCGTATATTCCGCCGTTGTGTCCGGCAGCTCGACACGGTAGACGGTCGGAACCGTATCCCGCCAGATATACGGGCCGTAATACCCCTGGGTTTTCCCGAAAAGCGCAT
>JAEDGJ010000109.1 GCA_016297585.1 Clostridiaceae bacterium
CCCGTTGACGCGTCCCGTGAACGCGCCGGTGGACAGATATACCGGGTTCATGTGTCTTTTTCGTCTCCCTTTTTTTGGAAAATGCCGTTTCTCCGTTTTCTTTTAAGTATAGCACGGTTTTCCCTATCTGACAAGAAAAAAGGTGTTCTCCGCCGTAGCGCGGAGTGCCGCATACCGGAAGATTGACAGGCGGGCGAATACCGCACAAAAGGGAAAACGCGCAGACGCTCTATGACGGCAAAGAGAAGCCGACATAGAGCGTCTGATTTTTTTACGCGCAGCCAGGGGGAAAATCGTCCGCTGCGGACAGCCGCCTTGCCACGGTCTCCTTCACAGCAGCGACAGCACCAGCGGAATCGTCACAAGCCCCGCGACGTTGGAGATCAGCGCCATCTTCGCGCCGACGGAGCTGTCGCCGCCCGCGGCTTCCGGGAAGACGATGGTGTTGAGCCCCATCGGCATCGCGAGAAACAGCACGATCACGAGCCGCAGCGTATCCGGCAGCGCCAGCACGCGGCAAAGCGCGAGCGCAAGCAGCGGCAGGCCGAGAAGCCGGATGGCGCAGGCGGCGTAGATCCTTCCGTCGCCGAGCAGCGCCGGAATGCCGCCGCTTTTCAGCGCCTGGTTTGCGATGACAAAGCCCGTCAGGAGCATCGCCAGCGGCGCCATGCAGGCGGAAGCGGATTCGGCGGCGGACAGCAGCACGCCCGGCACGGGAAGCTCCGCGAGTCCTACGATGACGCCGACGAGAATCCCCGCGAAGCTCGGGTTCAGGATCGTCTTCAGGTTCCATTTTTTCTGCGGACTGAGCAGATACATCCCGACGGAATAGGTGAAGACGGACAGCGGCAGCGCAAAGACGATCATCGAGAACAGCATCGAATCGCCGTACAGCGCACCCATCAGCGCATAGCCCATATAGCCGTAGTTCGGGATGGTGAAGGAATAGGCATAGATGTCGCGCGTATTGCGGTCGCGCGCAAAGACGCGGGAAAGCACCAGCGCCAGTCCGAAGGCAACAGCCAGCACCGCCGCGCCGCACAGCATCGTCACGCCGGTCTCCCGCAGCACGGTGCGGGAAAAGTTCGCGGCAAAGACCTTGAAGTTCAGCGCCGGCAGAATGACGGCCATCTCCAGCTTCGACAGCACCGTCGGGGTATTCTCCGGCAGCAGCCGTCTCCAGCGCAGAAACGCGCCCGTCAGCAGGAACAGGAAGAGAAGCAGCGTCTGGGAAAGCGTATGGCGGAATATCTCGCCCATCTTTCGTACCTTCTTTTCCGGGGGCAGCCTTCAGCGGCGGCCGACCAGCCGGTCGCAGAGCAGATTCAGGTTGCCGCAGCCGGTCGTGACGATCAGGTCGCCCTCGCGCGCGTTGGCGCGAAGCCATGCCTCGGCGTCGTCGAAGGTGGGGGTGAAAACCGCGCCGGGAATCGCGTCGACGAGGGTCTTGGCGGTGTCGTTTCCGGGGTTGACCTCCCGCGCGCCGAGGATCTCCGTCAAAACGGCGACGTCGGCCTGCCGGAGCACACGCACGAAGTCGTCAAAATACTGCGAGGTGCGCGAATAGGTGTAGGGCTGGAACACCATGATGACGCGGCGGAAGCCGAGGGACTTCGCGACGTCCATCGTCATCTGCATCTCGGTCGGATGGTGGCCGAAGTCGTCGACAAGAACCGCGCCGTTGACGGTGCCGCGGCGCTCGAAGCGGCGGGCGACGCCGCTGAAGTCGTTCAGGCCTTCGACGACCAGCGCGGGCTTGACGCCGCAGGCCAGCATCGCGGCGGCGGAGGCGATCGCGTTGTAGACGTTGTGGATGCCGTGCACCGCGAGGGTGATCTCGCCCAGCGCGTTGCCGTCGGCGACGAGCGTGAAGGACGCGTAGTTGTAACGGAAGCGGAGATTCTTCGCGGTCACGTCGCAGGGGACGTTCAGGCCGAACGTGCGCACCTGACAACGTGCCGCAGACGCCGCCTGCATCGCATAGGCGTTCTCGGCATTGGCGACGACGCAGCCGTCCGGGGGCACGAGCGACGCAAACTTCGAAAACGAGCCGACCAGCTGCTCCATGCTCTTGAAATAGTCCGGGTGGTCGGCTTCGATGTTGTTGATCACCGCGACCGTCGGCCGGAAATAGAGGAAGGAATCCCAGTATTCATCCGCCTCGGCGACGAAAATTTCGCGCGCGTCGGAGGTGCGGAGGTTGCCGCCGATGCAGGGCAGATCCGCGCCGATGGAAATGGTCGGGTCAAGCCCCGCGGTCAGGGCGATCTGCCCGCACATGCCGGTCGTCGTGGACTTGCCGTGCGAGCCGGAAAGCGCCACGATATTGCGGTAGCCCTCCATCAGGCAGGCCCATGCCTCGGCTCTCGCCATGACGACCAGTCCCCGGCGCCTCGCCTCGATGATTTCCGGCGCGTCGTCCCGCGCCGCGGCGGTACGGATGACGATGTCCGCGCCGTCGATGTTGGACGCGTCGTTCGGCGCGATGCGGACGGGAATACCCATCTCCGCGAGCTTGCGGGTACGCGCGCTTTCCACGCGGTCGCAGCCGAAAATCGTATATCCGTGCGAAAGGAGCATCTGAGCCAGCGCGCTCATCGACACACCGCCGATGCCGACAAGGCAGATCCGCTTATTATGAGGAAGTTTCATGGGTTACAACTCTGTTTCCTTTCCGTTTGTTATATGGGAAGCTCACAAAAGGCAATTTTTGTCCGGTTCCAGGTATAGGTAATCAAAAGGACGTCCTCCTCGGCGACGACCGCCGGATAGGAATACTCTCCCGGCGCGTCCTCGAGCGTATACACCCGCTCCCACGAGACGCCGTTATCCCGGGAACGCAGCAAAACCAGAGGCGTTCTCGCGCCCCAGTTTGCACCGACCGGGTTGCAGGCCAGAAAGAGCGTCCCGTCGGACGCGCGCGCCAGATCGACGCCGCTGTTGTTGTTGGCAAGCGCCGTACGGGTTGCCTTCGACCAGGTCCTCCCGCCGTCCGACGAATCCGCACGGTACAGCGCACCCGCATCCGACCGCAGCAGCATATGGACGCATCCCGGCGCGCTTTCCCAGAGCGTCGGCTGGATCAGCCCCGCGCCGTCGGACTCGATGAAGGCGGAACGGCAAAAGCTCCTGCCGTCATCCTCCGAGCGTTCGGTAAACGCCCGCCACATGCCCTGCTCCGAGGACGCAGGCGCCAAAACGGCGCCGTCAGACAGGCGGATGGGCTTATTCTTGACCGGTCCCCGTCCGCCCGTGGTGTCTCCCGGCACCAGCGGCCGCGGCACACTCCAGCTTTTGCCCCCGTCGGCGGATTCCGTGACGAAGGTCTCCCAGTCCCGGATCTCCGCGCCGACCTTATAGTACAGCACCGCCGTTCCGTCCGCTCTTTTCCACAGCACGGGGTTCCAGTGCGCCGTCCCCTCCTCCCGCGACACACGCACGGGCGTTCCGAACACGCCGTTTTCCCCTCGCGCGGCATAGATGCCCACATCGGGGGATTTTTCCGCCGTTCCGCCGAACCAGGCGATCAGCACGCCGTCTCCCGTCCGGACGACCGTCGACGCGTGGCACGAGGGCGTCGGAACGTCAAGAAGGATTTTTTTCATCCGGCACACGCTCCCAGCCCGCCGCCGGCAGCCGCTGGATCGCGCCGAACAGCATCTCCGGCAGGTCGGGGTTCTTCTTTTTCATATCGGCGATCAGTGCCTTGACCTCCGCGCGCTTGGAATAGCCTTCCTCGGGGCAGAGCTTCGGGAAAACCGGCAGGTTTTCCTTCGCCGCAAACGCGCGCATCTCCTTTTCCGGCACATACAGCATCGGGCGCAGCAGCGTGATGCCGCTGCGGTCGATATAGGTCACCGGCTGGAAGCAGGAAATGCGGCCTTCGTAGAAAAGCGACAGCAGCAGCGTCTCGATCGCGTCGTCGCGGTGATGGCCGAGGGCGACCTTATTGCAGCCGGCGGCGGCGGCGGCACGGTTCAATGCGCCGCGGCGCATATTGGCGCACAGCGAGCAGGGATTCTTCTCCTGCCGCGCCTGGAAGACGATCTCATAAATATTCGTCGGCACGACCGTATACGGCACGCCGAGCTTTTCGCACAGCGCCGCAATGGGCGAAAAATCCGCGCCGGGGAAGCCCATGTCGATGGAGATCGCCTGCACGGTAAAATGCTCCGGATAAAACCGCGACAGTCCCGCCATCGCGCAGAGCGTCGTCAGCGAGTCCTTGCCGCCGGACACCCCGACGGCGACGGCGTCGCCTGAGCGGATCATCTGATAGTCCTGCACGCACCGGCGGACATGGGACAGTATATGCTGCATGGTATTTTCCGGCTCCTCCGTCAACACGGCGCAGACGAAAACCGTTTTTGCGCCGGGGTCGTATATATCGTCGATAAGATTAAATTATAGCAGGTTACGCCGGATTTTGCAATATGCTTTTTCGTTTTTTGAAAAGAAAGTCGAAAACAAATACAAAACCGGTATTTCCTTTTCCTTCCGCGCATTCCGATTCCCAGAAGGGCGGATTTGCGCGGGCTTCCGGATCATTTTATGCGGCAGCGGGCGTTATAGTCCCGTTTTCCGTTCGCATCCGTTCCCGTTTTCCTCCGCGCGGAATGATACTGCGCGCGGAACTTTTTTGCAAAACCGCTTGACATACGCCTTTTTCTCCGATAAGATAGAGTCATCCCTTCAGGCTAACAAAAAAGGAGATACGCCTATGAAACAAACCAGCTTTCTCGGACGGTTCGACGATCCCGAAAAGATGCGCCTGATCAATCAGGCCGGCGTGCGCACCCGTATGCGCACCGATATGGATGGGCTTGAGGAGGGCTACAATTCCTGCTGGGATATGAATACCTCCCCCTACAGCGGTACGATGTATTTCGCGCCGACCTTTGAGCAGCCGGGGCATCATACCCGTCTGATCTCGTACGACTTCGAAACGGACACCTTCCACACCTGCTTCAAGGCGGAGGATCTCACGCTGCCCCATCCGCAGCATATGCCGCATTCCAAGCTGCACACGTCGATCAACTTCCTGCCCGACGACACGATCATCGCGACGACCCATACGACGGCCGGCGCCGTGGGGCACCCCGAATGGATGCCGCTCGCGCACATCGACCACGCCTGGGAGGGCTTCCCCGGCTCCTATATCCTGCACTACGACCCCAAAACCGGTGAGTCGAAGAATCTCGGCCAGCCCGTGCTGCGCGAATCGATCTACGGCTCCTGCTACGATTCGAAGTACAACGCGCTGTACATGATCGGCTTCATGCGCGGCCATGTCTACCGCTATTCGCTCGACGACAAATCCGTCAAGGATCTCGGAAAAGCCGCCGAAATCTTCAATTACCGTCTCCACCGCGGCCCCGACGGACATATCTACGCGATGACGAAGTCCGGCTTCCTCTACCGCGTCAACGTCGACACGCAGAAGCTCGAGGATCTGCACTGGTCGCCGCCGCGCTATCCCGACACCGTGACGAACAACACCTGGTACCGCTATATGTGCCAGGCCGTCAACGTCTCCGACCACGAATTCGTCTTTGCGAACAACGAAGGCAAGGATCTGTTCCTCTTCGACTGCAATACGCTGACCGCGAAGGTGCTCGGCCGCCGCGCGCCGTACGACTACGGCACCGATCTCGGGCTCTCCCCGATGTCCCTCGACGAAATCGCCATCGACAGCGAGGGCGTGCTGTGGTACGCGCTCAGCGGTCCGCAGGCCGAAAAGCCCGAGCCCGACGAGAACGGCAACTGCTACCACTTCCCCGCGCCGCAGTTCCTGATCCGCTGGGACATCCACAGCGACAAAGGCCCTGAAAACATGGGCATCATCGGCACGCCGGGTCACGACACCCCCACCGCCTACTGCTTCTGCTGCGACACCGTGCACGACATCCTCTACATGATCGGCGCGGGCCACCGCGACCGCAATCAGGACGAAAAAGACGGCGACCTCGGCATCGCGATGATCGATCTGCGCGAGTTCCGGAAGCATATGTACGAAAAAGGCCCGGTTCTCGACCTGAAGGCGACGCCCTACACCCCCGAGGAGGTCGAAAAGGCGAAGAACTACGTCCGCAGCTACTCGGGCGAGGAGGTCTCCGGCAGCAATCCCTCGACGCTCTTCCCCATCCAGTCGATCACGCCCATCCGCCTGTGGCGCTTCGTCCCCTCCGACAACATCGAGGGCTCGAAGGTGCGCCGGCTTGCGTGGGACGCCGACGGCTCCCTCTGGGGCGTCTCCGGCGACGGCCGCGACGAGTTCCTGTTCCACGTCATCCCGACGCCGTTTGCCGTCTATCCGTCGAAGGAAGCCGCCGAAAAGGACGAGCGCTACTTCACGATCCGCAGCATCTTCGGACGGAAAATGCCCCGCACCTTCGAGGAAAACGGGCAGTATTACGTCGAAAATCCCCGCGCCTTCGCCTATTCGATCGAGTCGGTCGTCCCGGCCGGTGCCGCGGACGCACAGCGGCTTGCGTGGGTGAACGCCAACGGTCTGCCCGGCGCGCTGCTGCCGCTGCCGGAGGGCATTGCGCTGCCCGAGGTCGCCGGACGCCGCTATCTGGCGCACGCGACCGCCACCGCGCCGTGGAGCCGCGGCCGCATCGCCGTCGGCACCGGCGACGCCATGTTCGCGATCGTCGACGGAGATCACGTCTTCTCCTACGGCAGCGCCGCGTCCCTGGGTCCGGTGCGCTGCATGACCGTCAACGCCGCGCGCACGAAGCTCTGGGGTGTGGCGGGCTACGAGCGCTCCGTCTCCACCGTCTTCTCCTTCGACGAGCGCGACGGCTTAAAGCAGCTCGGCTTCCTGACCTACAACTCCCCCTATTTCCTCGACGGTCCGACCGCGTCCAACCTCCTCACATCGATCGCGCTCTCCCCCGACGAGACGATGCTCGCCGTCGGCGGCGGTGACCGCATCGGCAGCGTCCATCTGATCCGGCTATAATGCCCTTTTCCCCGGTAAAATGAGCGTTTTTCGCCGGGAACGCATAGAAAAGAAGCCTTCCTTTTGCATCCGAGAGGAAGGCTTCTTTTTATGCCCTCACATTTCCATCCAAAACACAACCGTTTCCGCCAAATCCTTCCCCCCTGCCGCTTACAACAAAACCGGCGCTCCCAGCCCCAAAAAGGCAGGAAGCGCCGGAAATCCGTTCGGTTTTACAGCAGGATATCCTCCATGCTGCGCTTGGGGACATTCAGGATGTCCCGTTCGTCGAGATAATACTTCACGTCGCCGTTCTGCATCGGTACGGACTTTGCCTGCTGCGCGGGATACCCCAGCGCCACGACAGCCAGCACCTTCTGCGTTTCGGACAGCCCGTAGAGTGCCGCCACCGCGTCACGATCCACCGACGCGATCCAGCAGCATCCGAGGCCTTCCTCATCGGCGCACAGCAGCATGCTCATGATCGCCGCGCCCGCGTCAAACTCCGCGGCGGAAGGACGCCGGTCGGTGTTCTGCACGACAACGATGTACGCCGTCGGACGCTCGCCGGGCTGCGGCGTGCCGTTCGGACGGAGATACCCCGCCCACGCAAGATGCGGGAACAGCGCCGCGCAGTCCGCTTCGCCGCTGACGATCTTATACTGCAGCGGCTGGAGATTCGCGGCGGACGGCGCAACGCGCGCCGCTTCGACACAGCGCAGCAGCAGCTCGCGCGGTACGGGCGTCTGCGTAAACTTGCGCACCGTCCGGCGGTTCTGCATTCTTTCGAATACGGTCATCGCTTACTTCTCCTCCGCTTCCTGCACGCTGGCCGGCGCGGCGGGCGCTTCCGCAAGACCCGTGCTGGCCGGCGCGGCGGCGATGGCGGCCGGTTCCGCCGGCGCTTCGGCGACGTTCTTCGCTTCCGCATTCTCCTCCGTTTTACGGGACGAACGGCTGCGCGAACGGCGCTTGGGCTTTTCCTCGCCGGACTTCTCGGCGGGCTTTTCCGCCGCAGGCTTCTCTGTCCCGGCGCTCTTTTCCTCCGCGGACACGGCCTTTTCAGCCGGTTTCTGCGTGGTCTTCTTCGCCGCGCTTCCGGCTTTCGCACCCGTCTTCTTCGCGGCCGGTTCGGCAGACGCCGCAGACTCTTCGGACGGCTTTTCCTCCGCCGGCTTGCCGGAGGAGCGCTTTCTCGGCTTCTTCGCCGCCGGTTTTTCCTCGGCCGGGGCGGAAACCGCAGCGGGTTTTTCCTCGGCGGGAGCCGCGGCAGCGGGCTTTTCCTCTGCGGCGGGCTCAGGCTGCTTTTCCGTCACTTTCGAGGGCACGGGCTTTCTGCCGACGCGGGAATTGCGCCGTGCGGGCGCTTTTTGGGGCGCCTCGGCCGGTTCCTCCGTCTTTTCCGTCCCGGAATCCGGTACCGCGGCCGCTTCCGCCGCGATCGCAGGGGCTTTTTCTCCGACCGGCGCTGCCGCACGACGGCGCGCAG
>JAEDGJ010000110.1 GCA_016297585.1 Clostridiaceae bacterium
AGGGGGGCGGGAAGCGCCCCCTGCAAGCTTTCAGCCAGCTGTAGGTGCCGGATTAGGTGCGCTGCGCCGCCACAGCTGCCTCGTAGCTGCGGACCGCGCCGAGCCACTCGGCCCCTCCGGGCATGCCTTCGCGCTCGCAGAGCATATCCCAGACGATGCCGAAGGGGAAGGTCTTGTACTCCTCTGTGAGGGCGAGCCGCGCGGTCGTGTCCCCGGCCAGTTCGGCGGCCTTCAGGTCGTCCACCGGCTCGAGCAGGGCGGCCAGCAGGGCTTTCTTCGTGTTGCGCGTGCCGATGACCCACGCGGCGACGCGGTTGACCGAGCCGTCGAAGTAGTCCAGCGCGATGTTCACGCGGTCGAGCGCGCCGGCGCGGACGATCTCGTGGAAAATCGCCGAAAGCTCGTCGTCAAAGGCGACGACGTGGTCGGAGTCCCAGCGGATCGGGCGGGAAACATGCAGCAGCAGCTCCGGCAGGAACGGCAGGCACGCCGTCAGCTTCGCCGAAACCAGCTCCGTCGGATGGAAGTGGCCCGTGTCGAGCGTGAGCATCACGTCGGGATGCTGCGCGGTATAGCCGAGATAGAACTCGTGGCTGCCGACGACGTAGGCTTCGCTGCCGATGCCGAAGAGCTTCGACTCAACGGAGTCCTTCAGGCAGTTCGGGCAGTACTTCGGGGCGTAGATCTCGTTGAGGGCTTCAAGCAGACGCATACGCGGCGCGAGCGAGTCGATCGGACGCTCCTTGCAGCCGTCGGGGATCCAGAGGTTGTTGACGCAGCGCTTGCCCGTGCGCTTTCCGAGATAGGCGCCGATCTTGCGGCTCGCAAGGCCGTGCTCGATCCAGTAGCGGCGGATACCGTCGTCCGCGGAGGCGAGGGTGTAGCCCGAGGCGCTCTTCGGATGGGAGAAGAAGGAGGGGTTGAAGTCGAGGCCGATGCCGCGCTCGACCGCCCAGTCCGCCCAGGCGGTAAAATGCTCCGGCTCGAGGACGTTTCTCTCGACGGCGCGGTCGGATTCGCGGTAGAAGGCGTGGATGTTGACCTTCGAGGTGCCGGGGATCAGGGAAAGCGCCTGATCGAGGTCGGCGCGCAGCTCATCCGGGGTGCGCGCACGGCCGGGATACTCGCCGGTCGACATAATGCCGCCGGTCAGACCCGTGTCAAGCGCCTCAAAGCCGCGGACGTCGTCGCCCTGCCAGCAGTGGACGGACACCGGCGTCGCCAGAACCTTCGCGATGGCGGCTTCCGTGTCGACGCCGATCGCGGCATAGCGCTCACGCGCGTATTCGTATGCCTGTGCGGTAGTCATGATGCAAAACTCCTTTTTTGATGATGTTGGATTAAGCCTTTTTGGACGCGGTGCGGCGCCCGGTCAGCGTGTAGACGGCAAACAGCGCGACGGCCAGCAGAGCGACGGCGATCGCGAGGCAGAGCCAGGTGTTCTGGAGGAAGCCCGCCAGCAGATAGGCGACGAAGCAGCAGCCGGCGACCGTGCAGGCGTACGGCAGCTGCGAGCTGACGTGGTTGATGTGGCGGCAGTCCGCGCCGGCGGAGGCGAGAATCGTCGTATCGGAGATCGGCGAGCAGTGGTCGCCGAAGACGGAACCGGCGAGCGTCGCGGCGACGACGATGGTCAGAAGCTCCGCCGTAAAGCCCGGGATGGACGCGCCGATGGAGACGACGATCGGGACGAGGATGCCGAAGGTGCCCCAGGCGGTGCCGGTCGCGAAGGCGAGGCCGCAGGCGACGAGGAAGATCAGGCAGGGCAGAAGCTGCATCGGCATCGCGGAATTGGCGACGAGGGTGCCGACGAAGACGCCGGTGCCGAGGTAGTCCGCGCCGCAGACGCCGGAGATCGTCCACGCCAGCGTCAGGATGATGATGGCGGGCACCATGTTGCGCACGCCTTCGTTGACGCTCGCCATGAAGTCCTTGAAGGAGAGCAGGCGGCGCGGGACGTAGAGCAGGAAGGCGACGATCAGGGAGGCGAAGCCGCCCCAGACGAGGGAGGTGTTCGCGTCGGTGTCGCCGAAGGCCTGCAGGATGGTCTTGCCCTCGCCGGAGAAGAGGCCGCCGGTGTAGAGCATCGAGAGGATGGAGATGACGATGAGGGAGATGATCGGGATGAGCAGGTCATAGACGCGGCCGTGGGAGCCGGAGGTCTTTTCCTGCGCGAGCTGCCCGGAGCCGGTGTCCTCGGCGCGGACGCCGGTCAGTGCTGCCTGCGTCTCATAGCGGCGCATCGAGCCGAAGTCGAGCTTCGTGACGGAGAAGAAGATAAGGGCGAGCAGCGTGAGCAGGGCGTAGTAGTTCAGGGGGATGGTGCGCAGGAAGAAGCCGAAGCCGTCGGAGACGCCGGATTCCTCGATCGTCGCGGCGACGCTGACCGCCCAGGAGGAGACCGGGGCGATGATGCAGATGGGCGCGGCGGTGGAGTCGATGATGTAGGCGAGCTTCTCGCGGCTGATGCGGTGCTTGTCGGTGACGGGGCGCATGACGGAGCCGACGGTGAGGCAGTTGAAGTAGTCGTCGACGAAGATCAGCGCGCCGAGCGCGGAGGTGGACAGGAGCGCGCCGGTCTTGGTGCGGATCTTGCGCGACGCCCACTCGCCGTAGGCCGCGGAGCCGCCCGCCTTCGTCACGACGGCGACGAGGACGCCGAGAAGGCACAGGAAGATGATGATGAACGCGTTGCCGCCGAGGGCGTCGCCCATGACGGTGAACATGGACTCGACCGCGACGATGAGGTTGCCGCGCGCGAAGATCAGCACGCCCGACAGAATGCCGATGAGCAGCGAGGAGATGACCTCCTTGGTCAGCAGCGCCAGCGCGATCGCGATGATCGGCGGCAGGATGGACAGCCACGAATACTCCATGAAACAAATCCCCTTTGTTAACAGTATGCTAAAAAGTATAACATAAACCGGCGGCGGTTGCAATGCAGATTCATGCAAAAAACAAAGTTTTTTTGCAAAATTCCTCCGGAAACCGCAAACTGACGCGAAAAACGGCAAAGAGGGACGGAAAATGCGAAAAAACGTCCGGAGATGGCGAAAAACGCCGTCTCCGGACGGAATAATGACCCGATATGCGGTTTTTCAGAAGCCTGTAAGCAGCTCTCCGGCGGGAACGCCGTCGATGCCGGGCAGCTCGATGCCGAGCACGCGCGCAAACGTCGCCGTCGTATCGACGATCGGACGGCGCGGGATGACGGCGCCCGCGCGGAAGGCGGGACCCGCGGCGGCAAACGTCGGCTGCGGGCCTCGGTCGGGCAGCGCGCCGTGCGTCGCGTGGCCGTAGCGCCAGTCGGCCGTGTCGATCGGACGCACCAGCGGCCGCGTCCACGCCTCGGAGAACGCCGTGAAGCCGTCCGTCTCGAGGACGAAGTCGAAGTCCCCGGCAAGGCGCTCCGCATCTGCCGCCTCCGCGCGCGAAAAGACGCGGGAGACGCCGTAGATGCCCTCCTCGCACCAGAACCGCAGCAGCGCGTCCACCTCGGGCAGCAGCGCGGGATCCTTGACGTGCACCTGCGCGGAGAGCCCCGCGGAGTGCAGATAGACCTGCCAGTCCGTGACCCTGCCGGCGTCGTCGACGGTGATCCAGCCGCGCTCGGCAAAGAGGGCGTTGAGGGCGATCGAGCGCTGGATCGGGATCTGCCCGTGGTCGCTCATCACGACGATGTTCGCGCGCCCGGCTTCCCCGATCTCCTCGAGCGTATCGTAGAGCATCCCGAGATGGCGGTCGGCCTCGTCGAGCGCTGCGTCGACCTGCGCGTTGAACAGGCCGTAGCCGTGGCGGAAGCCGTCGACCTGCGCGGGGTGGATGAAGAGCACGTCCGGGCGGAACGCGCGCAGGATATCGCACGCGGCGGCGAGGACGAAGCGGTCGGCGTCCGGATGCTGCCGCTCGTGTCCGCGCAGCAGCGACAGGTTCGGCTCGACCGCGCGGGCGTAGACCTCGGGGGTCGTGCCGGAGCGCAGGAAGACGTCGCGCAGGTCGTCGTCCGGGCTCTGCGACCAGTATTCGTCGACGAGATAGTCGATCGCGGGGTGATTGCCCGTGACCGGCCAGAAGACGGCGGCGGTGGAGAGCCCCGCGGCATGGGCGGCGTCGAAGATCGTCGGGATGCGCACGTCCTGCGCAAACCAGTGCCACGGGTTCGCGACGCCGCCGGGGATGAACAGCTCGTTGGTCGTGATGCCGTGGCGGTCGGGATAGCAGCCGGTGGACACGGACACATGGACGGGGTAGGTGACGGTGGGGTAGATCGTGCGCAGGGTGTCGATGCGGGCGGCGGAGGAGAGGAGCCGGGCGAAATTCGGGCGGTTTTTTAAGTATTCGAGGTCCTCGCGGACCAGTGCGTCTTCCGATAACACGATCAGCATAGCGAAATCACAGCCTCCTTAACGAAAATCCGCCGTCGGCGTCGAGCACCTGTCCCGCGGAGTAGTCGAGAAGCCCCGAGCAGGCGGCGGCGACGGCGTTCGCGACGTCCTCGGGGGTTCCCATGCGGGCGATCGGGAGGAGCCCCTCCGCGATCAGTTTTTCGTACTTTTCGCGCACCTTCGCGGTCATGTCGGTCAGGATGATGCCCGGGCGCACCTCGAACACCGGGATGCCCTCCCCGGCGAGGCGGTCGGCGAAGAGCTTCGTGACCATGCCGATGCCCGCCTTCGAGACGCAGTACTCGCCGCGCGACGTGCTCGACGTGTACTCGCTGATGCTCGACAGGTTCACGATGCGGGGACGGTAATCGGCAAGCCCCGCGTCCCGGAAGGCAAGCATCAGTTTTGCCGCGGCCTGGCACATGAAGAACGTGCCCTCGAGGTTGATGCGCATCAGGCGCTCGAAGCTCTCCTCGGTCGTCTCGAGCACGTCGAGCCGCACCGTCGGGGCGACGCCGGCGTTGTTGACGAGGACGTCGAGCCGTCCGAGGGCGCGCACGCGGTCAAAGAGCGCCGCGCGGTCCGCGGGGTTTGAGATGTCGCAGGGGACGTACTGCGCGTCGAGCCCGGACAGGGCACAAAGCGCGTCTTCGGCGTCCGGCGACGTCGCGCAGAGGAGCAGGGAATAGCCCTCCTCCCCGAGCTTTCTGGCGATGGCGAGCCCGATCCCGCGCCGGGCTCCGGTAACGACGGCGAGCTTTTTCATTGGACGCATACCTCCCGGTAGAGCTTTGTGTAATACGGGTCGCGCACGACGCAGCCCGCGGTCGAGCCGGCGCGCATCAGCGCGGTGCATTTGCCGCAGGTCACGCAGACCTTCTTCGGGTCGAGCGCGCCGCGCTCCAGGATGTCGGCGGCGAAGTCGGGATAGGCGAACGCCATGCGCCCGAATCCCGCGACGTCGGAGATGCCCTGTTCGATCGCGCCCGCCGCGAGATACGGCGCGAGCGCGCGCAGATAGGAGTGTCCGGAGCTCATCACGGTCAGCTCCGGCGCCGCGGCCTTGATCTCGCCGATGCAGCCGAACATCCGGGCGACGCCCTCGAGCGGATGCTCCGGCGGGACGTAGCCGCCGAGGTCGTAGGGGCGGTTCACATGGGGGTTGAAGTACGGGTTGCCGATCGTGACGTCGAGCAGGCGGTAGTCAAGCTCGCGCGCGAGGATACGCGCAAGGCGCACGCCCTCGTCGAGCACGGGAGAGGTGCCCCCGCCCTCCGCGACGCCGAAGCCGTAGGGGTAGGGAAAGCCGTCGTAGACGTTCAAGCGCGAGGTGATCGTGAAATCGGGCCCCGTCGCCGCCTTCGCCGCGCGCACGGCGTCGAGGAAGAGGCGGGTGCGGTTTTCGAAGCTGCCGCCGTACCGCCCCGAGCGGGTGTAGGCGGACAGCAGCTCGGAAAAGAGGTAGCGGTGGCAGCACTTGACGTCCGCGCCGTCAAAGCCCGCCGCCTCGGCCAGTGCCGCGGCCTCGCCGAAGCGCGGGATCAGCGCGTCGAGCGCGTCGTCCGACAGGATGCGCGACGGGTCGATGGGGGCGTCCTTCTCGAAAATGGGGTTGTTGTAGGCGATCAGCGGCGCGGGGACGCCGTCGGGCTTGGCGTAGCGGCCGGAATGGGTGATCTGCAGGATGAGGACGGGGGCGAATCCGAAGCGGCGCATGGCGCGTTCGCGGATGCGGTCGGTCAGGCGGCGGAAATCGTCGACGTTTTCGCGGTGGATCCAGAGCTGGCGGGGATTGGCGCGTCCCTCGCGCACGACGGCGCAGGCTTCGACCCAGATCAGCGCCGCGCCGCTCTCGGCGAAGCGGTCGTAGCGCCGCAGCGTCAGCTCGCCGGGGCTTCCCTCCGGCGTGCCGTCGCAGCCCTCCATCGGCTGGACGGCGAGGCGGTTTGCAAGCGCGAGCCGTCCCGCCTGCACCGGCGTTTTCAGGACGGACAGATCGGTCGAGAGCGGCAGATGCACCCCCAGGCGCAGAAGCTCCGCCTCGAGCGAGGCAAGATCGGCGTAGTGGAATTTCTCGTGCTGCATGAAAACGAATCCCCCTTATTGTTCTATAGCTCGTACGGATGTCGCGCGTCTTCGGCGGCGCGTCCCGTGCGCACGGCGTGCAGCAGCCCCGCCGCGTCCGTCGGGATCGCCAGCACCGGCACGCCCAGCGCCGCTTCCACGTCGCCCACCGTCAGGTCGTCGAGGAACACGTCCTCCCCGTAGCACTCCATGCACGACGGGATGAGGAGCTTTTCCCCGAGCGGGCGGCCTTTAAGCTGCGCGATCAGGTCGCGCGCGGTGACGAGCCCCGCGACAGTGACGCCGTGTCCGAAAAAGTCGTTGCGGATCGCGTAGACCTCCGCCTTCATAGTATGACACTTTTTCGCGGTCAGGTCAAGCATTTTCCGCATAAATCCGGCGGCAGCCTCCCCGGTCGCGAGGGAAAACGGCGCGAACGCGGCAAACGGGCGGGTCTCGTCGAGCAGCGCGCGCAGCTCGTCCTCGAACAGCGCCATCATGCCGACGCCGTTTTCGAGCTGCGGGAAGTCGTCGTAGAACGGCGCGGGCGGCATCGGACGCTCCGCCTTCAGGTAGAACTCGTCCGAGCAGTACACGACGCGCACGCCGAACCGCTCGAGGCACGCAGCCCCCGCGCGTTCGACGGTGTCGAGCACGGCCTCCGCCTCGGCTTTCCCGACGGGCGTCAGGGGACAGAGCCCCTCGCGGTATTTCGTCAGTCCCACCGGCACGACGCTGACGCTCGCGACGGCGGGATAGAGCGCGATCAGGTCGTCGAGCGACTGCTGCAGCGCCGCGCCGTCGTTGAGCCCCGGGCAGAGCACGATCTGGCAGTTCATCGTGATGTGCGCGTCGGCGAGGCGGCGCATCTGGTCCATCAGCAGCGCCGCGCGGGGGTTGCCGAGCATTTTCACGCGCAGCGCGGGATCGGTCGCCTGCACCGACACGTTCACGGGGCTGATGCGCATCCGGATCATCCGCTCGAGGTCGGCGTCCGGGAGGTTCGTCATGCTGATATAGTTGCCCTGCAGGAACGACAGGCGCATGTCGTCGTCCTTGAAGTAGAGCGACTCGCGCATGCCGGGGGGCATCTGGTCGATGAAGCAGAACACGCATTTGTTCGCGCAGCGGCGGGGACGGTCCGCAAGATACGTCTCGAACGTCAGCCCCAGCGGCTCGCCTTCCGTTTTGCGCACCCGCAGCGTGCGTTCGCGTCCGTTTTCGCCGCGCAGCGTCAGCGTGATGCGCGCGTCGTAGGAGTAGAACTGGTAATCGAGCACGTCGTGCGCGGGATGGCCGTCGATGGCGGTCAGCGTCTCTCCGACGCGCACGCCGGCGCGGGCGGCGGGGGAGCCTGCGTCGATGGCGGTGATTTTCATAGTGGGAAATCCGTCCTTCCTTTGGAGGGTGGTCCCGGGCGGCGCCCGAGGGGGGAAAAAAGAGCCGCGGCTTATCCCTCTTACGCACGCTTTTGCGGCGGGGAGGGGAGCTGCGGCTTTTGCATTTGCGTTTTTATCACGAAAACGCCCAAAAACCGCAGCCTTTTTGAAAGAAAAGACTGCGGTCCGGATCGCTTGGGAACGTTTTCTTGGGGAAGTTTTTTCCGGCGCGCCTCCCGAAAAAAGAGGGAGAGTGCTCCGGCGTTCCGGAAAGGCTTATGCCTCGGCCTTTTCCGCAGCGTCGGCCTTGACGACCTCACGGCCGTTGTAGTAGCCGCACTCGGGGCAGACGCGGTGGGAGAGACGGGCGGCGCCGCAGTGCTCGCACTTGATCACGCCCGGAAGCGTCAGCTTCCAATGGGAGCTGCGTCTCTTGTCGCGGCGGGTTTTCGAAACTCTTCTCTTCGGGACAGCCATGGTACTATTCCTCCTATGTGATGGTCAGTCAAATTTTATAAGCGTTTCCGTCAGGAAACACG
>JAEDGJ010000111.1 GCA_016297585.1 Clostridiaceae bacterium
ACCTCGCGCGCGCGCTGATGGAGTGCGCGGCGTTCGAGGTGCGGGCGGCGCTGCCGTCGTTCGGGGCGCAGCGGCTGCGGATGGTCGGCGGCGCGGCGAAGAGCGACCTGTGGGTCAGCCTTGTCGCGGACGCGACGGGACTGCCGGTATGCCGCCCGGACGCGTCGGAGGCCTGTGCCAGAGGCGCCGCGGCGCTCGCGATCGCGGGAGAGCGCGGCGAACCGCTCGCCGTGACCGTGCAGCGGCTGCAAAAGGAGCCGCGGATCACCCTGCCTGCGTCGGATTACACGGAGAAAGCCCAGCGCTATGAGGCGCTGCTTGCAAAGCTCGGCGCGTAACGTGAAAAAAATCCCGGGGAGAGCCTTTTTGGAAGACTCTCCCCGGGATTTGCGTTATTGCGTCAGCAATCGCAGTTGTTGAAACCGCAGCCGCAGTTGATCCACACGAAGACGATCGCGATGACGATCAGGGTCCACATGCAGGAATTGTTGCCGCAGCCGATGCGTCCGAGATTCATACCGTTGCAAGCCATATAAGCCGCCTCCTAAATCTGATATGCGGTGTGTCGGATGGCCGCGGTCTTTTTGCGGTCATCTCACTGTATCATATGCGGGAGGCGGGATATGGTGCAAGAGGGGAAGCTCAAGTCCCTTTAGGGACGGGTCCCTTTAGGGACGGGTCCCTTTAGGGACGGGTCCCTTTAGGGACAATCGGCGTCGGGACGGACGCGGCAGGCGAGCGTCATCAGGCTGTCGGAGAGGTGGACGTTTTCGAGCTCCGCCTCCTCCGGCACGCGGATGTCGACGTTCGTCAGATTCCAGATGCCGGTCACGCCGGCGTGGGTCAGGATGTCGGCGACGTTCTGCGCGGCGGCGGGCGGGCAGGTCAGGATGGCCATGCGGGGGCAGCGCTCCGTGCAGTAGCGCTCGAGGGAATCGACGTGGTAGATCGGGATCTCGCCGGACAGCGTGCGCAGCGTCGTGCCGACCTTCTCGGGCAGGATGTCGAAGGCGGCCTCGGGACGCACGCCGCAGCGCTTGAAATCGAAGTTGTGGGCAAGCGCCAGCGCGAGATTGCCGACGCCGATCCAGATGCAGGACTTCTCCTCCGAAAGCCGCAGGATGCGCTCCATATTGGTGCGCAGGCTGTCGGCGCGGTAGCCGTAGCCCTGCTGGCCGTCGGCGGAGATGCCGTAGATCTCCTTCAACGCCGAAAAATCCTGCCGCACCTGCGACGGCGTAAAGCCAAGTCTTTCGGCAAGCTCGGCGGAGGAAACATGGACGATCCCCGCTCGCAGGAGCTCCTCGGACAGGCGCAGATACCGCGGAATGCGCCGGAGGGTGGGAATCGGCATTTTCGTTCGGGCCACGACGGCCTCACGCTCCTTTTTTCTCTTATACTTCTATTATACCGGGTTTTCGGAGCGTTGTCAAATTTCTTTTTTCGAAAAGCCGCCCGGCATCCCTCCCCCGCTCTTTTCCCGAAACGCTCGGGGAAAAGGCGGAGAGAGCCGCCGGGCGGCTTTTGCGTCGTCAGGCTTCCTTCGTGGCGCGGTAGTAGACGCCGCCGCAGTTGAAGGCGATGGCGGAATAATCATTGATGTCCCGGATGGCGTAGAGCTTCGTATTTTCGGCGACGCCGGAGGCTTCCCCGTTTGCCTGGGGGGTGCTGTCGACCAGCTTGACGGTGATCAGCTCACGGCCGAGCTCGTCGGTGCGGATCTCCTCTTTGGTACCGCTGTAAAGCGCGCTGTTGTACATGATCTTCGCGTCCTCGGGATTCATGGCGTTCGCATCGGCGCCGTTCTGCGTCCCGCCCGACGTGCCGTTTTCCGCGCCGTTCGTCGTGCCGGCGATCATGCCGGAGGTCGTGCCGGTATCGGAAGACAGGGCGCCGGAGGTGGTGCCGGACGAGGTGACCGCGGAGGTGGTCATGGAAGAGGTCGTGGTGCCGGTGGGCGTGCCGATGCCGTTTGTGCCGGTGCCGTTGGCGCCGGTGCAGGCGGCGAGCAGCGAGACAAGAAGCGCGGCAAGCAGACAGATTGCGGTTGTTTTCATGTGAAAAGAATCCTCCCTAAAATCAAGGTTCGAGCCTATTATCGGAAGATGCCCGGCGATTTATGCATCGGAAAAGTGCAAATTCAGGCAAAAAATAAAAAAGCCGTTTTCCCCGGGGGACGAGGGGGAAAACGGCGGCGCGAAAATGGCTTTTTTACCGGATCAGCAGACGCGCGACGATGCCGCGGCGCACCTCGATCGCGGATTTCGGGCAGAATTCCTGGCAGCAGAAGCAGCGGATGCAGGTTTTCCGGTCGAAAACGGGCTTTGGCGAGAGCGTGATCGCGTGGACGGGACAGGTGCGCGCGCAGATGCCGCAGGAGACGCATTTTTCGGGCAGCAGCACGGGCTTGCGGTTTAGAAGCCGCCGGACGACGGCGTTGACGGCGGGGCTCGGCGTTGCGATCAGCTCCATGCGCCGCGGCGCCGAGCTTTTGTAGCCGGGGACGGCGTAGGGCTCGAGCGGCTCCGTCGTCGTCAGCTCCGCGGCGGTTTTCGGCGCCAGCCCGCGCCGGTACGCGCATTCGAGCTGCGGCGCGTCGCCGATGCCGATGAGGTGCGCGGCAGCGAGGTCGAGCGCATAGGGATTGCGGGACGCGAGCAGCGCGCCGATGGGACGCGGCGTGCCGGAGGTCGGGCCGTTGCCCTCCATGCCGACGACGGCGTCGAGGATGGCGAGCTTCGGGCGCACGAACTCGCAGAGGTCGATCAGCATGTCGGCAAAGCGGGACGCTTCCGGATAGAGGTAGTGATATTCGGGCTTTTTGGTGCCGGGGATGATGCCGAACAGGTTCTTGACGCAGGCGGTCAGCCCGAGAAAGCCGTGGGTCTTGAGCTTGGCGAAGGTGATGACGGCATCCGCGCCGTCGAGCCAGGCGGTGTATTCGAAGCGGTGGGCGACGAGCGCGTCCGGGAAATGGGCGCTGCTCTGCGCGGTGTTGTAGTTGAGCTTCGCGCCGGTTTTTTCGATGTCGAGCATCCCGGCGGCGGCGTAGACGCTCTTCAGGACGGCGGGGGTGTACAGTCCGCCGGGGCTGTCGCCGACGACGACCTCCGCGCCGCGTTCGATCAGCAGCTCGCAGAGCGCGCGCACGAGCGCGGGATGGGTGGTCGCGGCGGCGTCGGGATGGCGGGCGGCGACGAGGTTGACCTTGACGGCGACGCGCATCCCGGGGCTGACCCAGTCAAGCCCGCCGAGCGGCTCGAGCACCCGTAAAAGCCGTTCCCGGACGGCGGGATAGTCGTAGGTGCGGCAGGCGCAGATCGAAACGAAAGTATCCAAAATAAACGGCTTCTCCTTTATAAAAATCGGACTGCGCGGGGGGTTCTTTCCCCATCATACCACATTTTCCCCGGGCGCGCAAGAAGAAAAAGGTGTCGGAACCGGGGCGGCGCGCATATAGTATGGGCAGGGCGACAAAATGCGCCGGGAAAGGCGGGAGGCTCCGGATGTATAATGGATTCATATTGATCACGTTCCGCGCGCTGACCCATGCGCAGCGCGGCGCGAAACTATTAAACGCGCGGGGCTGCGCGGCGAGCGTGGTGCGTCCGCCGCAGGCGCTGCTGTCCAATCAATGCGGCTACGCGGTACGGCTGCGCGAGAGCTGCGCGGATGCCGCGGTGAAGCTTTTGCGGGAAGCGGGCATGCTGGAGGGACGGATCTACAGAAAAACCGGGGAAAGCGGCGAGGAGTATGAGGAGATGGATTCGGTATGATTTATCTGGATTACGCGGCGACGAGCTATAAAAAGCCGGAAGCCGTTTACAGGGCGGTGGAGAGCGTGCTGAGGCGGGGCGCATCGGTCGGACGCGGGGGCTATCCCGCGTCCCGCTTTTCCGCCGAGAGGGTATTCGCGTGCCGGGAGGAGGTCCGGCGGCTGTTTTCCGCGCCGTCGGAGGAGTCGGTGGTCTTTACCTGCAACGCGACGATGGCGCTGAACATGGCGATCAAGGGGCTGCTGCCGTCGGGCGGGCGGGCCGTGATCTCGGGGTTTGAGCATAACGCGGTCGTGCGGCCCTTAAAGGCGCTGGAGCGGCGGGGCGTCAGCTTTGCCGTCGCGGCCGCGCCGCCGTTTGACCGGGATGCCCAGCTCGAGGCGTTCCGGCACGCGCTTTCCTCCGGCGCGGCGCTTGCGGTCTGTACGCAGGTGTCGAACGTCTACGGCTGCATCCTGCCGGTCGAGGAGATCGACGCGCTCTGCGCGGAAAAGGGCGTGCCGCTGGTGATCGACGCGTCGCAGTCGGCGGGCAGCGTGGCGCTCGACCTGTCGCGGCTGCGGGCGGCACGGTTTCTCTGCGCGCCGGGGCATAAGGGGCTGTACGGTCCGCAGGGGACGGGCGTGCTGATCTGCCGGGACGCGGAGGCCGCGACGCTGATCGAGGGCGGCACGGGCAGCGATTCGCGCTCGTACGAGCAGCCCGCGTTCCTGCCCGACCGCTTCGAGGCCGGTACGCTGAACGCGGCGGGCATCGCGGGGCTCGGCGAGGGCGTGCGCTTTATAAACCGGCTCGGCACGGCGCGGATCCTCGCGCATGAGCGCGCGCTGATCGGGCTTGCCGCGCGGGAGCTGGCGCGCATTCCGGGCGTGCGCACGTTTTACGGCGGGGAGGACGCGCAGGCGGGCGTGCTGTCGTTTACGGTCGGGGATGTCCCGTGCGAAACGGCGGCGGAGCGGCTCGCGGCGGGCGGCATCGCGGTGCGCGCGGGGCTGCACTGCGCGCCGCTGGCGCATCAGACGGGCGGAACGCTCGAGACCGGCACCGTGCGGGCGTCCGTGTCCGCGTTTTCGACGGAATCCGACGTGGAGGCGCTGGTGATCGCGGTGCGCGCGCTGTCCCGCGGCTGATGCCGCCCGCGTCTGAAGCCGCCCGCGTCTGACACCGCCCGCGTCTGACACAGGAGGATGCAAAAACGGAAGAAATCGCCAGAAAACGGGGTTTGGGGTTGACAAGGATGGAAAAACTGGTTATACTTTAGATATCAAAAGTTGTAAAGTAAAAAGGAAAGCATCTATGTCAACGCCTATCGTATCCATCGTGGGACGCCCGAACGTCGGGAAGTCCCTGCTTTTTAACCGGCTTGCGGGCAAAAGGCTGTCCATCGTCGAAGACACTCCCGGCGTGACGCGCGACCGGCTGTACGCGCCGGTGCAGTGGCGCGGCCGGGAGTTCCTGATTGCCGACACGGGCGGCATCGAGCCGCATACCGACGACGAGATGCTGCGCTTCATGCGCCGCCAGGCGCTCGCCGCGATCGACGAGGCCGACGTGATCGTGCTGATGACCGATCTGCACACCGGCGTCACGGCGGCGGACGAGGACATCGCCGCGATGCTGCGCCGCGCGAAGAAGCCGGTCATTCTCGCCGTCAACAAGGCGGACAAGATCGGCGAGCCCGCGCCGGAGTTCTACGAGTTCTATAAGCTCGCGCTCGGCGAGCCGCTGGCCATCTCCGCGCTGCACGGCAACGGCACGGGCGAGCTGCTCGACGAATGCGTGGCGCATTTTCCGCCGGAGGAGCCCGAGGAGACGGTCGAGGACGGCGTCATCCGCGTCGCCGTGATCGGCAAGCCGAACGCGGGCAAGTCGAGCCTTGTAAACCGCATCCTGGGCACCGAGCGCGTCATCGTCTCGAACGTCGCCGGTACGACGCGCGACGCGGTGGATACGCCGTTTGAGAACGAGACGGGGCGCTATGTCTTCATCGACACCGCCGGGATGCGCCGTCAGGCGCGCGTGGACGAGGCGATCGAAAAATACAGCGTGATGCGGGCGATGCAGGCCGTGGAGCGCTCGGACGTCTGTCTCATTCTGATCGACGCACAGGACGGCGTGACGGAGCAGGACACGAAGGTCGCGGGATACGCGCACGAGCACGGCAAGGCGTCGATCATCGTCGTCAACAAATGGGATCTCGTCGCGAAAACGGACAAGACGATGGCGGAATACGAGGCGAAGGTGCGCACGGGGCTGTCGTACATGAGCTACGCGCCGGTCGTCTTCATTTCGGCGCTGACGGGACAGCGCGTGGGGCAGCTTTTCCCGCTGATCCGCGCGGCATACGAGCAGAGCTCGCTGCGCATCTCGACCGGGCAGCTCAACGACGTCCTGCGCGACGCGGTGACGCGCGTGCAGCCGCCGACGGACAAGGGACGCCGCCTCAAGGTCTATTATATGACGCAGACCGGCATCCGTCCGCCGAATTTCGTGCTGTTCTGCAACGATATCGAACTGTTCCACTATTCCTACCGCCGGTACATCGAAAACCGGCTCCGCGAGGTGTTCGGCTTCCGGGGCACGCCGGTGCGTATGACGATCCGCCAGAAGGGGGACGAATAAGGGATGGATATTCCGAATTTTTGGAAGTTTGTCATCATTGCGCTGGCGTCCTACCTGCTGGGCAGCGTCAATTCCGCGGTCATCGTCAGCCGTGCGTTCATGAAAAAGGATCTGCGCACGATGGGCAGCGGCAATGCCGGGACGACGAATGCCCTGCGCGTGATGGGTACCGGTCCCGCGGCGTTCGTCTTCCTCGGCGACATCCTCAAGGGCATCGCCGCGGCGCTCATCGGCTCCTGGATGGGCAAGGACGGCGAGATGATCGCCGCGTTCTTCGTCATCCTGGGACATGCCTATCCCGTATTCTTCGGCTTCCGGGGCGGAAAGGGCATTCTGACGACGGCGGCGGTGCTGCTGATCTTCGACTGGCGCATTTTCCTTGTGGTGCTGTACATCTTTATCGTCGTCGTCGCGCTGTCGCATATCGTGTCGCTCGGCTCGGTCACGGCGGCCGCGCTGATGCCCGTGCTGATGCTCATCTTCCACCCGTCGCCGTGGTGGTATACGGTGGTCGCGGTCGTCCTGTGCGGCGGCATCATCCTGCTGCACCGCAAGAACATCGTCCGGCTGGTGCAGGGCACGGAAAGCCGCTCGAGCTTCAAAAAGAAGACGAAGTAACATAGAATTTTCCCCTGCGGAGGGGGAAAACCCGGAAGCTATGCAAAAAAACGCCCGGGAGAGGGAAAAACGCCCCTTTCTCCCGGGCGTCCTGTATACCGTTTGGAAAGGGGAGATCATTTTCGATGCAGGAAGAATGTCTGATCTGCCGGGCGCGCCTTGTGTATCTGGAACGGGACGAGCTGATGGAGTGCGCGGTGTGCCATAAAAAGGAGCCGAGCAAGACCCGCTGCGAAAACGGGCACTACGTCTGCAATGCCTGCCATATGAAGGGGCTGGACGCCGTTTTCGGCATCTGTATGCGCGAGACCTCGAAAAACCCGGTCGAAATCCTCGAAAAGCTGATGGCGCAGCCGTTCTGCCATATGCACGGCCCGGAGCATCATGTGCTGGTGGGCGCGGCGCTGCTGACGGCGTACCGGAACGCGGGCGGAGAGCTCGAGCTGGAGGCGGCTTTGACGGAGATGCAGAGCCGCGGAAGGAGCGTTCCGGGCGGCGCCTGCGGCTTCTGGGGTGCCTGCGGCGCCGGCATCAGCGCCGGGATGTTCGTGTCGATCGTCTCCGGCTCCACGCCGCTGACCGTGGAACCCTTCGGGCTGTCGAACCGGATGACCGCCGCGGCGCTCGGGCGGATCGGCGAGGTCGGCGGCCCCCGCTGCTGCAAGCGGGACTCGTATCTCGCCATTCTCGCCGCGATCGACTTCGCGCGCGCGCATTTCGGGGTCGAAATGGAGAAGCCCGAGGTAGTCTGCACGCATTCGGCGAAGAACAATCAGTGCATCGGCAGCCGCTGCCCGTTTTCCCCGGCAAACCGCAAGTCCACTCCCCCGCCGGCCGCAAAATGACCGGTATTTTGGGAAAAAAGTCCTGCAAAGCGCATTTTCCGGCGCTCCGCAGGACTTTTTTTCAAGTTTTAGGTCAGACTTTGATCCCCCAGCCCGCGCACAGCGTGCGGGTCAGCCGCTCCGCCGCGGCTTCCAGCAGGGGCGCCGCGTTCTCGATGGCGTATTCCAGCGTCATCGGGCGGTCGGCGATGGAGAACGCCGCCGTGACGCCCTCGCGGTAGACCGCCGAATAGTCTCTCCCGAGCGTGCCGGACAGCAGGAACGCCGGGATGCCGCGCGCCGCCGCACGCCGGGAGACGCCGACGGGCGCCTTGCCGTAGGCGGTCTGGAAGTCCGTCGCGCCCTCGCCGCTGATGACGCAGTCGCAGCCGGAGAGCTGCCCGTCGAAATTC
>JAEDGJ010000112.1 GCA_016297585.1 Clostridiaceae bacterium
CCACGGCGACGTTGAAGGCCGACAGATTCGGCGCGTTCCCGCCGGACCCGTCCATACCGCCGGCGGAAGGCGGCGACGGGATCCACGCCATCCCCGCCGGCTCGCCGCGCGTCTCGCGCTCGTCCGCCCCGGCGGCGCACATCTCGCCGAGCGCCGCAAACGCCGCGGCCAGCTCGTCGACGCGGGTGCGCAGATACCCCCGCGCGCCCTCCGGCTCCGCCTTCTGCGGGATGCCGATCACCGCGCCCGCGGACGGGAACAGCAGTCCGCCGAACGCGGCGAGCTTCCCGGAAAACAACAGGAAGAGGACGCTTGCGGCAAAGCCCTCGAATAAGGCGGGCTGCGGCTCGGCCTGCCACGCAAGCGACGCGGCGTTCGCGGCAACGAAGGCGAGGGCGACCGCAAAGGAGGATCTTTTGCGGTATATCCCGCAGAACAGCCCGCACAGCCCGTAAATCGCCGCGAACGCGGGCGCGGACAGCGACGCGAGATCCATCGCGCCGCCCAGACACAGTCCCGCCGCCGCCGCGGGCAGCGCGCCGGCGCAGGCGGAGGACAGCACGCCCAGCATCGCGAGGACATGGCCCCACCGGATGCCGAAAAACGGCGCGAACAGGCGCAGCACCATGCAGAAGGACGCGCCGGCGATCAGAATCGCGGCTCTCTGCGAAAGCGCGGGGGCCTTTTCGGTGCGGGAGATCTCCCAGCGCCCGAGCCTGCCGCCGATCTGCCGCGTCAGGATGTTCCATTCGTTCCACGGACGCATTGAGCGCCGGAAGATGTCGTAGAAAAACGCCGCGCCCGCGCAGAGGAGCCCCTCGCAGACGTAGAGCAGAAAATTCCCCCATGCGCCGGCCGTTTCGCTGCCGCCGCCGGTCATCGCAAACGCCGCGCCGGTGCTCACCATCGCAAACAGCGCGGAGGCCGGCAGAAACCACCGGTTTTCCGCGACCGGCGAATCCCGGAACACGATGCCCGCCGCAAGGAGGATGACGCAGGCGCACGCGTAGCGCAGCGGATCCGCCTGAGACAGCGTGCAGTACCCGAGAATGCTTCCGAACACCGCCGCAAACGGCGCCAGCCTCGCCGCCTTTCCGTGCAGCTTGCCCGGCAGCCGTCCGCAGGCGCAGGCCGCCGCATAGGCCGCTCCCAGCGGCGCGTACCGCACGAGGATGATCCCCCTCGCGAGCAGCGCGCCCGCCGCCGCGTCCATCACATATACCGACGCGATCGTCAGCGCCTCCGACGCGCGCAGCTTTTTCCCCAATTCCCGGAATCTGACGGCGGCGCTGACAAGCGTACCCGGCGCCGCGGCCTCTCTTTTCACTTTTTCCTGCTCCATCGCCGACCATCCTTCGTTTCTTTTGATTTCCCCCTTTCGGGGGTGCTTTGTGTAGCCGATTATAGCAGAGAGGACTGGTAGATTTTGTCAAACCAACGCGGGGCATGGCAAAATAATCGCAAGCCATGCCCCGCGCCGGTTTTCAGTTTGTTTTTGTCACAGAATCCACGAGAAAAAGCCCGTTTTTACGACGTTTTCCTGCATCCGCTGATACGCCCGGAAGACGGCGGCGACGCCCTCCTCCCGGGTCATCGTGCCGGATGCGTCGAAGCCGCCGTCCGGTCCGGTCTCGAGAATGCCGAGCTCCGCCGCATCCGACGCGCTCTCCCGCGCCCAGACGGGGATCGTCCCGTCATCGGACAGTGTCCCCGTCGGCGCGGCGCCCGACAGTCCCGCCGCGCGGCAGAGGATGACCGCCGCTTCCGCGCGCGTGACCGGCTCCCCGGCGCGCAGGACCGTACCGTCCGCCGTCGTCTCGCCCGCGGCAAAGCCCGTCTTCAGCGCGGCGGCGGCAAAGGGCTTGGCCCACGCGGGGATCGCCGCGTCGTCCGCATATCCCGTATTGACGACCGGCACCGGCGTCTCGCCCGCCAGCGCGACCGCCATCGCGATCAGCTCGCCGCGCGTCAGGAGCTTCTCCGGCTCGAGATACGATACGCCGCCGAGCTTCGCGCCCTCAAAGATGCCGAGCTCCGCGAGCCGCACCGCCGCGTAGTGCGCCGTGCTCCCGCTCATATCCGCGTATTCCAGACCCGACTGCGGACGCAGCACCCGAACCGTCACCTCCGCGGGCTCGGAAACGGCGCCGCATTCATCCGTCAGCACATAGGAGAAGCGGTCCGTGCCAGTGCGGTTCTGGTACGGCGTGTACAGAAAGCGTCCCGTCTCCGCGTCCAGCTCCACAACGCCGCAGGACGGCGCGCTCTCGATCCGGACGGTCAGCGCGTCCCCGTCCGGGTCGACGCCGCCGAGCCGCGCGCCGACGCCCATATTCCGGTACGTCTCCAGCTCCACCGTCCGCGCGATCGGCGCGGTATTCGTCACGGCCCGGAGCGTGATCTGAGCCGCCTCCCCGACGTGCCCGTCGGCATACACGGGATAATAGCGGAAGATTTCCTCCCCGGTGGAGGCGGGCTCGTACATAAGCCGCTCAAAATCCGCCTTCGCCACGCCCTCGCCGCGCATCAGACGCCGTCCGCCGAGCGTCAGCGCGCCCGTCTCCGGCAGCGTTTCCGCGACGATGCCGCACAGCTGCTCTGCGCCGCCGATGAGCACCGCCTGTTGTCTGTATCCCGCCGCCGCCGGTTCCGCCGCATAGACGCCGCCGCAGAGCCCGAACGCCAGCAGCAGCGCCGCCGCGAGCGCGGCAGCCCGTTTTCCATTTTTTCCAAGCATTTTTCTAAGCTGACCTCCGTTTTTTGGATTTCGCCCCTATTTTGCCCTGCCGCCGTGGAAAATATAACTGCCCCGGGGAAATCCTGCCGCGCCGCCGGAAGGAGTTTTACAAATTTGAAATAAATTCACGAAATGTGCTTGCCTGCACCTGCCTCCCCGTGGTATGATATTATAAAACCGGTGTTTTGATACCCTGTATTTTACAAATCTGTATAGAAAGTGATGTGGACTGTTTTGGAAATTTCTGAGATCCGCAATCTGGCCCTGTCCATCCGCGAAAACATTGAGAAGGTCATCGTCGGCAAGGGCGACGTCATCGACCGCTTTCTGATCGCGCTGCTGTCCTCCGGACACATCCTGCTCGAGGACGTCCCCGGCACCGGCAAAACGCTGCTTGCCAAGGCCGCGGCGAAGTCCATCGACGGCAATTTCCGCCGCATCCAGTTCACACCCGACCTGCTGCCCTCCGACCTGACCGGCATCAATTTCTACAACCAGAAGAAGGGCGAATTCGAATTCCGCGCCGGCGCGGTCTTCACAAACCTCCTGCTCGCCGACGAGATCAACCGCGCCACGCCCCGCACGCAGTCCGCGCTGCTCGAGTGCATGGAGGAGCGCCAGGTCACGATCGACGGCGAGACCCGCCGGCTCTCCGCGCCCTTCATCGTCATCGCCACGCAGAACCCCGTCGAGACGCAGGGCACCTTCCCCCTGCCCGAGGCGCAGCTCGACCGCTTCCTCATCAAGGCCGAGATGGGCTATCCCACGGCCGACGAGGGCGCCGCCATCCTCCGCCGCTTCCAGTCCGACAATCCCCTCGACACCATCGAGCCCGTCGCGACCGCCGCGCAGATCGTCGACGCGCAGAAGTCCTTTACCCGCGTCTTCGTCTCCGACGACATCATGCAATACATCATCCGCATCGCGGAGGAGACCCGCACGCATCAGGACATCATCCTCGGCGTCAGCCCGCGCGGCACGCAGGCGCTGCTGCGCGCGTCCCAGGTCTGCGCCATCCTGCGCGGCCGCGATTTTGTCACCCCCGACGACATCCGCGAGATGGTGCCGTCCGTCTTCGGCCACCGCATCATCCTGAAGAGCTCCGCGCGCATCAAGAAAAACCAGAATCTCGCCATTCTCTCCGCGATCCTGTCGTCCGTCCCGGTTCCCACGGAGGATATCCGCGCCAAACGCAGCTAAGAAAAAAGAGGGAGGGCTTATATCGCCATGTGGATCCAGAGCCTGTTTCTCGCCCTGCTGATCGTCATCTTCCTGCAGGGCCGGTATTTCCCCCGCTGCAACTTCAAATCGCTGCGCTACCGGCGCTATTTCACCCCCGACGTCATTACCGAGGGCGAATCCACGACGCTCGTCGAGCACATCTCCAACGCGCGCCTGCTGCCCATCCCCTGGGTGCGCGTCGAGGCGCAGCTCTCGCCCTATCTGATCTTCGGCTCCGGCACGGCCAATCCCGACGCCGTCAAGCCCGACAAATACCGCCAGTTCCACCGCTCCATGTTCACGCTGCCGGCCTATACGACGATCACGCGGCGGCACAACGTGACGGTGCCCCACCGCGGCTATTACGCCGTTCCGTCGGTGACGATGACCACCGGCGACATCCTCGGCATCGGCGACCGCCGCAGCCAGGACTTCGAAACGAACACCGTCCTGACCGTCTACCCCCAGCTCATCCCGATCGAAGACCTGTTCCGCATCCGCTCGAGCTTCACCGGCGACATCGTCGTGCGCCGCTGGATCATCGACGACCCCTTCCACATCCGCGGCGTGCGCGAATACCAGCCCACCGATCCGCAGAACCGCGTCAACTGGAAGGCGACGGCGAAAACCGGACAGCTTCAGGTACACAACTACGACTACACCGCCGACGTGCGGCTGATGATCCTCTTGAACGTCGATACGGACGAAAACCAGTGGTCGGTCACGACCGACGAGCCCTGCGCCGAACGCGCCATCTCGATCGCGGCGTCGATCGCGCAGTACGCGCTGGAAAGCGGCGTCGAAACGGGCTTTGCCGCAAACGGCAAGTATATCGACGACCCGGAAAGCCCGATGCGGCTCGAGCCCTGCTCGGGCGACTCGCAGCTCCAGACGATCCTGCTGACGCTCGCGAAGCTCACGCTGCTGCGGCGCGTGACCTTCCACACCTTCCTGAAGGAGGAGTACGATTCGGGCGTAACGGGCATGGATTATCTGGTCATTTCGGCGTATACGAACGAGGAGATCGACGACGCGCTGCAGAAGCTGCGCGACGCGGGCAACAACGTCGAGATGCTGACGGTCGAGCGCACGCCAAAGGAGGAGCTTCATGCAGCGGATTAAAAAAATGGCGCTCGACTGGCTCAAAAGCACCGTCGAGGTCGTCATTCTGTCGCTCATTCTCTGCGTGGTCACGGTCATCGCCATGCCCGCGCCGAACTGCTATATCTGGATCGCGCTGATGCCGCTCTTTTCGCTTCTCGGCATCCTGCTGCACGCCCTTTTCAAGCGCGTGCCGGTGCTTGAGTACCTCCTCTGCGCGCTCTGCGCGCTGACGGCGGCGTTCTTCATCGGCGCAGCACTGGCGTCGACGGTGCCGGAATGGGTCTGCATGGGCGTTTTCGGCGCGGCATTCGCCATCCGCGCGCGCAGCATCGCGTCGCGCTCGTGGGATGAGGTCACGCCGATCTACCTGTTCACGACCTTCATGGTCATCAACCTCGTCTTCGCGATGCTGACGGACATCATCCCCGTGCTCGAGCCGTTCCGCCCGGCGGCAACGGTGCTCGGCCCCATCATCGTGCTCGTGGGGCTGCTTTCGATGAACCAGCTCAACCTCATCTCGCTGACCGATGTGCAGCGCAACAAGCTCCACGCGGGCAACATGGTCGTTTCCTCGACGATGAACCTGCAGAACAAGCTGCTGCTTGTCGGCATCTACCTGATCATCCTCGGCGTCTCCTGCATCGGCATCCTGATCCGCGCGCTCAAATGGCTCGCATGGCGGCTCTACGAGCTGATCCTGTGGCTGACGAGCCGCTTCGACAGCGGCGAGAGTGCCTCCGGCGGCGATTCCGGCGGCGGCGACCTCGACTTGAGCGTGCTGGTCGGCAAGGAGGATCTGACCCACAATCCGCTCTGGGATCGGATTCAGGAGATCATCATCCGCGTCATCGTCTTTGCCGCCGTCGCGGCGTTTGCCGCGTTCCTGCTCTTTATGCTCTGGAAGGGGATCCGCCGCCTGATCGCGTTCCTGAAGACCGTCAAATTCGGCGGCGACGAGCAGGACGCGGGCGCGGTCGGCTACGAGGACACGCGCGAAAGCCTCGTAGACCTGCGCGACCTGCCCGCGCAGTACCTCAAGCGCGCCCGGGACTGGCTTTCCGAGCAGCTTCGCCGCGAGCCGTCGTGGGGAGAGCTGAAAACGGTGCCGGAAAAGGTCCGCGCGCTCTACCGCCGCGCGGTCTACAAGGCGTCCTCCCAGGGCTTTCATCACAAGGATACCTACACCCCCTCCGAGGAGATCGCGGGGCTTTCCGGTTATGTCAAAACCGACGCGCCGACGCTGGATGCGCTGCGCGATTACTATGAAGAGGTGCGCTACGGCAATCATGTCCCGGAAGCCGGTGCCGTGGAGCAGATGAATAAGAAGATATGAAATCTCCCCTTTTACAGTCCCTGACCGCCGACCCGGACGAGCGCATGACCCTCGCCCGGGTCCTCGACTGCGCCGACGCCGCCTCCCGCGGCACCCCGGCGCACACCGCCTTTTTATCGCCGCACGAGCGCGCGCTGGCGGAAAGGCTCGCGCCCGCCGCCCGCTTTTTCGGCGGCTATCCCGACGCGGAGCGCACCGTCGCGGTCTTCCTGCCGGACTGGGCCGAGGACGCGCAGCTTCCCGATTTTGCGGAGCTCGCCGCCGTCCGCGCCGTGCGGCGCGACCGGGAAGGCAGCGCCCCGACGCACCGCGACTATCTCGGCGCCCTCCTCGCGCTCGGCGTGCGGCGGGATATGCTCGGCGACCTGCTCGTGCGTCCCGACGGCTGCGACATTCTCGCGGCCTCTTCCGTCGCGCCGTTTTTGCGCGACAACCTCACCTCCGCCGGGCGCTCCCCGCTCACCGTCACGCTTGTGCCGCTGCCGGAGCTGATCGTCCCGGAGCAGGCCTTCCGCGAGATCCGCGACACGGTCGCGTCCCTCCGGCTCGACGCCGTCACCGCGGCGGCGTTCTCCCTCTCCCGCGGGAAAGCCGCGGAGGCCGTCGCCGCCGGGAAGGTGTTCCTCAACGGCATCCCCTGCGACAAGCCCGACCGCGAGGTCGCGGAGGGCGACAAGATCTCCCTGCGCGGCATGGGAAAATGCCTCGTCGCCTCGGCGGGCGGCGTCTCGCGCAAGGGCCGCGTCTGCCTCGTCCTCCGGCGCTATCTGTAGACGTCCGCAGACCGGGGTGTGAAAAACGCCGTCATCTGGAAGACTCTTCCTTCCAAATGACGGCGTTTTCCTATACAAACTCCACCGCGCTCAGATCGTTCCACAGCCTCTCCGCCGTTTCCCGGATCGCGGCCTTTTTCCGTTTGCCGGGCGGCGCGAACAGCGATACGGAAAGCCTCCCGTTTTTCATTTTCCACCGTCCCGCCGCCTGTCCGTTCACGAGAACCGCCGGCATGACGATGCCCGAAAGGGTGAAAATCTCCCGGAGCCGCTCCTGCGCGAGAAACAGGCTCTCCTTTTTCTCGTATCCTAGCATCAGCTGGTCAAACCCCGCGAGAAACAGGCACTCCGGCATATTCTCGTCAAATTTTCTGCCGGTTTCGATGTAAAAGTACGTTTTTCCGCCGCATTCCGCCGTTTGGACCGGCAGCTCGCCGAGCCACCGCTTCACCCGCGCCGCGGGAACATGGAAAAAGTACATCGCGTCGTGAACCGTCGCCGGTGCGTAGTTTTCAAAATACCGCCGCGCGAGCGCAAGCTCCGCCTCGTACGGCGGAACCGGCGCAAACGGCGGCGAGAGGCAGTACCGCTTTTCCTCCTGCACCGCGCCGTGCAGAAAGCCCCTCTCGCACAGCTCGCGCATACCGCCGCCCCACGGGTCGAACATGCTGTCCTCCTCCGCGTCCGTCATCCCGGCCGCGCGGCAGACGGCTTTCAGCTCTTCGCGCGTGCGCGGACCCGCTTCGCAGGCACCGAGGATCCGCTCCGAGAAAAACCGCTGCCGTTCGGGCGTCAGCGCCCATGCGTCCCGCCGGTTCCAGAACGTCTCCCCGCTCCAGTCGACGCTGTGGTAATCGTCCTTCTGCCGCAGCGCGAAAAACAGCGGCAGCTCGTCCTCCGCAAAGACATGCATCGTGCCGCGCAGCGACCAATTCTTCACCAGTCCCTCCCCGGCCGTGTCGGGATCGAAATCCGTGCAGCGGATCCGCAGCGCGTGCAGCGCATGGGACATATACTGCGCCTGAACGCCGCAGAGCCCGCG
>JAEDGJ010000113.1 GCA_016297585.1 Clostridiaceae bacterium
CCCGTGCACACGTCCTTGAACCACCAGCTCGCGGAGATCCTCTACCTGTACCGCGACGGCAGCGCCGGGGCGTGCGCGGCGGCGGACCGGCTGCTCGCGGGCATCGAGGATACCGGGACCGCTTGGATCCGCGCGGACGGCAATCTGCACTATGCCCGTCTCCCCGACGGGAGCTTCGGACTTGAGGATTACCCGACGCTGACCTATAACGACCTGTACGCGCTGCAGAAGGAGCTTTACGGGACGACGGGAACGACAAACGCCGTGCTCGACGCCCTGATGCGCGCAAAGCTCGGCTGGATGCGCAAAAACGGCGTCACGGGCTATCAAACCGCGCCGATCGGCGGGGAATAAGGGGGATTTTATCGATGCCGGAGCACCCGTTTTACAGGCTTGCGCCGTTTATTCAGGAGTTCATCTATAAAAACGACTGGAAATCCCTGCGCGCCGTGCAGGTGGCGGCGATCGAGGCGATTTTCGACACCGACTGCCATCTGCTGCTTGCCGCGACGACCGCCGCGGGCAAGACCGAGGCCGCGTTCTTCCCCATTCTGACCGAGCTCTACAACGACCCGCCCGCGACCATCGGCGCGCTCTACATCGGCCCGTTGAAGGCGCTCATCAACGACCAGTTTTCGCGGCTCGAGGCGCTCTGCGCCGAAGGGGACATCCCCGTCTGGCACCGCCACGGCGACGTGGCGCAGTCGCATAAGGAGAAGATGCTCAAAAACCCGCGCGGCGTGCTGCAGATCACGCCGGAGTCGCTCGAGGCGCTGCTGCTGCACAAGCACGGCGATCTCGTGCGGCTGTTCGGCGAGCTGCGCTATGTCGTCATCGACGAGGTGCACGCGCTGATGCGCGCCGACCGCGGCGGACAGGTCCTGTGCCTTCTCGAGCGGCTCGAGCGCATGGCGGGCTGTCGGCCGCGGCGCGTCGGACTGTCCGCGACGATCGGCGACCCGGAGGCGGCGGGACGGTGGCTTGCCGGGAACTCCGGACGCCGGACGCTCGCGCCGAAGCTCGACGCGCCGGGCACACGCTGGCGGCTGACGCTGTCGCATTTCCCGGTCTCGGAGAGCGTGTCGGACTACAACCGCACCCGGCGCTGGAAGCTGCCGGACGCGCTGCCGGAAAAGGCTGCGGACGAACCGGCACGCCACGAGACGGCGCCGGAGCTCGCAAGCCCCGACATCGAGCCGTCCGGGGAGGCGGGGACGCTTGAAAACGCCGACCCGGGGCTGCGCTACATCTTCGACCACACGGCGGGGAAGAAGTGCCTGATCTTCTGCAACAGCCGCGAGGAGGCGGAGACCGTGACCGCCACGCTGCGCGGCTACTGCGAGGATCTGCGTGAGCCGGAGCGCTTCCTCATCCACCACGGCAACCTCTCCGCGTCCTACCGCGAGACGGCGGAGGCGCTGATGAAGGACGACACGCTGACGTTTTCGACGGTGACGACGGCGACGCTGGAGCTGGGCATCGACATCGGCCGGCTCGAGCGGGCGTTCCAGATCGACGCGCCGTTCACGGTCAGCTCCTTTCTGCAGCGCATGGGGCGCACCGGACGGCGGGGAGACCCGCAGGAGATGTGGTTCGTCATCCGCGAAGCGCCGCCGCTGCCGCGCGAGCCGCTGCAGCACCACATCCCGTGGAAGCTGCTGCAGGCGATCGCGCTGGTGCAGCTCTACCTCGAGGAAAAGTGGGTCGAGCCGCCGCGCGAGGGCAAGCGGCCGTACTCGCTGCTCTTCCATCAGACGCTCTCGACGCTCGCCTCCTGCGGCGAGCTGACCCCGCCGCAGCTTGCCGACCGCGTGCTGCGCCTGTCGCCCTTCCGCACGGTCACGCCGGAGCACTACCGCACGCTGCTGCGGCATATGCTCGAGACGGATATGCTCCAGACGACCGACTCGCGCGGCCTGATCGTGGGGCTTGCGGGCGAGCGGATCGTGAACAGCTACAAGTTCTACGCCGTCTTCCGCGAGGACGAGGAATACGCGGTGCGCTGGGAGTCCGAGGAGCTCGGCACGCTCGTCATGCCGCCGCCGGTCGGCGAGCGCGTCGCGATCGCGGGACGGGTCTGGGAGGTCACGGAGCTCGACTTGAAAAAGCGCGTGCTGTACGTCGAGCCGGTGCGCGGCATCGTCCCGGCCTATTTCGGGCTGGTGCCGGGCGACATCCACACGAAGGTGCTCGAGCGCATGCGGCGGGTGCTGACGGAGGACGCAAACTACCCCTATCTGCAGAAAAACGCCGCGCAGCGCCTGTACGAAGCGCGCAGCCAGACGCGTGCCGCGAAGCTCTTCGGCGGCGGCTCCCCGCGCGAGATGCTGTACCGGATCGGCGGCGACGCCTGGTGCCTGACGCCGTGGCTCGGCACCTACGCGTTCCTCGCGCTCGAGCGCTTCCTGCGCCTGATCTGCGGGAAGGAGCTCGGGATCTCGGGCTTTGAGTCGTCGCGCCCGTACTTCATGCAGTTTCACATGAAGGCGTCGGAGGACGAGTTCTGGGAGACCGTCCTGCGGCATGCGTCGGAAACGCCGGAGCCGATGCGGTATCTCTACGACGGCGAGGTGCCGGTTTTCGAGAAGTACGACGATTACGTCCCCCCCGAGCTGCTGCGCGAGGGCTTTGCGCACGGCGTGCTCGACATCGAAGGCGCCCTGCGCCGGATGCGCGAGGCGGGGGAAGGATAAACACCGAAAAAAGCCGCCCCGGCCGGGAAAAATCCGGCTGAGGCGGCATTCTGTTTGCTTTCCAAAAAGGGATCAATATACGAAGAACTCGACGTACACGGCGCGGACGGCGCGTTCGAAGTCGGCTTCGTCGACGCCGATGATGATGTTCATCTCGGACGAGCCCTGGTCGATCATGCGGATGTTGATGTCCGCGCCCGCGATGGCGGAGAGAAGCCGCGCGGCGATGCCCTTGGAGCGCACCATACCGCGGCCGACGACGGCCAGCAGGGCGATGTTGCGGACGACCTCGATGTGGTCGGGGGAGGCGGCCTCCTGGATCTCCGAGAGGAGCTGATCCTCGATGCCGTCGAGGAGCTCCGCGTGCAGGACGATGCCCAGCGTGTCGATTCCCGTCGGCAGATGCTCGTAGCTGATGTTGTGGCGCTCCAGAACGGACAGCACCTTGCGCGTGAAGCCGACCTCGGAGTTCATCATGTCCTTTTCGATCGTGATGACGCAGAAGCCGCGCTTGCCGGCGACGCCCGTGACCTTGCCGGTGCGGATCGGCGCGTCCGACGCCTGCACGATGCGCGTGCCGGGATCCTCGGGGGCGTTCGTGTTGCGGATGTTGATCGGAATGCCCACCGCGCGGACGGGGAAGATGGAATCCTCGTGCAGCACCGTCGCGCCCATGTAGGACAGCTCGCGCAGCTCGGCGAAGCTGATCGTCTCGATGACGCGCGGATTCGTCACGAGGCGCGGATCCGCGACCGAGAAGCCGGAGACGTCCGTCCAGTTCTCGTAGAGCGCCGCGCCGACGCCGCGCGCGACGATCGCGCCGGAGATGTCGGAGCCGCCGCGGGAGAAGGTGCGCACGCATCCGTCTGCGCCGCGGCCGTAAAAGCCCGGGATGACCGCCTGCGGGAGGCGCTGCGACATCTCGCGGATCGCCGCGTAGGTGCGCGTCTCGTCGAGGCGTCCGGAGGCGTCGAAGAAGACGACGTCCGCCGCGTCGACAAAGGGGAAGCCGAGGTAGGCCGCGAGCAGGCGGCCGTTTAAGTATTCGCCGCGCGACGCCGCGAAATCGCGGGAGCCGTCGGCGTAGCCGCGCTCGATGGCGCGGTATTCGCTCTCGAGATCGACGTCGAGGGACAGCTCGCGGGCGATGCCGTCGAAGCGCTCGCGCACGGGGGCGAAGGCGGTTTCAAACGGCTCGCCGGCCCGAACGGCGTCGAAGCTCGCGTAGAGTAAGTCCGTGACCTTGCGGTCGCCGGAGCAGCGCTTGCCGGGAGCGGAGGGGACGACATAGCGGCGCGACGCGTCCGCGCGGACGATCGCGGCGACTTTTTGAAACTGCGCGGCGTCCGCCAGAGAGCTTCCGCCGAATTTTACGACTGTAACAGACATGTTTTCCAAACGACTCCTTTGACCGAATAGAGTTATTATAATGTATGCGACAGGGCTTTGCAAGGTACATTTCGCCCAGCTTTCACAACTCATGCGCGCATTTCTTGTGACGAAAGCACCACAAAAACGGACAAAAAGCCCGAAAAACGCGGGGCAGGGGTGCGCGGGAACGGCAAATATGACGCGGATTTATGGATTTCGTCGAATCTTTCCGGCGTCTCCCCGCCGGTTTTCGTGAAAATCGGTGTTGACAATCCGCCGCGGCGGGCGTATACTAAAGACAGTTTCGAGAATGAAACGCAAAACCGTTGAACCGGATGAGTACGCAGAACGCACTCCCTTTTCAGAGAGCCGCCGGAAGATGAAAGGGCGGTATCGGAGAGTCTGCCGAATGGACCGGCGAGGGCGCGGCAGAAAACGGCGCGGAGAACGCGCGCGGGAGTATGCTTCGACGGAATTTCCCACGTTACGGGAAGGCCGCATGGTAGTGCGGCATAAAGCGGACGGTTTTCCGATGAGGGACCGTCAATTCGGGTGGCACCGCAGAAGCTGATTTTACGAAGGCTTTTGTCCCGGAAAATGATTTTCCGTGGGACGAAGGCTTTTTTTGTTGCCGTTCTCCCCGGAAAAAGCGGAAAGCCTACCAGCTTTCCGAACATTTTTCGAAAAAAGGAGAGCAAAACACATGAGAACCGCCGCTGACGCCAACATCCCCTACAAGGTATACCTGACCGAAAACGAGCTGCCGCGTGCGTGGTACAACGTCCGCGCCGACATGAAGAACAAGCCCGCGCCGCTGCTGAATCCGGGCACCGGCAAGCCGATGGGCTACGACGACCTGCGCCCCGTGTTCTGCGACGAGCTGGTGCGCCAGGAGCTCGACGATACGACCCCGTATATCGCCATCCCCGCGGAGATCCGCGATTTCTATAAGATGTACCGCCCCTCGCCGCTGGTGCGCGCCTACTGCCTCGAGGAAAAGCTCGGCACGCCCGCGAAGATCTACTACAAGTTCGAAGGCAACAACACCTCCGGCAGCCATAAGCTCAACTCCGCCATCGCCCAGGCGTACTACGCCAAGCAGCAGGGCCTGAAGGGCGTCACCACCGAGACCGGCGCCGGTCAGTGGGGCACCGCGCTTTCGATGGCCTGCGCCTACCTCGGCCTCGACTGCCGCGTCTATATGGTCAAGTGCTCCTATGAGCAGAAGCCCTTCCGCCGCGAGGTCATGCGCACCTACGGCGCGTCCGTGACCCCCAGCCCGTCCGCGACGACCGAGATCGGCCGCAAGATCCTCGCCGAGCATCCCGATACCACCGGCTCCCTCGGCTGCGCGATCTCCGAGGCCGTCGAAGTCGCGACCCATACCCCGGGCTACCGCTATGTGCTCGGCAGCGTCTTAAATCAGGTGCTGCTGCATCAGTCCGTGATCGGCCTCGAGGCCAAAAGCGCGTTCGACAAGATCGGCGTGCGCCCGGACGTCATCATCGGCTGCGCGGGCGGCGGCTCGAACCTCGGCGGACTCATCGCGCCGTTCATGCGCGAGAAGCTGCGCGGCGAGAACGACTACCGCTTCATCGCCGTCGAGCCGGCTTCCTGCCCGAGCTTCACGCGCGGCAAATTCGCCTATGACTTCTGCGACACCGGCATGGTCTGCCCGCTGGCGAAGATGTACACCCTCGGCTCCGGCTTCATTCCGTCTGCCAACCACGCCGGCGGTCTTCGCTACCACGGCATGAGTTCGACGCTCTCGCAGCTGTATCACGACGGGTATATGGAAGCCCGCGCGGTCGAGCAGACGGCCGTTTTCGAGGCGGCCGAGTACTTCGCCCGCGTCGAGGGCATCCTCCCCGCGCCGGAGTCGAGCCACGCCATCCGCGTCGCCATCGACGAGGCGATCCGCTGCCGCGAGACCGGCGAGGAAAAGACCATCCTCTTCGGCCTGACCGGTACGGGCTACTTCGACATGGTCGCCTATCAGAAGTACAACGACGGGCAGATGTCCGATACCATCCCCACCGACGAGGAGCTCGCCGCGAGCTTCGCGGGTCTGCCGAAGGTGCCGGATACGGTCGCGTAAGCGAAACAATTTCCGAAAAAACCGGTCATTTTGGGGAAATCCTTTGGAACGCAAGGTTTGTCTCTTGCAATTCAGAATCGGATGCGTTAGAATAGGGATGCGATTTTTATCGCATCCCTGTTTTTATATCCCCGACAACCAATAAAGGAGATTTTGCATATGAAGCTCTGGGGCGGAAGGTTCTCTCAGGAAACCGACAAGACCGCAAACGATTTCCAGGCGTCGATCGGCTTTGACCAGCGCCTGTACCGGGAGGACATCGAGGGCAGCCTCGCTCACGCGGCGATGCTCGCGCGGCAGGGGATCATCTCCCCGGAGGACGAGCGGCAGATCCGCGATGGCCTGAACAGCATCCTCGCCGATATCGAGGCCGGGAAGCTTGAGTTTTCCGAGGACAACGAGGATATTCACATGAATATCGAGACCTTCCTGACGCAGCGCGTCGGCAGCGCGGGAAAACGGCTCCATACCGCGCGCTCCCGCAACGACCAGGTCGCGCTCGACATGCGCCTGTATACCCGCCGCACGATCGGGGAGATCGCCGCCCTCGTGCTCGACGCGATCGACGCGCTGCTCGCGCAGGCGCGGGAGCATCTCGGCAGCGTCATGCCCGCCTATACCCATCTCCAGCGCGCCCAGCCCGTGACGTTCGCGCACTATATGCTCGCTTGGGCGCAGATGCTGCGGCGCGACTACACCAGGCTTGCCGACTGCCGCGCGCGCATGAACGAATGCCCTCTCGGCGCCGGCGCCTGCGCGTCGACGACCTATCCGCTCGACCGCGCGTCCGTCGCCGATGCGCTCGGCTTTGACCGTCCCACGGCGAACTCCATCGACTCCGTCTCCGACCGCGACTACCTGCTCGAGCTCTGCTCCGACCTGTCGATCCTGATGATGCACCTGTCGCGCATGTGCGAGGAGCTCTGCCTGTGGTGCTCGTGGGAGTTCCGCTTCGTCGAGATGGACGAGGCGTATTCGACCGGCTCGTCCATCATGCCGCAGAAGAAGAACCCCGACATGGCGGAGCTGATCCGCGGCAAGACCGGCCGCGTCTACGGCGACCTGATGGGGCTTTTGACCGTCATGAAGGCGCTGCCGCTGGCCTATAACAAGGATATGCAGGAGGACAAGGAGGCCGCCTTCGACGCGATGGACACCGCGAAGAACTGCCTGCGGGTGTTCGCGCCGATGGTGCGCACGATGCGCGTGCGGACGGAGCGGCTCCGCGCGGCGGCGGGAGAGGGCTTTATCAACGCGACGGACGCCGCCGACTACCTCGTGCGCCGCGGCATCCCCTTCCGCGACGCCTATACCGCCGTCGGCAAGCTCGTCGCCGCCTGCGTCGAGGCCGGGACGACGCTCGAAAACCTCCCGCTTTCGACGCTGCAGAGCATCCATCCCGCGTTCGGCCCCGACGTCTACGACGCGATCTCCCTCGACGCCTGCGTCAACGGGCGGAAGGTGCCCGGCGGCCCCGCCGAGGAGAGCGTGCGCGCGCAGATCGCCGAAATGGAAGCGTTTCTGGCGGAAAACCGGGAATGACCGGGCCGCTTTCCGCATGAAAAAGGAGGGAAATCCCGTATGATGGATTTTGATCAGAAGCTCGCGTTCTTCCGCGGGCATCCCGTGACCGACTGGCACGAGCATGTGGCCGTCGGCGCGGTTTCCGGGAACGAGACCGACGACCGGCTCGACACGCTTGTGCACGACATGGCGGTCTGCGGCATCGACCGCATGGTCATCTCCCGTCCGATCGCGGGCGGCGCGCATGCGTCTCCCGAGGAGATCGCCCGCGCAAACGACACCGTCGCGCACGCCGTTGAAAAGTACCCGGGAAAGATCTGGGGGCTCTGCTACACCGACGCCGTGCACGGAAAGTACGCCGTCGACGAGATCGACCGCTGCTGCCGTCGCTTCGGCGCGATCGGCGTCAAG
>JAEDGJ010000005.1 GCA_016297585.1 Clostridiaceae bacterium
GACGACTCCGGAGAGCTGTTGAGAAGGCTCTATCGCGGCGAGAACGTCCCCGGCGATCCGCTGGCGCTCGCGGTCGGCACGTCGATGTCCAAGATGCGCCGCCGCTGCCGCATGGTCGTGGTCTCCGACGGCGTGACGCGCGGGGAGATCGAGGGCTGCGGCATCGCGTACTATCCGCTCCGCGAGCTGCAGAGGGCCGTCGACGACACGCTCGCGCGGTATGAATCGCCCGTCGTCGCGGCGGTTTCCCACGGCGGGGAATTTCTGCTGTAGCTTATACCCCGGCGATGTCGCCGACGCCGTCCAGAATGAGGTTCGGACGGTAGGCGTACTGCTCCACGGTCTGCGTTGTGGAGACGCCGGAGAGCACCAAAACGGCGGTCATGCCGGATTCCACGCCCGCGACGATATCCGTGTCCATGCGGTCGCCGATCATGGCGGCGTCGTCCGCGTGCAGTCCCAGCATCCGGATGCCGGTGCGCATCATCAGAGGATTCGGCTTGCCGACAAAATACGCATTCTTCCCCGTCGCGAGCTCGATCGGCGAGATCAGCGCGCGGCAGGCGGGAATGATGCCCTGCTCGGAGGGACCGGAGAGGTCGGTGTTGGTGCCGATCAGCTTGGCGCCGCCGAAGACGAGCTTGACCGCCTGCAGAATCGACGAATAATTGTAGTCGCGCGTTTCGCCGACGACGACGTAATCCGGGTCGCGGTCGTTCATCGTGATGCCGGCGTCGTACAGCGCGTTCAGGAGTCCCGGTGCGCCGATCACATAGGCCGAGCAGCCGGGGCTCTGGTTTTTCAGAAACTGCGCCGTTGCGAGCGCGCTGGTATAGAAGTGGCTTTCGTCCACCTCCAGCCCCAGCCATTTGAGCTTCTGCTGGAGCTCCTTCGGAGAGCGCTCGCTCGAGTTCGTTAAAAACAGGAATTTCTTATCCTCGCGGTAGAGCCAGTCGACAAATTCGCGCACACCCGGCAGCAGCCGGTTGCCGTGATAGATGACGCCGTCCATATCGCATATAAAGCCTTTTTTGTTTCGAAGGGCTTCTACTTTTTCCATATTCTGCATATCATGCCTCCTATATTGACCCTGACGGTAGTGTACCATATTCCGCTTTTGTTTGCAAGGGCGCTTTTGACATGGGACGGTTAAATCTTTGTAATATGATTTCATTTTTTGCATTTTGACCACTTTTTCGCCGATCTTATTGTTTTTCGGAACGGAATATGGTATACTCGACCCCGTGTTCCGCCCCCGGAAAATTCCAAATTCTGAAAGACTATAGTGGAGGTTTCCTATGGGTATCCCTTCTTTTCAGGCTCCGGGCGGCTATTATCTCGGCAATAAGCTGACTTCCCACATTCTCTCCCGCAGCGAGCGGGCTTTTGACGAGGCGGACGCCCGGCGCGCCGCGATCTCGTCCCGGGAGGCGCTTGCGTCCTATGCGGAGGCCGTGCGGCGCGATTTTGCCGGGGCGCTCGGCGGCATCCCCTACGATCCGTCGCTTCCGCTGAACGCAAAGACCGTCGGCGTCGTTTCCGAAGCGCTTTTCGACATCGAAAAGGTCATTTTTCAGTCCCGTCCGTCCGTCTATGTGACGGCGAACCTCTATATCCCCCATCAGCGCCGGCAGCCCTGCGGCGCCGTATTCTTCCATCCGGGTCACTCCGGTGTGGGTAAGACCGACGAACGCTATCAGGGCGTCGCGCGCTCCATCGCCTCGGCGGGGCTGATCGTGCTTGTCATCGACCCCGTCGGTCAGGGAGAGCGCCATTCCTATGTCGAGCCGTCGCTGCAGCTGGACATGGAGCGCAGCTGCACGAGCGACCATCAGTACGCGGGGCACCAGATCATGCTGACCGGCGACGCGTCCACCCGGTATTTCGTCGCGGACGCCCGGCGCGCGGTCGATTACCTGATTTCGCGCCCCGAGGTCGACCCGGACGCCATCGGCCTGACCGGTTCCTCCGGCGGCGGAACGATGACCTGCAACATGATGGTCTTCGAGACGCGAGCGAAGGCCGCCGCGCCCGGCACCTTCCTGTCGAGCCGCCGCACGATCCTGCGCTCCGGCCAGCCGCAGGATGCCGAGCAGATCTGGATGGGAAAACCGGGCTTCCTGTTTGACCATCAGGATGTGCTGGCCTGCTTTGCGCCGAAGCCGTGTCTGGCGCTCTGCGTCGACGCGGATTTCTTCCCCATCGAGGGCACCGTTGAGACGATCGGCGCGGCAAAGCGCCTCTACGCGCTTTACGGCGCGGAGGATGCCGTCAACATGACGGTCGATCACTCCGAACACGCCTACACCGAGGTGCTGGCAGCCCGCGCCGCCGCGTTCTTTGCCAGAACGCTCAACGGCGAGGAGCGCGGGGAGGTTCCCTCCGCGATCGCGCCCATCGACGACCGCCGGCTGTACTGCACGGCGTCCGGACAGGTGCGCTGCGAGTTTGCCGACGCCCGCTTCCTGTTCCACGAGAACCTCGACCGCGTCCGTACGCTTGCCGCCTCCGTTACGAAAGAGGACGCCGCCGCCTTCGTCCGCGAAAAGGTATACGCGTTCCGCAAGCCCGTGCCGCTCCATGTGCGCGAATACGAGCCGCAGTTCTCGTCCGGCGTCATTGCGCGTTCCTACCTGTGGTTTACGCAGGAGGAGCTGCCCAACTACGGCGTCCTGCTGCGTTCCTGCGAGACGATGGACCGCACGGTGCCCGTGACGGTCTGCCTGTTTGACCGCGGCACCGACGCGCTCGCGGAGTATGCCGCGCTGATCCGCCGGATCCTGCGCTCCGGCTCCGCCGCGTTCGTCCTCGACACGTCCGGCATCGGCAAATGCTCGCCGCAGCCGTGCACGGGCGGGGACATCCACAATCTTTTTGCGACGCTCGACGTTTTGTCAAAAGATCTGTTCTTCCTCGGCGACTCCCTCGCCGCGCTCAGGCTTTTCGACCTTGAACGCGTGACGGAGGTGCTCGAAACCATCCCGAATCTCGGAAAAATGTCCCTCTGCGCGCGCGGAAATTCCGGGATTCTGGCAAATCTCCACGCGCTGATGCATCCGGAGACCGCGGTCGATACCGCGGATTCCCAGACGGTGTCCGACATCGTCCTGAACCGCTATTACGAAGATTATGACCTTCCGGGCTTCATGCTTCCGGGCATTGCGCCCTATGCCGTGGCGCTCGGTCTGTAAAACACGAAACAAAGAGAGGATAAACCAATGCCTGCCTACGCTCCCCACATTCAGAAAATCCGCGATTTCTATGCGCATAAGCCCGATGCGCCGCTGTTTCAGAAGGAATTCGGCTACTACTGCATGGATCGCTGGATCCGCGAGGGCCATGTGCTGCCGGAATCCGAGACGCCCGACCGTCAGGCGTATCTGCGGGAGCTTTTCTCCTTCGACGAGCCTGCGGTAGCGTCCATTTCCGGCCTCGGCGGCTGCGAAGCGTCGCTTTTCCCGAAGTTTGAGGTCAAGGTGCTCGAGGATCGCGGCGATTACGAGCTGGTGCAGGACTTCGCGGGACGCCATGTGCTCTATTTCAAGGGGCGCCGCAACGGCTTTATGCCGGAGTACGTCGATCACCCGGTCAAGGACAAAAAGAGCTTCGAGGAGCAGATCCTCTGGCGCATGGATCCGCATACGCCGGGACGTGAGGAGCTGACGGCGGCACAGGTGCAGTCGGCGGCGAAGAAGCGCGCGCTCGGCTGCCCGGTGATGCAGTACATCGTCGGCGGCTATATGTATCTGCGCAGCCTGATGGGCCCCGAGGATCTTCTCTATATGTTCTACGACGACCCCGAGCTGGTGCACGCCTGCATGCGCGCATGGTTTGAGCTCGCCGACGCCGTGACGGCGGTGCATCAGAAGACCGTCCCGATCGACGAGATCCTCTTCGACGAGGACATCTGCTACAAGAACGGTTCGCTGATCTCCCCCGATATGATCCGCGAGTTCCTGCTGCCCTATTACGGACAGCTCGTCGAGAACGTCGGACGCCGCAACCCGGACGGCGTAAAGCCCATCGTCCAGCTCGCGACCGACGGCTACTGCGTCGACGTCATCCCGCTGTATCAGGAGATCAACTGCCGCTATGTCAGCCCCTTTGAGGTGGCCGCGGGTCAGGACGTCGTCGAGATCGGCCAGAAATACCCCGACATTCTGATGTCCGGCGGCATCGACAAGCGCGTGCTCGCGACGACGCCCGACGAGATCGACCGCTATCTCGACCGCGTCCTGCCCGCGATGCGCAAGCGCGGCGGCTATATCCCCACCTGCGACCACGGCGTGCCGGAGGAAGTCAGCTTCGAAAACTATATGCACTACAGAAAGAGAATGCTGGAATACGCCCGCTAAAAAAGGAGGCATCGTTCCTGTGAACATCCATCTGATCGGCAACGCGCATATCGATCCCGTGTGGCTGTGGCGCTGGCAGGAGGGGTTTGCCGAGATCAAGGCGACCTTTGCCGCTGCCTGCGACCGCATCCGCGAATACGGCGACTTCGTTTTCACCTCCGCCTGTGCGTCCTATTACGAGTGGGTCGAGGAAAACGCGCCGGAGCTGTTTGAGCAGATCCGCGGCTATGTCCGGGACGGACGCTGGGTGCTGGTCGGCGGCTGGTGGCTCCAGCCGGACTGCAATCTGCCCTCGGGAGAGGCGTTTGCCCGGCACGCGCTCTATTCCCAGAGGTATTTCCGCGAGAAATTCGGCGTGACGGCGACGGTCGGCTATAACGTCGATTCCTTCGGACACAGCGCTTCCCTGCCGAAGCTCCTGCGCGGCGCGGGGATGGATGCGTATTTCTTCCTGCGTCCCGGCGATCACGAACAGGAGCTCCCCTATCTTTTCTGGTGGGAAAGCCCGGACGGCTCCCGCGTGCTGGCGGCGAAGATCAGCGCCACCTACGGCGACCGGCTGACCGACCTGCCGGGCGCGCTGGAGCGGATGCACGCGGTCTATCCGGGAAACGACGCGCCGCTGTTCTACGGCGTCGGCAATCACGGCGGCGGGCCCACCGTGAAGATGATCGAGACGCTGCGCGCGTATCGGGGGGACGACCGGCTGATCTTCTCCGATCCGCGCCGCTTTGCGGACAGCGTCCGGACGCTGCCCGGGCTTCCCGTCGTCCGGGATGAGCTGCAGCATCACGCGAGCGGGTGCTATTCGACGATGTCCGCGCATAAGAAGGCAAACCGCACGGCAGAAGCGCGGCTGCTCGCGGCCGAGCGATGGGATACCGTCGCGTCCGCGCTGTTTTCCGTCCCGGCGGCGTCGGAGAAGCTGACCGGCGCGTGGAAGGACGTCCTCTTTAACCAGTTCCACGACATCATGGGCGGCTGCAGCATCCGGGAGGCGTACGACGACGCGCTGGCGGCAATGGGCGGCGCCATCCATACCGCGGATACCGTCCGCAACGCCGCGATGCAGCGGATTTCGTGGGCGATCGATACCAAAAGAGGCAAAAACGTGCCGCTTTCGAAGGATTTCGACGCCCGTACCTGGGAGAGCGAGATGGGCGGCGCGCCGCACGTCGTTTTCAATCCCCATCCGTTCCCCGTGACCGCTGCGGTGGAGCTCAACTCCCGGCAGTCCCGCGTCGAGGACGAAAACGGCACGCCGCTGCCCATCCAGACGGTCCGGGCGTCCCGCACGAACGGCCGGGACGATAAGTTCAATACCCTGCTTTCCCTGACGCTGCCCCCGCTTTCCTACCGTACCGTATTCGCCTGCCGCGACCTGCCCTCGCCGGAGGCTGCCAATCCCTTTGTCGTGACGGAGACGTCGATTTCCAACGGGCTGGTGACGGTCCGGCTGGACCCGGAGACCGGCTGCATCGCCGGTTTCACGGCGGGCGGCAGGGAGCGCCTCGCCGCACCGTCCGCGGCGCGCGTGATCGACTGCTCCGATGCCGATACCTGGGCGCACGGCATCTTCACCTTCGACCGGGAGGTCGGACGCTTCCGCTGCGAGAGCGTCTCGATCCGGGAGACCGGCCCCGTCCGCGCGACAGTTCGCGTCGTTTCCCGTTACCGCGGCTCCGTGCTGAGGCAGGATATTTCGCTGCTTGCGGGAGACGATGCCGTCCATGTGAAGGTCTTCCTCGACTGGCGCGAGGAAAACCGGATGCTCAAGCTCTGCTTCCCCATTGCCGGAGAGCCGGTGCGTGCGGCGTATGAGCAGCCGTTCGGCAGCATCGTGCGGGATCACGACTCGCACGAGGAGCCGGGGCACGCGTGGGCGGAAGCCGGCGGACTCGCGCTCCTTAACGACGCGAAATACAGCTACAGTCTGACGCCCGTGTCCGGCGGCGTGTCCGAGCTGCGGCTGACGGCCGTGCGCAGCGCCGTTTACGCCGATCACTACGGCGTGCGGGACGACGACTGCATCTGCATGGACATCGGACGGCAGGAATTCTGCTATGCGCTCCGGGCGCACGACGCGGGAACGGACTATTCGGCGCTGTTCCGGGTTGCCCGCGCGCTGTGCATGCCGCCGGAGGTCGTGCCGGAGAGCTATCACGAGGGGAAACTGCCGCTTTCCGCGAGCTTTGTGTCGTCGGACTGCGAAAACGTTCTGCTCGAGGCGCTCAAGCCCGGTGAGGACGGCGGCATCGTGCTGCGCGTCTTCGAGACGGCGGGACGTCCTGCCCGCGCGGCGATCCGGCTCCCCTTCCTCGGAAAGACCGTGCTGGCCGATCTTGCGCCGAACGGCGTCAAAACCCTGCGCATCACGGAGGACGGCGCGGCGGAGGTCAATCTGTATGAAGTGTAACGGAATGTTCTGCGGCAAAAAGGAGGCATTTGCATGACTTTTTACGAGATTACCGACTTGGATCGGGAGCTGATCGGCATCGCGCTCGGCACGCTTGCGAAAAATTTCGACGACGGGGTGTATTATCATACCGTCGGCGCGGCGATCCGCTGCAAAAACGGGCATGTCTATTCCGGCGTCAACTGCGACGGCATTCACGGCTCCTGCGCCGAGTTCATCGCCATCGGCACGGCCATCTCCGCGGGCGAGCGCGAGTTTGACACCATCGTCGCGGTGCATGAAAAGGCCAGAAACGGCGTCGTCTCCCCCTGCGGCAACTGCCGTCAGATGCTCTTTGAATACTGCCCCGATATCCGCGTAATCGTCAACAACGACGAGGGAGAGCTGATCAAGGTATCGATCCGCGATCTGCTGCCGTTTGCGTATACGGAAGTGAAGATCGAGGACTGAAAAATCGCATTTTGAATATAAAAAACCCCCGGCGGGAAGGAAAAACCTTTTCGCCGGGGCTTTTTATGCACGGGTTACCAGCCGAGCGTCTTCAGGTAGTCGCGGCTCTGCTTTGCGGCGTCGATGGACGCCTGCGCATAGCTCTGATCCTGCTCGACGACGACGTATTCCGCGTTCGTCTCGGCAACGGCCGCGAGGATCGCCGGGAAATCCTGAACGCCGGCGCCGACGGGACGGAACTCGAACTTCTGAGGCTCGTCCGTGCCTTCGGACTGGATGCCGATCAGCTCGTACATATGCGCGGACTTCTCGCCGATATAGTCCTTCAGATGGACGACCGGCGCACGGTTTGCGTACTTCTTCAGATAATCGACCGGATTTTCGCCGCCGACGCGCACCCAGCAGACGTCGAGCTCGGTCGCGAGGTTTTCCGGCGCGATCGTGTCGTACATATAGTCGAGGACATAGCGGCCGTCCGGCATCTTCGTGAACTCGAAGTCGTGGTTGTGGTACAGAAGCTGCATACCGGCCTTGTGCGCCGCCGCGCCGATTTCGGCGATGAAGGCAAGCGTCTTTTCAAAAGCGGGGGTGCCGAAGCGCTGCTCCTCCGGCAGATACGGCACGACGACATACTTGCAGCCGAGGGATTTGTACGCCTCGAGCGTCGCCTCGATGCCGGCTGCGAACTCGGTGAGCGCCACATGCGCGCTGACGGCGGTCAGCCCGGCGGCATCCAGCTCCGCCTTCAGCTCCGGCGCGGTCACGCCGCAGAGCCCGGCGGGCTCCACATAATCGTATCCGGCGGCCTTGACCGCGCGCAGCGTGCCGCGGAGATCCTTGGCAAGCAGATCACGGACGGTGTAAAGCTGAAGCGCGACAGGAACGGTTTTCATAGATTGTGACCTCCTTTATAAAGTCAGACGGTTTCCATCTCCACCGCGACGTCGGCATTTCCGGCGGTCACGGTCTTCTGATTGGCATATCCCTTGGCAGACAGGGAAATCTCATCCGCGAGCGTCTCGTCGGCGAGCTGATCGCGGTACTTTTCCAGCACGGCGGCGACGGCGGCGTCGGAGGTCGTGACCGCGAGACGGATGTGCTGCTCGACGCGGAAGCCGAAGTCACGGCGCAGCACCTGGCACTGCCGCAGCAGCTCACGATAGGTGCCTTCCGCGATCAGCGCGTCGTCCAGCGAGGTGTCGAGCGCGACGGTCAGGTCGTTTTCCGACGTGATCGCGATATGCGCAAGCGGCTTTTCGTTGACGACAAAGAGCTCCGGCGCAAGGGCGCTGTCATAGCCCGCGACCTGAACCGCACCCGCGTCATACGACGCGACGACGGCGGCCTGATCGGCGGTGTCGAGCAGGTTCTTGACCTTCTGCAGGTCGCCCTTCAGCGCGGCGCCGGCCTTCTTGAAGTTCAGCGTCAGGTAGCGGGACTGCAGGCTGGACGCGTCGTCGAGGAAGGACAGCTCCTTGACGTTCAGCTCGTCGCAGATGACGCCGCGGTAGGGCTCCATGGCGGCGCGGTCGCCCTCCGGCAGGATGACGTAGAAGGTGCGCAGCGGCTGCTTGACCTTCAGGGAACGCTCGTTGCGGAGCTTCAAGCCCATGTTGATGAGCGCTCTCGCCTTCGCGGTATCGGCCAGCAGGTCCTCTCCGCCGACGTTCTCGCACTTCGGGAAGTCGGACAGATGCACCGACAGCTCCGCCGACGCGTCGAGCGGACGGACGACGTCCTGCCAGACCTTTTCGGTCATGAACGGCACGACCGGCGCGATGAGCTGCGTCATCGTGCGGATGACCTTGAAGAGGCAGACGAACGCGGTGCGGTCGCCGTCCCAGAAGCGGCGGCGGTTGATGCGGACGTACCAGTTCGAAACATCGTCCACGAGCAGCTCGAACGCCTTGACGACGGACGCGGAGTCAAAGCCCTCGTAGGAGGCGGTGATGTCGCGGACCGCCGCGTCAAGCCGCGCCAGCAGCCACTTGTCCGTCAGCGTCAGCGACGCTTCGTCGGCGGGCGTCGTCACGTCCGGATGGGAGAGCGACGCGTAGGTATCGAAGAAGGTGCAGATATTCCAGTAGCCGAGGAGCTTTCTTCTCGCCTCGTCGCCGAGGTTAAAGCCGAAGCGCACGTCGGTGTTCACGTTGGCGCCCGCATAGAGGTAGCGAACGGCGTCGGCGCCGATCTTCTCGGCGGCTTCGTCGAAGCGGATCATGAAGCCGGTCTTCGAGAACTTCGTACCGTCCTCCGCGACGACGGAATAATAGGTCAGCGCGCGCTTGTACGGCGCCTTGCCGGTCAGCGTCACGCTCATGAAGAGCATCGAATAGAACCACAGGCGGATCTGCTCGCGCATTTCGGTGATCCAGTCGGCGGGATAGTATTTTTCCCACATTTCGCGGTTTGAAAAATACCCCAGCGTCGAGAACGGCACGATGCCGGCGTCGAGCCAGACGTCGCCGACCTCCTTGATGCGGTGCACATGCTTTCCGCAGACCGGGCAGACGATTTCGATGTCGTCCACCCACGGACGGTGCAGCTCCGGCAGCGCGTCCACCTTGGCGGGATCGACGGCTCTCTCGCGCAGCTCCTGCTTCGAGCCGATGACCGTCAGGTGACCGCATTCGCAGGGATAGAACGGCAGCGGCAGGCCGTAATAGCGCTTGCGGGAGATGTTCCAGTCGCCCATGTTGGTCAGCCAGTCCACCATGCGCTTGCCGCCGTAGGCGGGCTGCCACTGGACGGAGTTCGCCGCTTCGATCAGCGCGGGCTTGGCCTCGTCCGTGCGGATGTACCACTCGCGCACGAGACGGAACAGCACCGGCGTCTTGCAGCGCCAGCAGACGGGATAGGAGTGCGTGATCGGATGGGTCTTGACGAGCTTGCCGAGCTCGGCGAGCTTCGCGAACACCTCGTCGGGCACCTCGGAGGCGAGCTTGCCGGACAGGAAGTCGTAATCCGCGTAGAAGCGGCCGTTTTCGTCCACGGGGCAGATCGACGGCAGGCCGATCGACTGACCGAGCGCATAGTCCTCCGCGCCGCAGCCGGGGGCGATGTGCACGACGCCGGAGCCTTCGTCGGCCGCGACCTCGTCCCACGCGACGACCTTGTGCGCCGCTTCGATCTCCTTCTGGCAGGGCAGGAACGGGAAGACGGATTCATAGGACAGGCCGACAAGCTCCTGACCCTTGAAGCTGCCGATGACCTCTTTCTTCTGCTCCAGCTTGCCCATCGCGGTCTTGGCGAGCACCATCGGACGCTCAAAGCCTTCGACGCGGACGAGCAGGTAGTCGAGCTCCGGATTGACGGCCACCGCGACGTTGGCGGACAGCGTCCACGGCGTCGTCGTCCAGACGAGGATGTCGAAATCGCGGTCGATCACGTTGACCTTGAAGAACACCGCCGTATGGGTCAGATCCTTGTAGGAACCGGTCATTTCATGCTCGGACAGCGAGGTCCCGCAGCGCGGGCACCACGGCATCGGGCGGTTTTCGGGGGCGATCCAGCCTTTTTCGTTGCAGACCTTCAGGAAATGCCAGATACCGCCGATGTTCTCGTCGGTATGCGTATAATACGAATTGTCCCAGTCCATCCACTGCCCGAGGCGCTTGGACTGCTCCGTAATGATGCCGGAGAACTTCTGGATGCGCTCCTCGCACTTGCGGGTGAACTTGTCCATGCCGTAGGCTTCGATGTCCTTCTTGTCCTTGAAGCCGAGCTCCTTTTCGACCTCGACCTCGACCCACAGACCCTTCGTATCGAAGCCGTTGCGGTAATGGCACTCGTGACCGGTCATCGCCTTGTAGCGCAGGAAGGTATCCTTGATGGTGCGGCCCCACGCGTGGTGGATGCCCATCGGATTGTTCGCCGTGATCGGGCCGTCGAGGAAGCGGAACGGTTCGCCTCCGGCGTTTTTCTCGTTGCGCTTATGGAAGCAGTCGTTATCCTCCCAGAATTTGAGGATCTCATGCTCCTGCTCAATGAAATTAGGCTTTGGATTCATTTTTTACCCTCCTGAAAATACGAAAATAGCGTCTTTCGTCCCGACCGTCGGGACAAAAGACGCAAAGACGCTCCTTTTGCATATACCACCCTTGGCGCACGGCGTTCCCTGACGCCCGGGACGACCCGGCGTGGGGAATACCCCTGCCTCTCAGAAGATAACGGTGAGGCGTCTTCCGTCCGCAGCCTACAATGCCTGCCGGGTCTTTTATGAAAGCCCCAGTGGTTTCGGCCGGGAAGCTCGGGAGTGATGCGTGCGCCGGACGCTTATTTCGGGGCGATGCCCGGGGTTCCACCAAAAATCCCCGATGCTCTCTTGCCTGTGCCCTCCGCGTTCCGCGCCGTGTGTCTCCGTCGTCGCTTTTCCTGATATACGGGTGTAGTATATCACATTTACCGCGTTTTGTAAACACCAAATTCACCGATTTTTTACGAAAACCGCCCGGATATTTCGGCTTGCGGCGGTTGACATCTTCGTTCATATGTGATACTATTAGACCGTTCACTATTAGACCTCTAACAATCCAAAAAGAAAGGAGAAAAAAATGGATTCCTATGAACGTTCAATAGAGCTTCTGCGGTTCTGCCGGAGCCATCATAAGCTTGCCTGCACGATGATGCGCAGAAACGGTCTGACGGCAGGCGTGCCGCCGATTCTCGACTATCTGCACGACCACAACGGCTGCATTCAGAACGAGCTGTCGCGAAACTGCCATCTGGAGCCCGCGACGATCACCAGCATCCTGACGACGATGGAGCGGGACGGGCTGATCGAACGCCGTGCGGATCCGGGAGACCGGCGCGTCTGGCGGGTTTACATGACCGGCGTGGGCGCGGAAGCGGACAAAACGCTGCGCCGCACCAGCGCGAGGATCGCGGAGCTGTGCTTTGAGGGCTTTGCGCCGGAGGAAATCGATGCCGCGCTCGGCATCCTCGCGAGAATTACGCGCAATATGCACCGTGCCATGGACACAGAATCGGAATGCTGTGAGGAGAAAAAGAAGAATCATGACTAAAATGCTTCGCTACCTGAAAGGAATTGCGCTGCTCTGCGCAATCGGCGCGCCGCTGCTCATGTTTATGGAGGTTATGATGGATCTCCAGCAGCCCGCGCTGATGTCGGATATCGTGGACATCGGTATTCAGAACGGCGATCTCCACTACATACTGACCACGGGTCTGAAGATGCTCGGCTGCGCGCTGGTCGGACTCATCGGCGGCGCGGGCTGTACCGTTCTCTCGTCCATCGCGTCGATCCGGCTGGCAAAGGAGCTGCGCGCCGATCTGTTTGCCAAGGTCGAAACCTTTTCCTTCAAGGAAGTCGACAAGTTCAAGACGGCGTCCTTAATCACCCGACTGACAAACGACGTCGAGCAGGTGCAGAACATGGCGATGATGGCCATGCGCATGCTCGTCCGCGCGCCCGTTACCTGCATCGGCGGCATTGTGATGGCAATTTCCATCAACCGCCGGCTTTCCCTGATCCTCGCGGTTGCCATGCCGATCATGCTTATCGCGATGTACTTCATCGTGACCCGCGCGTTCCCGCTGTTCCGCGTTGTGCAGGGGAAAATCGACAATATGAACAACGTCATGCGCGAAAACCTGCTCGGTATCCGCGTGACGAAGGCCTTCGTATCCGAGAAGCGCCAGCTTGAGCGCTTCGACATCTCCAATGAAGACCTCCTCCGGACCTCCGTCCGCGCGTCGCGCATCACCGTCATCCTCTGGCCGGTCATCAACATCGTCGTCAATGCGTGCATCATCGCCGTCTTCTGGTTCGGCGGCAAGATGGTCATGGTCGGCGATCTGGAAATCGGCAAGATCATGGCCTTCATCAGCTATATCACCCAGATTCTCGCTTCCCTGACGATGTCCGTCATGTTCATCATGTTCTTCACCCGCGCGAAGGTTTCCGTCGACCGCATCAACGAGGTGCTGGGGACCAACACCTCCATTTTCGACGCCGCCGATGCGCAGCCCGTGACCGGCACCGACATCGAGTTCCGCCACGTCTCCTTCCGCTATAACGAGGGCTCCGAGGACGTCCTGCACGACCTGAGCTTCCACATTCACGAGGGCGAGTCCATCGGCATCATCGGCGCGACGGGCTGCGGCAAGTCGTCGCTCGTCAACCTCATTCCGCGCCTGTACGATCCGACCGAGGGCGAGATCCTGCTCGGCGGTACGAACCTGAAAAAGCTCCGGCTGCACGACATCCGCGCGCACATCGGCATGGTGCTGCAGGAGAGCATCCTGTTTTCCGGCAAGATCTCCGATATTTTCCGCTTCGGTAAGGAAGACCTGACGCAGGAGGAGATGGAAAAAGCCGCGTCCGACGCGCAGGCGCTCGATTTCATCCGCGAAAAAGAGGACGGCTTTGAAGGCGTCGTCGAGCAGCGCGGCAAGAACTTCTCCGGCGGCCAGAAGCAGCGTCTGTCCATCGCCCGTACCCTCGCGCGCCGTCCGGACATCCTGATTCTGGACGACGCGACCAGCGCGGTCGACCTTGCGACGGAGGCAAAGCTGCAGCGCGCCATCCGCTCCCGCGAAGGAAGCTGCACGCTGATTGTCATTGCGCAGCGCATCAGCGCCGTCATGAACTTTGACCGCATTTTCGTGCTGGACAACGGTACGATCGTCGACAGCGGCTCGCATAAGGAGCTCATTTCGCGCTGCGAAATCTACCGCAGCATTGCGGCGTCCCAGCTTGGCGAGGAGGTGCTTGCAAATGTCTGAACAGAAGAATAACGTGCGTTCCGGCGGACCCGGCGGTCCGGGCGGCCCCGGCAGACCCGGCGGTCCTCACGGCGGCATGATGATGGGCAAGCCCGAAAAGCTCAAGGATTTCAAGGGCACCGTCCGGCGTATGCTCGGCTATGTCGTTTCGCAGAAGGGGCTTATCATCGCCGTCTTCCTGATCTCGATCCTTTCCGCAGTCGTGTCCATCGTTTCCACCAAGCTCAACGGCACCATCGTGGACGACTTCATCGCCACCGGCGACATCCCGGGGCTCGCGCGCATCCTGATCATTCTCGGCGTCGTATATCTCGTCACGGCCGGCGCGTCGTATCTGCAGAATTACCTGATGATCAACGTCTCCCAGACGACCTCCGCCACGCTGCGCCGAGACCTTTTCACGGCGGTGCAGAAGCTGCCGCTGAAATTCTTCGATACCCGTTCCTCCGGCGATATCATGAGCCGCCTCACGAACGATATCGACAGCATCTCCAACACGATCTCCCAGAGCCTGCCGCAGTTCTTCTCCGGCATCATCACCGTCCTCGGCACGCTGATCGCGATGTTCTTTATCAGCCCGATTCTGGCGGTCGTGGCGATCCTGCTGACGCCGCTGACGATCTTCACCGCGAAGATCATCGTCGGCAAGACGCAGCCGCAGTTCAAGCGTCAGACCAAGGAGCTCGGCGCGCTGAACGGCTACATCGAGGAGCATATGTCCGGTCAGAAGATCATCACGCTCTTCGGACGGGAGGAGCAGGTCGAAAGCGAGTTCTCCGAGATCAACGAACGGCTAGCCAAAGCCGCGACGATCGCGCAGAGCCTGTCCGGCGTCATGGGACCGCTCAACAACATGATCAACCACTTCAACTACCTCGTGATCTGCGTGGTCGGCGCCCTGCTGTTCATCAGCCCGCATTTCGCCATCTCCTTCGGCGACATCTTTGCCTTTACGCTCTACATGAAGAACTTCGGGCGTCCCATCAACGAGATGCTCAACCTCTTCAACACCATCCAGCACGCCCTTGCCGGTGCGGAGCGCGTGTTCGACATCATGGACGAGGAGCCGGAGACGGACGCGCCCGGCAGCATCGAGCTGAGCGACATCCGCGGCGACGTGGAGGCGCGGGACGTCTGCTTCTCCTACGTCCCGGGCAAGCCCGTATTAAAGCACGCGTCCTTCCATGTGCTGCCCGGTCAGACCTATGCCATCGTCGGCCCCACCGGCGCGGGCAAGACGACGATCATCAGCCTCTTAACCCGCTTTTATGACCTCGAATCCGGCTCGCTGACGATCGACGGCAACGACATCCTGCATGTCACGCGCGACAGCCTGCGCCGCTCCATCGGCATGGTGCTGCAGGATACCTTCCTGTTCTCCGAATCCGTGATGGAAAACATCCGCTACGGCCGTCCTTCCGCGACCGACGACGAGGTGCGGCACGCGGCGGAGCTGGCCAACGCCGATCACTTCATCCGCCAGCTCGAAAACGGCTACGATACGCAGCTGACGGACAACGGCGGCAACCTGTCGCAGGGACAGCGCCAGCTTCTCGCGATCGCCCGCGCGCTGCTCGCGGAGCCGCGCGTGCTGATCCTCGACGAGGCGACGAGCTCCATCGATACGCGCACCGAGCTTGCCGCGCAGAAGGCGATGCTGACCCTGATGAAGGGCCGCACGAGCTTCATCATCGCGCACCGCCTGTCCACGATCCGCAGCGCCGACTGCATCCTGGTCGTGCGCGACGGCGAGATCGTCGAAAGAGGCACGCATGAGGAGCTGATCGAAAAGAAGGGCTTCTACGCGGATCTCTACGAGAGCCAGTTCAAGACCGGCATGGCGATCTGAGAAAAAATAATACGGCGGTTTTTGTGAAAATGGGTGCTCCCCTTTTCACAAAAACCGCCGTTTTCCATGCAATCGGTTACGCCAGCCGGATGGTGCCTTCTCCGCGGATGGACAGCACCTTCGCGGAATCCTTTCCGAACAGCGCGTCCATGGCATCGCAGTAAGCGGATACCTTTTCAAGCGGCACGAACGCCTGAATCGTGCCCGCAAAACCGCCGCCGTGTACGCGGCAGGCGCCGCTTCCGCCGAGCACCGTCCGTCCGACGGCCAGCCCCAGCGTGACGCCCTGCTCGCGGCTGCCCGCGACGAAGCAGTTCTGCAGCAGCTCCCAGGAGCTGTCGCCCGAACGGTTGACGAGCGTGAGGAACGCGTCCATGTCTCCCCTGCCGAGCGCCGCCTTCTGCGCGGAAACGCGGTCGTTGTCGTCAAAGAAGTGCAGCGCGCGCAGAACGGCGCGGTCGCCGACCTCCCCGCGCAGCTTTCCGGCGTTTGCGAGCACCTCCTCGCGCGTGCATTCCCGGAGCACGGACTTTCCAAACTGCGCCGCGACGCTCTGCATCTCCTCGCGGATGGACGCGTATTCGGGCGTCAGATTCGCGTGGTCGCCGTGCGTATCCGTAATGACGAGCGCGTAGCCAGCCTTCGAGAAGTCAAAATCCACCTTTTCGGCGACGGGATGCGCGGTATCGGCAAAGTCGATCGCGACGAAACCGCCGTAGGCGCAGGCCGTCTGATCCATCAGGCCGCAGGGCTTGCCGAAGAACACGTTTTCCGCATACTGCGCGATCTGCGCGGCGGCAAGCGGCTCGAGGGTGCCGTCGTTATAAAAGTGGTCGTAGATGGTCGCAATCAGTACCTCAAACGCCGCCGAGGACGACAATCCGGAGCCTTTGAGAACATTTGTCGTCGTATAAGCGTCGAAGCCGCCGATGTTCATGCCGAGTTCGTCCATCCGCGCCGCGACGCCGCGGATCAGCGCCGCCGACGAGTGATTTTCCTTCGGAAACGGCCGCAGCAGGTCAAGCGACAGCGAATCGACGGGGAACCCCTCGGATTTCAGCGTCACGACGCCGCGTTCGTTCGGCGCGGCAACCGCGATGGTGTCGAGATTGACCGCCGCCGCGAGCACGCAGCCGTTGTTGTGGTCGGTATGGTTTCCGCCGATCTCCGTGCGGCCGGGCGTGGAAAACAGCGCGATATCCGGATGGTCGCCGTAAAGACGGACGAACTCGCGCACCGCGCCGGTCCATCTTTCGCGCTGCGCCGGAACGGCGTCCGCGCCGTACAGCCGCGCGGCAGCGTCTCCGAACGCCGCAGATTCGATATAGGCAATACATTCCGCACAGGTCATAAGCAAAATCCCTCTCTGATGTATGGTTTCCCCGCAGATGCAGTCCCCCTGGTATGCTAAAAAAAGCGTGACAGAAGACGCTCGGGGCAGCTTTTCTATAAGTGTATCACAAACGGGAACGCTTGGCAAGAGGCGTTCGGCGCATTTTTTCGGCGGCGGAGGGCGCTTTCTCCCCGTTTGACCGGATGCAGGGCCGCGGCATATACTGCTTGCGGGAGGGATTATGCATGAATCAGGAACGCTCGGACCCCATTTTCGCAGCGCTTGCACAGGCGGAGCCCGATGCGGCGGCCATCCTGCGCGGATCGCGCCGCTTTCCGTCGATCTTCGGCGTCGTGCGGTTCTATCAGAGCCGCAGAGGCGTCTATGTCGTCACCGAGGTGCGAGGACTTCCCGGCAGCGCGTCCCCGTGCGGCCAGCCGGTCTTTGCGATGCACATCCATGAGGGAACGGCCTGCAGCGGCAATGCGGAGGATCCCTTTGCCGATGCGGGGATGCACTTCAATCCGCAGAACTGCCCGCATCCGTATCATGCGGGCGACCTGCCGCCGCTGTTTTCCGATCGCGGCCGGGCCTGGAGCGCCGTGCTGACCGGACGGTTTTCCGTGCGGGAGATCCTCGGAAAAACGGTGATCCTGCACCGGAATCCGGACGATTTCACAACGCAGCCGTCCGGAAATTCGGGCGAAAAGATCGCCTGCGGCAGTATCCGGCGGAACGCTTCCGACCGGGAAAAATGAAAAATCCGCGCCGCTTCATGCAAGTTTAAGCGGCGCGGAATGCTGATTTCAGGGAAAAAGGAGTTACGCCTTCATGGCTTCCTCGACGGCGACGGCGACCGCAACGGACGCGCCGACCATCGGGTTGTTGCCCATGCCGATGAGGCCCATCATCTCGACGTGCGCCGGGACGGAGGAGGAACCCGCGAACTGGGCGTCGCCGTGCATACGGCCCATGGAGTCGGTCAGACCGTAGGAAGCGGGGCCGGCAGCCATGTTATCCGGATGCAGGGTACGGCCGGTGCCGCCGCCGGAGGCGACGGAGAAGTACTTCTTGCCGTTTTCGATCGCCCACTTCTTGTAGGTGCCGGCGACCAGGTGCTGGAAGCGGGTCGGGTTCGTCGAGTTGCCGGTGATGGAAACGTCAACACCCTCGTGCTTCATGATCGCAACGCCTTCGAGCACGTCGTTGGCGCCGTAGCACTTGACCTTGGACTTTTCACCGTTCGAATAGGGCTTCTCATAGACGACCTTCAGCTCGTCGGTGTAGAAGTCGTAGTCGGTGCAGACATAGGTGAAGCCGTTGATGCGGCTGATGATGAACGCGGCGTCCTTGCCGAGACCGTTCAGGATGACGCGCAGCGGCTCGCGGCGAACCTTGTTCGCGGAGCGCGCAATGCCGATGGCACCTTCCGCCGCCGCGAAGGACTCATGTCCCGCGAGGAAGCAGAAGCACTTCGTCTCGTCGCGCAGCAGCATCGCGGCGAGGTTGCCGTGGCCGAGACCGACCGCACGGTTGGCGGCGACGGAGCCGGGGATGCAGAACGCCTGCAGGCCGATGCCCAGCGCTTCCGCAGCGTCGGCGGCCTTCGTGCAGCCCTTCTTCAGCGCGATGGCCGCGCCCAGCGTGTACGCCCAGACCGCGTTGTCAAACGCGATCGGCTGCACGCCCTTGACGATCGCTTCCACATCGATGCCCTTGGCAAGGCACATGTCCCGCGCTTCCTCGAGAGACGCGATACCGTATTCGGCGAGACACTTTTCGATGCCTGCGATTCTTCTGTCATATCCTTCAAAGGTAATCATTCTCGTGTCCCTCCTTCTTATTCGTTACGCGGGTCGATGATCTTCGCGGCGTCGTCGTAACGGCCGTAGGTCTTGATGTTCTTCTCGTAGGCTTCCTTCGGATCGGAACCCTTGCGGATCGCATCCATCATCTTGCCGAGGTGGACGAAACGATAGCCGATGACTTCGTCGTTCTCGTCGAGCGCGAGGTTCAGGACATAGCCCTCCGCCATTTCCAGATAGCGGACGCCCTTGGCCTTCGTGCCGAACATCGTGCCGACCTGGGAGCGCAGGCCCTTGCCGAGGTCCTCGAGGGACGCGCCGACGGGCAGACCGTTTTCGGAGAACGCGGTCTGGGTGCGGCCGTAGACGAGCTGCTTGAAGATCTCGCGCATCGCGACGTTGATCGCGTCGCAGACGAGGTCGGTATTCAGCGCCTCGAGAATGGTCTTGCCCTGCAGGATCTCGGCGGCCATCGCGGCGGAGTGGGTCATGCCGGAGCAGCCCAGCGTCTCGACCAGCGCTTCTTCGATGATGCCGTTCTTGACGTTTAAGGTCAGCTTGCAGGCGCCCTGCTGCGGCGCGCACCAGCCGATACCGTGAGAAAGACCGGAAATATCGGAAATCTGCGTTGCCTTAACCCATTTTCCCTCTTCCGGGATGGGTGCCGGACCATGCTTCGGGCCCTTCGCCACGGAGCACATCTGCTCGACTTCGTGGGTGTAATTCATCCTAAGTATTACTCCTTTCGGGATTATCTGATTCATTATACCATACTGCCGTCAAAAAATCAACGACAATTTTGCGCTTGAATCCGCCTTTTACACGTCATTTTCCGCCGTTTCGACCAATTCCCAGCGCATCCGCCCGTCCTCCAGCGTCAGTACGCCGTATGTCGCGGGATACGGGGAGGGCATCCTCCGTCCTCCCCTGCCGGGATTTAACAGCCAGACGCCGCGCCGGCACCTTGCAAACGCCTCGTGCGTGTGCCCGAAGAGCGCCGCGTCGCATCGGCGTGCGTGCGCGTACTGGAAAAGCTCCGCCGTGCCGCGCTCGACCGAGAACAGATGCCCGTGCGTCAAAAGAAGCCGCTTTCCGCCAAGCTCGACCTCCAGCGTGTCCTCCGCGTCACGGTCATGATCGTTGTTGCCCGCGACATGGTACAGCGGGATGCCGGGAAACGCCGCGTGCAGCGCCCGGGCGTCCGGGACCATGTCGCCGAGGTGGAAGACGGCGTCCGGACGGAGCTTTTCCGTCACGCGCCGCATGGTTTCCGTGTCGAAATGCGTATCCGAAAAAACCGCAATTTTCATGGCTTTTCTTCCCCGGGCGCGTCGACGGCGAGATAGTCCGGAAACGTTTTGGCGCCGCCGCGGTATTCCAGCACGCAGAAGTCCCCGTCGCGCTCGATCTCCTCAAAGCCCATCAGCTTGTAGGTGATATACATGATCCGGTTGCGCGGCGTCTCCTGAAAATCCGCCCGCAGCGCAAGCCCCATCCGGGCGGCAAGCCTCGTCAGATAGACGAGAATCGCCGAGCCGATGCCGCGCGTCATCACCCGGCACGACATCAAAAGCAGCCGGATGCACAGCGCGCCTTCCGTCTTTTCGCAGAGCGTCAGTCCAATCTTGCCGTAGCTGCCGAAGCGGTCCTCGAGGGAGGCGATCAGGAAGACATGGCCGTCGTCGTGGATCAGGCGGCGCAGCTCGTCGTAATCGTAGGTGCGCCCGGTGGAGTTGAGCTGATTTGTGCGCACGGTCAGCTCCTCGACGCGTTCGAGATCCCCTTCCTGCACCGGCGCGACGCTTAAGCGCATGTCCAGCGTGCGCAGGAACGCCTCGTTGCCGCCTTCGAAGGTCTTTTCCTCCGCGCGGCGCGCGAGATCCTCGCGGTACATCTCCCGACGGCGCGCGGAATCCTCCGTGACAAAACGCGGCTGAAAATCCGGCAGGTCGAGAATGTCCCGGTATTCCCCGGCGTCGAACACACGCACCTCCGGATGGGAGAAGCGTACCTCCTCGCGCTGGACGGCCTGATCGTCGAGGAAGGCAAATGTGTCAAGCCCGAGGTTTAGGTCGCGCGCGATGGCCGCGATCATCTCGGATTTCGGGTTCCAGCCGATCTGCGGCGCGAGGAAGTATTCATCGAGTCCGAACGCGCAGATCTGTTCCCACGCGCGCGCCCGGTCGTTCAGGCTCGCGACCGACAGTAAAATCCCCCGTCTGTCCAGCTCGCGCAGGACGTCCGCGATGCCGCTTTTGAGCGTCAGCGTGTCCCCTTCCAGCAGCGTGCCGTTCCAGAGCGTCTCGTCGAGGTCGAATACGACGACCTTGATCTTCTTTTTATCGTCCGGCATGATCGTTATCTCCTGAAAAGACCCTTGCGGGCGGGCTTTTCCCCGGCGGCGGCTTCCTTGACCGCGCGGTCCACGACCGCGGCGATGGAATGGATCGTGCGGAAGTTTTCCTCGCTGATGTCGGCGTTGCGCAGCTTGATGCCGAAGGTGCTCTCCAGATAGACCACCATTTCGAGCGCAAACAGCGAATCGATATACCCGCCTTTGAAAAGGTCGGTGTCATAGGTCAGCCCGTCGGCTTTTTTCTTTTCCCGGAAGAAATCCAGAATCTTTTCCTCTGTCATTGTGCTTTCAGTCCTTTCAAATCCGCAAGCAGCGTCTCGGGCGACATGTCCTCCGTGACGTTGTGGCGTTTTAAGCTGCGCAGACTCTGCGCAAGTCCCCGGACGATCGTGTTGACGCCGTCCTGTACCGTCAGCGTCACACGGTAGCCCATCTGCGACAGGATGACCTCCGTGATGTCGCTGTGATAGCCGTAAGGATAGGCATATACCGACGGGCGCACGCCCAGTCCGTCCTCGATGAGCGACGTCACGGCCTGCGTGTCCTCCGTAAACGCTTTCACATACGCTTTTTCCGTTTCGCCGCGCATTTTATACACGCCCTGACGGGTTTCCGTGCGGTGCATGCCGTACGAATGCGCGCCGATCTCCAGCACGCCGGCCTCCACCCATGTCCGGGCGTCCTCCATGGAAAAATGCGGGAGCTTTTCGGATCCACCGCCGATGCTCTCCCCGATGACCGCGACCTCGGCGCAGAAGCCGAGCTCCGCAAGGATCGGCGCCGCGATCTCCAGATTCGACGCGTAGCCGTCGTCGAAGGTGATGACGATCGGGTTTTCCGGCAGCGCTTCGCCGCGGTCGACATAGGCGATCAGCTGCGCAAAGCTGACCGTATGGTAGCCCGCGTCCGAAAGCGCCTGCATGTGGGCGCGGAACGTCTCCGAGGAGACCGTGGCGGCGCTTTGGAACGTGTCGCTGATATGGTGGTACATCAGCACCGGCACCGGCACCTCGCGGTTCCGGACGGAAGGCTCCTGCGCCGGCCGGACGTAGCGCGAAAGCTCCGCGGCGTTTTCACTCGTGACGTGTACGCCGAAGCCGTCCGGCACATAGGCGTCCGTATCCCCGGCCATGAACGCGAGCGCCATTTCGCCGACGGCGTTGCGCGGATGCGTCGTGTCGTAGAACCAGCGCGGCTCGAAGGACACCTCCGTATAGCCGTTGAAGTCCCAGTAATCGGTGATATCCGCAAGCCGGGTCAGGAAATCGAACAGATCGCCGCAGATGTAGCGGTCGAGGTCGTTTGCGTACATCGGGGAAATGATGAAGGTGAAGCTTGCGCCGCGGCTCTCGCACAGCGCCTTCATGCGGGCGATGCTCGCAAGGCAGGCTTCCGTGTCCGGCATCGACGAGATCGCCGTGTGCGTCGTCTCAAAGTCCGGATATTTCTCAAGGTACGCATCGAGGGACGAGATCGGCTCTACGTCCCGCAGCGATTTGTCGTACACGCCGGTCTCCGCGCAGAAAACGCGGTTTTCGTTGACGAGGAAGCCGTTTTTAACATAAGCCGAGATCTTATCAAGCGCGTATTCCGGATTGGCGAAGAGGTATTTGGCATAGAAGCGCAGAAGGCTCGAGCCGTCCACCTTCGCGTGCAGGTTCCCCTTGGTGTCGTCGCTCTCGTTTTCGTAGTCGCAGAGCTCGTCGAAGCCGATATTGACGACGATGTGCTTTGCACCGTAGTGTTCCAGCACATATTCGACGGTCTTTTCCACGTCGTACAGGTCGCCGCCGTACATCATCAGGTTGTAAAAGCTCGCGCCGTAAAGCTCGTTGAGCCTGTCCGTCGGAAAGGAGCTCGTTTTCGAACAGCCGATGATGTACGCGTCGTAGTTTTCGTGACAGCGGTCGAGGTAGCCGATCTTCGCGGTCCGGGGATTCTGTGTCATGTCGTACGACCACCACGAAAAGAGCCGGTCGCCGAAGATGCCGAACGGGTCGACCGCGGCGTTGAAGCCGGCGATCAGCAGCGCCGCGGCTGCGGCTGCAGCGAAAAAAATGGCAAAGAAGCGCTTCGTCATAGGAACTCCTTAAAACTGGAAGTACAGGAAGCTCGATACCCGCCCCATGAAAAACAGCGATACGGTCAGCAGAACGCCGGCATACGCCGCGTATCGGGGACGGGGTTCAAACCTTTCCGCAATTTCCCGTGTGTTCGGCGCAAAGAAGCAGAGCCCCATTCCGGCGAGAAGCAGCGCCGCGATGCCGGGATAGGATGACAGGTACGCAAGCCCGCTCTGCAGGAACGCGCGCGTGGCCGTGAATGCCGGCCGGATGTCCGCGAGCGTCCGGTAGACCGCCAGCGCCTGCGATACGGAGTTTGCGTCGAACAGCACGCGCACAAGCAGGATACCGAGGAAGGTCAGCGGATAGGCAAGCCACGAGGGCAGTTTTTTGCGTTTCAGCGTCATGATATTCGCGACGCAGACGAGGACGCCGTTGACCGCGCCCCAGAGGACGTAGTGCCAGCCCGCGCCGTGCCAGAGACCGGAGACGAGGAAGGTCGCCATCGTCGCGAGGATCAGTTTGCCGATGCGGTCGCCGAAATGAAAAATGCTGCGGAAGATGTAGTCCTCGAAGAACTGCGACACGGTGATGTTCCAGCGCCGCCAGAAATCGGCGAAATTGCGCGCCTTGTACGGCGAATCGAAACCCTGAGGAAGCCGGATGTTGAAAAACAGCCCCAGCGCGATCGCCATGTCCGTATAGCCGGAAAAATCGAAGTAATAGGCGAAGGTATAGGCAAACACCGCGCCCCAGGCCTCGAAAAAGTTCCCGTTTCCCATGACATTGTAGAAGTTCTGCGCATGGGCGATCAGCGGATCGGCGAGGATGATCTTTTTCGCGCAGCCGATGGCGAAAATCAGCGTGCCGAGCATCATATTCCGCGCGACCGGACGCCCGAAGCGCTCGCCTGCAAGCTGCGGCGTCATGTCGTCGTGGCGGATGATCGGCCCGACGATGAGCTGCGGGAAAAACGTGACGAAGACCGCGTAGTCGAGAAACGCCGAGCGCTTCGAGCGTCCGCGGTAGACGTCCACGACGTAGGACAGGATCTGGAACGTGAAAAACGAGATGCCGAGCGGCAGAATGATGTTCCGGAGCGTGAAATCCGTTCCGGCGACCGCGTTGACCGTCTCGATCAGGAAGTTCGTATACTTATAATAGACAAGCAGACCGATGTTTTCGAGGAACGCGAGTCCCAGGATCAGTCTGGCCGCCCCGCCGCGTGCCCGCACTTTGGACAGGCCGGTCACGAAGCCGTAGTTTATAAGCATGGTGCCTGCGAGCAGCGGGAGAAAACGGATGCTGCCGAAGCCGTAGAAGAAAAGTGACGCCGCGATCAGGAAGACCTTTGCCGCCGTGCGCCCCCAAAACCGCGCGCACAGGGTAAACCCGAGAAAAACCGCGGGAAAAAACAGAAAAATAAAACTGTAGGACGAAAAGACCATGCCATGCCTCCGCCGTAAAACGCTATACAGTTGTAGTATACCACGGTTTTGGGCGGACTGTCAACCGTTCCATCCTTTCCTTAACAAAAAGCGCAGAAAGAAAGCCCCCCGGCTTCCTGGAAAACACGGCCGCGTTTTCCGGGAAGCCGGAGGGAAAAAAGGGTTTACAGCGTATAGAGGAAGATGCAGCCCATCCGGTCGCGGGTGCCGATGGCGAGCCGCGTGCCGTCCGGCGAAAGCGCGGCGCAGCAGAGCTCGTTTCCGGCCAGCGTCATCCCCTTCTCTTCCTCGGAGCGGTAGACCATGCCCTTCCAGCGAAGCCCGGCCCGGTCGTCGTAGTAGAAGATGCTGCCGAGATCCAGCCGGTCCCCGGCGACACCGTAGGCGCGGGTGCCGTCCGGGCTGACGGTGATGCTGTGGATGGGGCCGTTGGGCGCCGCCGTACCGAGCGAGAACACGGACGCGCCGCCGGATCCCTCCGGTGTGACGACGGCGAGCATCCCGTCCCGTGTGCCGACCAGAAAGCGGCCGCCGTTCCAAGGCGCCCAGGCGGTCGGCACGGCCTTATACTGCCGTCCCGGATACGCGGGGTAATCGAGTCCGCGGAGAAATTCCGGCAGCGGCGCTTCCGCGTCGTAGGCGGAGATGGGGCGGCAGGACGTGATGACGCCGTCCGTCAGCACGAGCTCCCGCCCGGCATCCGGCCCCATTTCGCCGGGCTCCGGCCCCGTCTGCGCGATCAGCGTGCGGTCATCCTGCCAGCGCAGGCGGCGCACCTGCGACAGCTCCGTCGAAAGCTCGCGCCACAGCAGGATGCCGTCGAGCTGTTTTGCCTGAAAGTCAAACCGGTTCCCCACCGGCAGGACGGAATACTGCTCCACCGATTTTTCCTGATCGAGGCAGCGCTGAATGTCCCGCTCGAGCCCGCCGCCGGGATAGAACGATGCCATCGGCGCGGGGGTAAAGCCGGGAGCGGGACGGAAGGCAAAGTCCTCCCGATCGACGCTCTGCGCGATCTCCTTATACAGCAGGGCGTCGGCGCAGATCGCCCCCTGCCGTCCCGCGGCGCGGGCGGCTTTGAGCCGTTCGAGGTCGATCACCGCCGCGCCGGGACCGTCTAAAAGATGGTTCGTGTCGCCGACGTAGAGCTTCCCGTCCCGATACAGCAGCTCCGGGGCGATGGTGATGCCGCGCCCGGGGCTGCCGATGAGTCCCATGTTCTCCGGCTCCCCGCCGTGCAGGAAATCCCAGCGCACGAGATGCAGCCCGCCGAGGGAGTAGCCGTACCACAGGCACTCCTCGTCGTCCATCGCCATGCCGAAGACCCACTGCGAATAGCTGTCGAGCCCTTCGCGCGGCAGATAGCTGCCGATTTTCGGGCGGAAATCCCCGACCTGGCGCAGCGTATTGGCGGCGGGGTCGTATTCCCACAGGCCGGTGGAAAAGGTGGGCTGGAGATAGAGCTTTCCCCGCGCGCAGGCGGAGTACGAGATGATGCGGTGGTAGCGGGAGTGGATGCCGTTGTTGTCCGGCAGCTCGATGCCGAGGGACTCGATCTGCTGCGTTTTCAGGTTGATGCGGAAAAAGTCGCCGCTGCGGGAGCTCGAATAGAAATTGCCGTCGGGGCCTTCGGCGATGCGGAAGGAGCCGAATTCGGTGATCTTGCCGTAGTCGGTGACGCGGTTGTCGTCCAGATCGTAGCGGTAGAGATGGCCGCGCAGATAGCCCGTAAAGTACAGGCAGTTGTGGGACGCGTCATATTTTGCGCCGTAGATGCTCTCAAAGGGTACGGGAATGCCCCGATCCTCCACCTTTCCCGCGCGGTAGTCGTAGATCAGGATGTGGGAGCCCTGATAGCCCTCCCAGGGGTGCCCGTAGTAGGCAAAGGGCATCCAGTCGGGGTGCTCGGGCGAGCGGGCGGTCGTGTGGGTCGTCATGATGAGGCGGCCGTCGTTGATTTCGGTGATGCTGGTGTGGATCTTGCTCGCGCGGATCGCCCGCTCCTGCTGAATGGTCACGTCCTCCAGCCGGAAATGCAGCCGGAAGCGGTCTTCTTCGGGCAGGTATTCATACAGGCGGGTCATCATGGGATAGTACAGCTCGGCGCAGAGGGGAAAGAAGATCCGGCCTTCCCGGGTGACGTACAGATCCCAGGTCGCGGCGTATTCGGGCTGGTCGGTGAAATACTTGTGGCGGATGGCCTCCGCCGGCAGCAGCCGGAACCATTCCGGGTCAAAGGCTTTTTGTGCAAGCTCCTGTGCGGTCATGGGTTCGGACATAAAGCGAGCCTCCAGTTCAATATATCGGATGCGGCGGGTTTTACAAAGATCGCGCGGGAGCCGGTTTTTCGGTTCCCGCGCGAAAAGTACTTAATAGCCGGTTTTCTCGTAATATTCCGCGAGTTTTTTGTTGTATTCCGGGCCGTCCTCGAAATTCGCGCTCTTTAGGACGCTCGGCGTAATGCCGCGCGCGAGCAGCTCGTCGATCGCCTCCGCGCAGGAGCTCCACAGCAGGAACGCCGCCGCGAGACCGGACGCCGCCGCGAACGGCGCTTCGATGCCTTCGACCGGAATCATGCCTTCCGCGACCGGCGCGCAGTTGTCGAGCACGATGTCCGCGCACTCAAACAGGCGCTTGCCGGAGCTGTGCAGGCTCTTGACGCTGGACGAATACGCAACGGAGGTCACGGCGATGACCGTCAGACCGAATTCCTTCGCCGCCAGCGCAAGATCGATGACGTTCACGGTCTTGCCGGAGACGGAGCCGATGAACATGACGTCGCCCGGCAGCGCGTTCGAGGCGCGCAGCGCGTATTTCGCGAGCCCTTCCATCGAGGTGTCCACACCCGAACGGTCGCGCTTGCGGACGGCGTCGTCCACGTGCAGATGGTACTTGAAGCTCTTCAGCGCGAGCAGACCGCCGCCGCGGTAGATGAGCTCCGCGTCGACGATGTGACCGGTGTCAAAGACATGCACCGCGTTTCCCTTCGCGATCGCTTCCGCCATCGCGTGTCCCGCGGCAATGCAGGCGTCCTTCTGCGTCGTCTTGAGCTTGTCAAAAAGGCCGTCCACGGTGTTAAAATAGGTGTCGATCAACATGATGGATTCACTCCAATCGTAAAAATATAGTCCCGGTATTCCTGCAGCAGAAAAGACCGCGCCGCGTCGTCGAGTGGGCGGCCCTGCGCAAACCAGTCCGCGATCACGCCGCCGGCGACCGGCTCGAAAAGCGGCCGGACGATCGGCCTGCGGGGATTTTCCGTCCGGATCGTCTCGCAAAGGCTGTCAAAAAGCGCGATGTGTCCGCGATAGGTGCCGCCGGAAACCGTCATCGGCACGGTTTCACCGCAGCCGCAGCGCCGGATCAGCGCGTTCATCTGGTCGCCGAGCGCATGTCCCGCCTGCCGCAGGATCGCCATCGCCGTTTCGTCGCCGAGGTACGCCGCGCGGCTGACCACCGGCGCAAGTCCCGCCACCGCCGCCACAGGGGAACGTCCGGGATCGCCGTAGACGCCCTTGAAGACCGCCAGACGGAAGTTGTCCGCCATGCCGAAGTGCTCGGCGATCAGTCCGCACAGCAGCGTCGGCTTTCCGCGTCCTTCGTCGTACCGGATCGCCTCCGCGCACGCGAGTCTGCCGATGTGATAGCCGGAGCCCTCGTCAAAGACGACGGCGCCGTAGCCGCCCATGCCGTCGCTGCGGTGCCCCGCGGGGTCGAGATAGAACATCGTCGCGCCGGTGCCGGACAGGCATAAGAGCCCCTCCCCGTCGATGCCGGCGGCGGCAAGACCGATCTTGCCCTCGCCTTCCCCGGCGACGGAGCCGACGGAGCCTCGCGCGGCAATGGCGTCGATGATCTCTCCGTCCACCGAGCCGTGGATCTCCGCGATGTCGCGGATCTCGTCATGCCCGCCGAAGAGCTGCGCCATTAAGTCGGCGAGATTCCGGTCGCACAGCTCGGCGGGGGTGGAGTTCCGGCGCACACTGCCTGTGACCGCGCGGGAAATCAGCCGGAAATCGCCGTCGTACAGCACCGCTTTGATTTTGGAACCGCCGCTGTCTACGGAAACATGGTACTTTCCCATAACGCGTCCCCTTTTTGGCCGGTCTTACATATAAAAGATGTTGTCGGCGTACTCCTCGAACATTTTTGCGTTGTGCGCGCCGCCGGCGTCGAGATTGGCGGACATGAAGACCGGCGGGACGATGCCGCGCTCGATCAGGCGCTCCACGGTTTCGATGACGAGACCGTTGACGAGCGCCGCGCCGACCGCCGTCGACGTCGGACCGATCGCCTCCGGCAGACCCGGGATCCGCATCGCCGCGTCGCCCGGAATGCCGCAGTTGTCGATCACGAGATCCGCGACCTCAAAGAGGCGCTTGCCGTCCGGCGCGCGGGAGGTGACGACCGACGAATACGCGACCGACGTGATAGCGACGGTGAAAACGCCGCGCTTTTTCGCTTCTTCCGTCATTTCCACCGGCACGGTGTTGCGGCCGGAAACGGAGTGAACGATCAGCATGTCGCCCTTTTTGAGCTTGTTTTCGTCGACGATGATGCGGCCGAGGCCGGGCAGACGCTCAAGCTGCGACGTCATCGTGACGGGACGGGTGCTGAGCGTGAGACCGGGGAAGAAAATCGGGTTCAGAATGGCAAGACCGCCCGTGCGGTAGAAGACCTCTTCCGCGAGGATCCCCGCATGGGAGCAGCCGAAGACGTAGACGTTGGCCTTGCGCGCGATGGTCTCGCTCATCTTGTCCGCAACCTTCATCAGGGTATCCGTCTGCGAATCCCATGCCTTGTGCATGACCTCGCTGACGCGGTCGATATACGCAGAACCGTGCATATTGTGTATCCTCCAGCTTTTTACTTTATATCCACCCAGACGAGCATATCGCAGGCTCCCCGGTTGGCAAACGCATAATAAGGGATAAAGCGGAGCTTTACTGGCACCCGCCCGGCGCGGTACGGAGCGTACAGCGCGCCCTCCGGTACCGGCGCGCTTCTTGTGCCGGCGGTTTCGACGGCATACGCGCCGATGTCCGGATCAAACGAGAGATTGGCCGGCGCGCCGTAGGTCAGCGCGATGTCCCGCAGATTTTCGCCGTTATCGACGGCTTCGAGACAATAGACGATCGGGCCACGCGTCACCGCGACGCGTCCGGCGTCCTCGTGCACCGCGGGATTGGCCGATACGAGGACGAGCGGCATCTCCATCGTGAGGACGATCTCCGCGCTGTCCGCTACGGGAATGCGCAGGAACCCTTTTTCCGGCTGCACGGGGACGGGCTGTCCGCCGGCGGTCAGCGTAAAGCTCTCGCACCAGCCGGGAAGCCGCAGCGCCAGCGTCCTGCCGTTCATGCCGTTGACCTTGAACGCGACGCGGCCGTCGTGCGGATAATTTGTCTCCTGCGTGATCGTGACGCCGTCGAAGGAGGCGGTGCTGTCCATATACTGGTTGACATAGACCGTGGTCTCGTCCGTCGTATAGAGGAAGTCGCCGAGCTCCGCGACAAAGCGCGTGATATTGGGCGGGCAGCAGGAGCAGGAGAAGACCCGGACGCGCTCGGCGATGGGGTGGCTCGGATTCGACGAGGTCACATCCATCGCGCGGAAGCTCGCGAGGTCAATTTCGAGCGGATTTTCATAGAAGAACGCGTCGCCGCGCAGATTGGTGGACGACAGGAAGCCGTTATATAGGATGCGTTCGATGACGTCGCCGTACTTGCCGTCCGGGAAAAGCTCGTTCATGCGGGCGGTAAAAAACGCGAGTCCGATCGCGGCGCAGGTTTCGGTATAGGCGGTTTTGTTCGGCAGATCGTAGTCGATCGTGAAGGCTTCGCCGACGCGGGTCTGCCCGATGCCGCCCGTAATGTACATACGGCGGCCGACGGCGTTTTCCCAGAGCTTCCGGCAGGCATCGCGCAGCGCGCTGTCTCCGGTGATGCTGGCGATGTCCGCCATCGCGCAGTACAGGTACATCGCGCGCACCGCGTGTCCGACGGCTTCCTCCTGCTCGCGCACGGGCAAATGATCCTGAATATTGCGCGACCCGTCCAGCCATGAGCCGGGACCGGCGGAATTCTGCGCCGCTTTGCCGCGTTCGTTCAGGAAAAACTCCGCGAGCGAGAGGTACCGCTTCTCCCCCGTCTTCAGCCAGAGCTTGACGAGCGCCAGCTCGATTTCCTCGTGTCCGGGAGACGAAAAAGCGGCGCTTTTGTCGCAGACGAAGACTTTTTCGATGTAATCCGCGTACCGCCGCATACAGTTCAGGAAGCGCTCGTCCCCGGTGGTGTCCGCCCAGGCGACGGCGGCCTCGATCAGGTGTCCCGCGCAGTACAGCTCGTGGCAGTTGCGGTCGGTAAACCGCTTTTCCGGCTCCACGACCTGAAAATAGATATTGAAATAACCGTCCGGCGCCTGATGTGCCTCGATGCGGTCGATCAGAGCCTCCACCTGCGCCTGAAGCGCCGGATCAGGGTTCTTTCTGAGGATGTATGCCGCCGCTTCCATCCATTTGGCGACGTCGGAATCCCAGAAGACGTGCGGACGGTTCGGCTTGCCCTCCGTCCAGTCGAAGTCAAATGCGCCGATGCGCCCTGTTTCCGCAAAACGGTCGTATACGCTGTGAATGGTCACTTCCCGGTTGCGCCTCTGGATTTTTTCCCAAAAGCCTCCCGTAATGTCGACGACATTAAACCAGATGTTTCCTGCCATATGTCCCGCGTCCCCCTTTTTCTTTGTCATGATACACTTGCAATCCACGGCGGGTATGTTATACTATACCATAGATCCGACAATTTCGCAAGTTAATATGTTATGAAAAGGAGAATATCCCATGAGAATTTTGTGCAACAGCTACCCCGAGGGAAAGCGCCGCGCGATGACCTTCAGCTATGACGACGGCATGATTTTTGACCGGAGACTTGCAAAGATCTTCGACGAAAACGGCCTGCGCGCGTCCTTTCATCTCAATTCCGGTCTGCTCGGCGACGGTAACCATCTGACAAAGGAGGAGCTGCCGGAGGTGTTCCGCAACCATGAGGTTTCCGTGCATACCGTCACGCATCCGTGGCTTTCCATGATGCCGGATGAGGGCATTCTGTGGGAGGTCATGGAGGACCGCCGGACGCTGGAAGCCGCCGCGGGCTATCCCGTCCGCGGCATGAGCTATCCGTTCGGCGACTACGACGAGCGGGTGCTGTCCGTTCTGCGCACCTGCGGCATCGTCTGCTCCCGTACCGTCCGGGCGACGAACGCCTTTGCGCTTCCCGACGATTTTCTCGCGTGGCACCCCACCTGCCACCATACGGGGCCGCTTGACGAGCTGCTCGACGCCTTCCGGAAATCGCCGTACTGGAACCTCTCCTGCTTCTTCATCTGGGGCCATTCCTACGAATTTGACCGCAGCGATAACTGGAGCCTGATCGAGGAGTTCGCGAAGCGCGCGGCGGGGGATCCGGAGACCTGGTACGCAACCAACATTGAGATCTACGACTATGTGACGGCGCTGCGGGCCCTTCGCTTCTCCGTGGATCGGACGATGGTGCAGAATCTCTCGGCCATCGATGTCTGGGTGACGGCTGACGGTGTGCCGGTGAAGGTCCCTGCCGGACAGATTGTGAGGTTTTAAGGCGATGGATTCCAAACTGATTGCGCTCCTGCAATCCTTCCCCGCGCTCGAGGCCTGTCTCGGCGACATCTCGAAGGCGCTGGAGCTTTTAACGGCGGCTGCCCGTGCCGACGGGCTGATCCTGCTCTGCGGCAACGGCGGGAGTGCCGCCGACTGTGAGCACATCGTCGGTGAGCTGATGAAGGGCTTTCTGCAGAAGCGTCCCGATCCCGCGCTGCCCGGGTGGGCGGCTCCGCTGCAGAAAGGCATCCGCGCCATTTCCCTGCCGAGCCAGTGCGCCGTCGTGTCCGCGTTCAACAACGACGTCGATCCGGCGCTCGTCTACGCCCAGCTCACCCGTGCCTACGGACGTCCCGGCGATGTGCTGATCGGGCTTTCCACGTCCGGAAATTCCGAAAATGTCGTCAACGCGTGGAAAATTGCCCGCCTTTCCGGGCTTTCCACGGTCGCGCTCGTCGGAGAGCGCCGCTGTGCCGCGGACGGCCTCTGCGACGCCGTCATCCATGCGCCCTCCTCCGAAACGTACCGCATTCAGGAATACCACCTGCCGATTTACCACTATCTCTGCGCGGCGCTTGAGGAACGTCTCTTCGGCGCGCAGATCTCCGCGTGACCTTCCTGCGTGACCGGCGGTTCTATGTCTCCCTGCTGACGCTCGCCATCCCCGCCGCCCTGCAGCAGCTGATCTCGTTTGCGGTCAATATGGCCGACAACGTCATGGTCGGTTCGCTCGGCGAGGCGGCGCTTGGCGCGGTGTCGCAGGCAAACCGCATCGCGACGTTCATGATGATGTTCATCAAGGGCGTTTCCGCCGGTACCGCGGTGCTCATCAGCCAGTACTGGGGCAAAAAAGACCTGCCCCGTATCAAGGCTGTTTTTGCGATCGGTTTTCAGGTAAGTCTTGCGGTTTCTCTCGCTTTCTTCGTTTTTGCCCACTTTTTTCCGCACGCCGCGCTCGCGGTGCTGACGGACAGCGAGGTGCTGATCGAAGCGGGCATCCCCTATCTGCGGCTTGTCGCATGGTCGTATCTGCTCTATGCCGTGACGGAGAACTTCATCGTTATGCTCCGCTGCGTCGAGATCGTGAAGGTCTCCATCGCCGTCAGTACGGTTTCGCTGTTTGCAAACATCGGCGCAAACTATGTCCTGATCTTCGGGCGTCTCGGCTTTCCGGCGCTCGGCACGGCGGGCGCGGCGTATGCGACGATCTTCGCGCGCGCCGTCGAGCTGGCGATCGTCGTCGGATTCATCGTTTTCCGGGAAAAGCGGCTGTGTCTGAAGCTTCGCGATCTTCTGATCGGCTCCCGCGAGATGTGGGGGCGGTATCTGCGCTACGGGCTGCCGCTGGTGGCGGCGGACGTGAGCTGGGGATTTGTCGGGCTTCTGAAGGGCGTCATCATCGGCCGTCTCGGCACCGACGCCGTCGCCGCAAACAGCATTTCCGACGTCGTGCTCGACCTCGTGATGATGTTCATGCGCGGACTTGCCGCGGCGTCCGGCGTGCTGATCGGCAAGACGGTCGGCGCGCGCGAGTACGAAAAGACGCGGGCCTATGCCGAAACGATGCAGATCCTGTTCTTCCTTTCCGGCATTGCCGCCGCCGTGCTGACGCTTCTGCTGCGCGACGTGGTCGTCGGCTTCTATAACGTTTCCGAGTCGACGCGCGCCGCCGCCCGCGAGTTCCTGTTCTACGGCGCGCTGACCGTCTGGGGCACGGGATATGCGGCCGGCTGCTTCCAGGGCATCAACCGCGGCTCCGGCGACGTCAAATTTGTCCTCCGCACCAATCTGATCTGCGGATTCGGGCTGGTGCTTCCCCTTTCCGCGCTCGGTGCCTTCGTCTGGCACGTTCCCGCCGCGATTGTCGTGTTCTTTACGCGCATCGACCAGATCGTGAAGGTGCCCATCGCCTTCTTCCGGCTGCGCGGCGACCGGTGGATAACAAATGTAACGGAAAAAAGCTGATAGAATAAAAAATATTTTGAAAGGTGATTTGTTTTTCGCACAAAATAAACCGGGGTTGACATCCGATTTTTTATGTGCTATAATAAAAAAGCTTCAAAGAGTTATTTTCCGTTTCCGACGCATGTTGTTGTAAAAAGCACACCTTTTTCCGGGGCCTCCAAGCGATGAAAATCAAAAAACCGCCCGAAATCGGGAGGGAAAACTGGATTCTCGTTTAGATGGAAAAAGCGTGTGCTTTTTTCTTTCTCTGAGCAAAATCCGTAGTTTTGGATTTTTCGATACAAAGAGTCCCATTAACGGAGGAGAGAAAATGAAAAGACAAGCACCAGCGGAAAGAACACAGGCAAGAAAATACGTTCCTGCGCATCTGCGGACGCCGTGGCAGGAAAGCGTGTACAAATTCCGGGACAGCTATCAGCTATTGATTCTGTTCCTGCCCTGCCTGATCTACTACATCATGTTCGCATACTTCCCCCTGTGGGGCATTTCGATCGCGTTCATGGATTATAAGCCCTTCAAGGGCGTGTCCGGCAGCCAGTGGGTGGGCATGAAGCATTTCATCCGCTTCTTTACCGATCCGAACTCCTGGAAGCTGATCCGCAACACCTTCCTTTTAAGCTTCTACGACCTCATTTTCGCGTTCCCGTTCACGATCATTTTCGCGCTGATCGTCAACGAGATCCGGCAGGAGCGTCTGAAAAAGGCGTTCCAGACCGTCACCTATATGCCGCACTTTATCTCCACCGTCGTTATCGTCGGTATGCTGAAGAGCTTCCTTAACCCGACGAACGGCATGATCATGAATGTCCTCGCGCTGTTCGGCTTCGAGCGCATCGACATGTTCTCCTACGCGGCGTATTTCCGGAGGCTGTATGTGCTGTCCGGTATGTGGCAGGGCACCGGATGGGGCGCCATCATCTATTACGCGGCGCTCTCCAACATCAGTCAGGAGCTCTACGAGGCGGCTGTCATCGACGGCGCCAACAAGTTCAAGCAGACGATTTACATCACGATCCCCTGCATCACGCCCACCATCGTGACGCTCTTTATTCTCCGTACCGGCAGCCTGCTGTCCGTCGGCTTTGAGAAGGCGTATCTGATGACGACGACCGCGACGCTTTCCGTGGCGGATGTCATCTCGACCTACACCTACCGCCAGGGTCTCGCGGGCGGACAGTTCAGCTATGCGACTGCCGTCGGCCTGTTCAATTCGGTGATCAATCTGGTCTTCCTGGTCGTGGCCAACTACGGCTCCAGAAAGCTCACCGATTCCAGCCTCTGGTAATGAAAGGAGTATTGCGAAATGGTCGGCGATAGAAAGGTTACCGTATTCACGGTCTTCAAATACCTGTTTATTTTTCTGTTTGCGCTGATAATCATCTACCCGATGCTGCATATCCTCGCGGTCTCGCTTTCGGAGAAAAACGCGGTCTTAACGGGCAACGTCACGTTTTATCCCAAGGGACTGGATTTAAGCTCCTATAAGCTGATCTGGGCGCAGTCGGGACTCGGACCCGCGTATCTGAACACGCTGAAATACGTCATCCTGCACACGCTCGTCGCGATGTTTGTCACGACTGCCGGCGCCTACGCGCTCAGCAAGACCAAGCGGCTCTGGGGCTATAAGGTGTTCATGACGATGATCGTCATCACGATGTTCTTCGGCGGCGGCATGATCCCGACTTACCTCACGATGAAGATGTATAACCTCATCAACACGACCTGGGTCATCGTCCTGATGGGCTGCTGCAGCGCCTATAACATCATCGTCATGAAGTCCTTCTTCCAGAACCTGCCGAAGGATCTGGAGGACGCCGGCAAGATCGACGGACTGGACGATTTCGGCGTGCTGTGGTACATCGTCATGCCGCTGTCCACCGCGATCCTGACGACGATCGCCCTGTTCTATGCGGTCGGTCAGTGGAACGCGTACATGACCCCGTTCATCTACCTCAGCGATCCCGCGAAATACCCGGTGCAGATCCTGCTCCGTCAGATGCTGCTGGCCGGTTCGACCATCAGCAACGACACCAACGCCGTCAATATGGACTCGATGATCGTCGGCGAATCCCTGATCGA
>JAEDGJ010000114.1 GCA_016297585.1 Clostridiaceae bacterium
TGATGGGTGCCTCCCCCAAACGTATTCGACAGACCGCCGCGCCGGGAAAAAGTCAGGAAAACCGCCGTTTTTTGTGATGGGTGCCGCCCCAAAGCTTTCCCGTCCGGCACGCGTCCGTTATTCCTAAGATAGCATAAAAATTGCCGCCTGTCAAGACAGACGGCAATTTTTTCCCTTCAGTCTTCCATGCAGCTTCCGACGCAGCGCACCTTCGTATCTCCGGCCTCCGCGTCCACGTCAAACGTCAGCGGCACCGCGACGCACAGCCGCTGCGTCACATGGAACGTGCAGCTCGGGGTCGCGTCCCCGGGGCATTCGCCCGGGAAGGACGCCGCCTCACCGCAGCAGAACACCTCCGGCTCGCCTGCCTCCGCCGTCACGGTGACGGTCACCGGCACGCAGACCTCCACGCTCTGGTGTCCCTCCGCATCCCGGCAGCTCCCGCATTCCCGCGGGCATACCGGTCCGCAGATCGTTTTGCCCGTGAGCACCTGCTGTCCGCCCTTGATGCAGACCGCCGCCGGGCCGATCGGATAGACGTCCGTGAGCGCGAATGCCACCCGCATCTCGCCGTCTTCTTTGTCAAGCCCGAAATCAAACTTCAGTCCCCGGCAGCCCGTCGTCGGATCCGTCACGATCTCGACGTTTTCGCCGAGCTCCACCGTCTGTTCCCGGCCGTCGATGACGACGGTCACGTCTCTCAGGTCGTCTTCGGTGATGGTTTCGCAAATACCCAGTACCCAGTGCGATAGATCGGCCTCCGTACTGCCCCCGCTGCCGACACCCTCGACCCGGTAACCAAAACGCTGGGGGTTTCCGGGTGCGGGAAACCAGTCGGAGTGCTCCTCGTCAACGGTGAAGACAAAGGGGAGTCTTCTGTCTCCGGGTTCTCCGCTGTAGTCGGCTCGTTGTGTGCAGATTTCGCTGTATCGCCGGATAATAACCGCCTCCTGACAATTTCCCCGTCCTCCGGCTCCGCGTTTTCGGGCGCATCCCCGGAAAACGGGTCATTTTCCTCCGGCGGCGGCTCGCTTTCATCGGACGCGTCCGCTTCAGCTCTCGCGAAAGGGTTCCTCCTGCGCCGCGCAGCCGCAGTCACAGTCCGTGCAGTCCTCGCCGCTCGCCGAAATACATGTGCTGCTGGGGTCGGAAAGCGCGACCTCGGCGCCGAAGATGACCGGCACCTCGATGCACAGCTCCTGCCGGATCGTAAAGCAGCACGAGCCGTTCTCCACGCCCGGGCAGTCACATGTACGCGCGCAGATCACCGGTTCGCCGCAGGAAACGGTCGTGACGGCGCCGAGCCGCGCGAAAGGCGTCACCGTGACGGCGGCACAGACGGCAACGCGCTGGTATCCGACAGCCGGGCACCGGTTCTCCAGCGGCTCTCCCGGGAACATCGCTTCCAGTTTATCCTGTTTCATGATCAAAAACAGCCTCCTTTACCGTGTCGGGTCACTCTCATACTATGCGCTCTCCCCTCCCGGTGTGCGCCGTGCCGCGGCGAAAACGAAAAACGGGCCTTTCGCCGCAGCAGTTGCAGGCGAAAGACCCGTTTTTGTTCCTGATTTATGCCTTATGGTACAGCTCGTGCAGCTTTTTGTACATTTCCGGATTGACCTTCTCCACCATCTCAAGCAGCTCGTGATCGCTCATGACGGTATTGCGTCCCATCGCGTATTCGCGGTCGACCATCTCCTTGACGCCGGCAATCAGCGGATCCTGCTTGGAAATCGCGTTTTCGGTGCCGAGGATGCGGAAATAGGTGTTCAGCCAGTGCGCAATGCCCGCGAGTCCGCTGTGGACGTCCACGGCCACGGTCGCCGGGCGGTTCAGGATCGCCGCGGTATCGAAGATGTTGTAGATCTCCTCGTCCTTTAACAGGCCGTCCGCGTGGATGCCCGCGCGCGTCACGTTGAAGTTGCGCCCGACAAACGGCGTCTGCGGCGGGATCTCGTAGCCGATCTCCTCCTCGAAGTAGCGCGCGATCTCGGTGATGACCGACAGATCCATGCCGTCCGTCGTCCCGCGCAGCGACGCGTACTCGATCACCATCGCCTCCAGCGGGCAGTTGCCCGTGCGCTCGCCGATACCCAGCAGCGAGCAGTTGACGCTGGAGCTGCCGTAGAGCCACGCCGTCGCGGCGTTGGCGACGACCTTATAGAAGTCGTTGTGCCCGTGCCACTCGATCATGCCCGACGGCACGCCCGCGTAGTGCATAATGCCGTAGACGATGCCCGGCACGCTGCGCGGCAGCGCGACGCCCGGATACGGCACGCCGTAGCCCATCGTATCGCAGCAGCGGATCTTGACGGGCATCTTATACTCCTCGCCCAGCTTCTGCAGCGCTTCGGCAAGCGGTACGACAAAGCCGTAGAAGTCCGCGCGGGTGATGTCCTCGAAATGACAGCGCGGACGGATGCCGCGGTCCATGACGCTCTTGACGATGCCTAAGTACTTGTCCATCGCCTTGCTGCGCGTCAGGCCCATCTTATTATAGATATGATAATCCGAGCACGAAAGCAGGATGCCCGTCTCGGACAGCCGCAGATCCTTGATGATCTGGAAATCCTTCTCGTTTGCGCGGATCCAGCTCGTGATCTCCGGGAACTCATAGCCCAGCGCGCGGCATTCCTCGATCGCGCGGCGGTCCTTCTCCGTATAGACGAAGAACTCCGACTGGCGGATCAGGCCTCTCGGGCCGCCGAGCCTGTGCATCAGGTCGTACAGGTGCACGATCTGCTTGACCGTGAAGGGCGACATCGCCTGCTGCCCGTCGCGGAACGTCGTATCCGTGATCCAGAGCTCCGCCGGCGTCTGCATCGGCACCGTGCGGTGGTTGAACGCGATCTTCGGAACGTGCTTGTAGTCAAACAGATGCCGGTACAGATTCGGCTCGTCCCGATCCTGCAGGGAATACTTATAGGCAAACTGCTCCAGCAAATTCGTGCGGCGGGAGTACTCCAGCGCTCGGGCGTCTCCATAGTTCGCTTCCGTGACCATGCCATTTTCTTCGTTCATAATTATCCTCCCTTTCGCATAATCATTCCAGCCGGCCAGTATGCATCCCAAGCGCGGGCGGAAAAATATGTTGCTCATATCATACAGGAAAACAGGGGGAAAAACAATCTGGATTCTGACGAAAAACGGAGGACAAGTGTCCTCCGTTTGTCACATACCGCTCAAAAATGAACCGTTCCGATGAAAGAATATGCAGAATCGCCGATTTACACGCCGGGGGTAAGCTGGTGGCAGCGCTCGATGATCTCCATAACGCGGAGTGTATCGGAAACGGGAACGAGCGGCGCTTTGTCCTCCGCGTAATACGCCCAGCAGGCGTCGTAGAAGCTTTTGGCGTCCTCGGGGCGGATGGGGAACGTCTGCGTATGCCACGGCAGCGACGCGTCCTGCGAGTATTTGCGCCCTTTGGCGATCAGCTCGTCCGACGCCTCGAGCGGCGGCAGCTCGTCCGGCACGAGATAGCGCACGGTGAAAGCGGGACCCTCCGGCGTCTGCTCGACCATCGCCGCGCCGAGCGTGCCGAAGATCTGCCACGGCGTCATCGGGAACGCCGCCGCCTGGCTGATGTCGATGTCGATGGTCACGTTGTCGCTCGTGTTCATCAGCACCTTCACGACGTCGTCCGCGTCGCCGAGGGACACCTCGCGCTTGCGGTGGCAGACGATGTCCGTGACCTCCGCGCCGGTGATGTAGAGGATCTGATCGATGAAATGCGCGCCGTAGTTGTTGAGCATGCCGCCGCCGTATTTCGTAAACGCCTGCCAGTCCGAGCGGCGGTTATAGCTGGAATTTGCGCGCTTGACCATGAAAACGCGCCCCAGAAGTCCGCTTTCCAGCACTTTTTTGGCGACAACCGCTTCCGCCGTCACGCGGTGCGGCTGATAGATCATCAGCTTCCTGCCGCATTCCTCCGCGCAGGCCGCAATTTCCCGCGCTTCCGCGAGATTCACCGCCATCGGCTTATCGAGAAAGACGTCCGCGCCCGCGCGCAGCGCCTGCATCGCGTGCTGCCGGTGCAGATGCGTCGGCGACGCGATGACGACAAGCTCGGGCTTCTCCCGCTCGAGCATCTCGCCGAAATCCGTGTAGCCGTCCACGCCGTAGGTCTGCTTTGCCTCCGCCAGCCGGTCCGCGCTGGTGTCCACGACGATCACCGGGGCAAACCCCTCGCGCTTTGTAAGCTCCGGCAGATGGAATCCCCAGCCGATTCGCCCAAGTCCGATCAACGCTGTTTTCATTGTACGCCTCCATGAAGCTTTTGATAGTCCGATTATACCGCATATCCGCCGTTTTGTAAAGTGCGGATTGTTTTTTCCCGCAATCCGTGCTATACTGAGGGAAAACGCCATAAACGATTTACAGGAGGCTACGCCGTATGACTTTTCTGCCCGCCGCCACCCCCGAGTCCGCCGGCATCCGCAGCGCGGACATCCTCCGCTTCCTCGAGCGTCTCGCCGAAAACGAGCCCTATCAGGAGCCGCACGCCTTCCTCCTGCTGCGTCACGGCCGCTGCGTCGCGGAAGGCTATTTCGCCCCCTTCGGCGCGGATACCCGCCACTCCCTCTTTTCCGTCTCCAAGAGCGTCGTCTCCGCCGCCGTCGGCTTTGCCGTCAGCGAGGGACTTCTCTCCACGGACGACCTCATCGCGGATTTCTTTTCCGAATCCCTGCCCCCCTGCCCCGCGCCGGAGTTTTCGCGCCTGAAGATCCACCATCTTCTGTCGATGGCCACCGGGCAGGACGGCATCGGCGTCCATATGACGCTGCGGGACATCGACAGCGGCGTTCCCGAGGCGTTTTTCCGCACGCCCTTCCTCGACGAGCCGGGCACGACCTTCCGCTACTCAAACGTCGCGACCTATATGCTCTCGCAGCTTGTTACCCGCCTGACCGGATCCGACCCGATCGAGTATCTGACGCCCCGTCTCTTTGTCCCGCTCGGCATCGAGCCGCCGTCCTCCCTGCGTGCGCCGGACGGCGCGCTGCCCGGCTACACCGGAATGCGCATGACCGCGCGCGAAATGGCGATCTACGGGCAGTTTTATCTGCAGCGCGGCGTCTGGAACGGGCAGCGGCTTCTCGATGAGAGCTGGTTTGCGCGCGCGACGGCAAAGCAGATCGATACCGAGTCCTCCATCGGCGCGGAATGGTCTCAGGGGTACTGCTACCAATTCTGGCGCGGCACGCACAACACCTACCGCTTCTGCGGCGCGCACGGGCAGATGTGCATCATCAGCCCCGACCGCGAGCTCATCTGCGTGCTGCAGTCCGGCTACGACAGCCATGTGCTGCAGTACGTCGCCGACGCGTTTTTCTCGACGATCTGGGACGGCATGTGCGACGCGCCGCTGCCGGAGGATCCGGATGCGCAGGCGCGGCTTGCACGGACCCTCGACGGGCTGATGCTGCCCACCGTCTCCTCGAATTTCTCGCCGCTGACCTCGCTTCTTAATGGCGCGGTCTACGATGCCCCGGACGGGGACGGCGGGGATATCCGGTCCGCCGGCATCCGGTTTTCCGGCGGCGTCTGCCTGCTCACGCTCACCTGCCGCGGCGGCGCGGTCGTCACCCTCGCCTCCGGCATGGGCCGCCCGATGGAGGCCGTCTCCACGCTCGCCGACCGCTGGTCCATCGAGCCTGCCTTAAAGGATCTGACGCAGAGCTATGCGTGGTGGGACGCGACCCGGCGCCTGAACATCGTCGCCCGCGTCGTGCCCACGCCGACGGTGCTTGTGCTCACGCTCTCCTTTTCCGGCGATGACCGCCTTGTGCTGTCGCTGAAAAGCTACCGCGGACTGTGCGACGCCGGGATCACCTTTACCGGCCTGCGCCGCACGTTGTAAAAACCCGGGCATCCTCCGTCCGGCAGATCGGCAAAAAGCAGACGCGCCCGTGTTCCGTGGGGGAAAACCTCCCCTTACGGAACACGGGCGCGTTTTTTACAAGGGCTCGGCTTATTTCCCGAGCAGCTCTGCCGCGCGCAGGATGCTCTTTCTGTCCGCGAACGCGGTAAAGCGGAACCAGCCCTCGCCTGCGGTGCCAAAGCCCGCGCCGGGCGTGCCGACGATGCCGCGCTCGGAAAGCAGCCAGTCGAAAAACTCCCAGGACTTGTACCCCTCCGGGCACTTGGTCCACAGATACGGCGAATTTTCCCCGCCGACGAAGGAAAATCCCGCTTTCTTCAGCGCCGCGCCGAAAATTGCGGCGTTTTCGAGATAATACGCGATGTTTTCGCGCGATTCCCGCAGCCCTTCGGGCGTAAAGACCGCCTCCGCACCGCGCTGCACGATGTAGGAGACGCCGTTGAACTTCGTCGTCTGCCGCCGCAGCCAGAGCCGGCGCAGCGAGCAGCCGTCGCGCGTCAGCTCCTGCGGCACGACCGTGTAGCCGCAGCGCGTCCCCGTAAAGCCGGCGGTTTTGGAGAGCGAACAGACCTCGATCGCGCAGGTGCGCGCGCCGGGGATGCCGAGGATGCTCGACGGCAGCGCGGGGTCGCGGACGAACGCCTCGTACGCCGCGTCGAACAGGATGACCGCGCCCTCGCGGTTCGCGTAGGCGACCCAGCGTTCGAGCGCCTCGCGCGTATAGACCGCGCCCGTGGGGTTGTTCGGGGAGCAGATGTAGATGATGTCCGCGTGGACGGACTCGTCCGGCAGCGGCGTAAAGCCGTTTTCACCGCTGCCCTCGTAAAAGAGGATCTTTCGCCCCGCCATCACGTTCGTATCGACGTATACGGGATAGGTCGGATTCGGGATCAGCACCGTGCAGTCGTCCGAAAACAGGTCGAGCACGTTTCCGAGGTCGCTTTTCGCGCCGTCGCTGATGAAGATCTCGTCCGGGTCCACGCGCACGCCCTTGTCCGCGTAATATCCCGCGACCGCCTCGCGCAGGAAGGCGTATCCCTGCTCGTCTCCGTAGCCGCGGAACGTCGCGGCGTCCCCCATCTCGCGCGACGCCTTCTCCATCGCCGCTGTCACCGCCTTCGGCAGCGGACGCGTGACGTCGCCGATGCCCATGCGCACGATCTCCCGCTCCGGATGCGCCGCCTGAAACGCCCGCACCCGCGCGCCGATCTCCGAAAAGAGATAACTCTCCTGAATGTTCTGAAATCCGGTTCGAATCATCGTTTATACCTCCACAAAGCCTTCAAAGGCGACCTCGGCGGGTCCCGTCATGTAAACCGTCTCCGGCGTCACGCGGATCGTCAGCGTCCCGCCGCGCAGGCGCAGCTCGATATCCGTATCCATTTTGCAGTAGCCGCACGCGATCGCCGCCGCTGCCGTCGCGCAGGCGCCCGTTCCGCAGGCCAGCGTCTCGCCGCTGCCGCGTTCCCAGACGCGCATCTCGATCGTCCGCTCGTCCAGCACCTTCGCAAACTCCGCGTTGACGCGGTCGGGGAACATCGGGTGCCGCTCGAACGCGGGGCCGACCTGCTCCAGCGGGAACGACGCGGGGTCGTCCACAAAGCAGACGCAGTGCGGCGTGCCCGTCGATACGCAGGTCACGCGCCAGGGCTTCCCCAGCACCTCGACCGGGCTGTCGATCAGGCAGTCCGCGTCGCAGAGCACCGGGATATCCGCCGGTGTAAAGCTTGCGCGTCCCATGTCCACCCGCGCCGCGACGGCCTTCCCGTCCCGCACGGTCATCGCGAGCGTCTTGATGCCGCTTTTCGTGTCGACGGTGATGATTTCCTTTTTGCAGTAGCCGTGGTCGTATACATATTTCCCTACGCAGCGGATGGCGTTGCCGCACATGCGGCCCTCGGAGCCGTCGGCGTTGAACATCCGCATCTTCGCGTCCGCGCGCTCGGACGGGCAGATCAGCACCACACCGTCCCCGCCGACGGAAAAATGCCGGTCGGAGAGCTTCCGGCTCAGCGCTTCCGGATCCCCGACGGTTTCCTGAAAGCAGTCGATATAGATATAGTCGTTGCCGCAGCCCTGCATCTTTGTAAACGGCAGTCTCATTTTCGGACGCCTCCTCTTTTTAAGGCAAAAAAT
>JAEDGJ010000115.1 GCA_016297585.1 Clostridiaceae bacterium
ACGCCATCCGCGAGCGCTGCGCCGCCTTTGACGCGGAGCTGCGCCGCGACGCCGAGGCCGCGGGCGGCGAGCAGTATGCCGAGCTATTAGAGCTTGCCTACCGCCAGACCGTCGCCGCGCACAAGCTCGTCGCCGACCGCGACGGGAAGCTGCTCTTCATCTCCAAGGAGTGCTTCTCCAACGGCTGCGCCGCGACGGTCGACGTCAGCTACCCCTCCATTCCGCTGTATCTGCGCTATAACCCCGAGCTCGTGCACGGCATGATGCGCCCGATCTTCCGCTTTGCCGCCTCCGACGCGTGGCAGTACGACTTTGCGCCCCACGACGCCGGACAGTACCCGCTCCTCAACGGTCAGGTCTACGGCACCGAGCTGAAATGGCAGATGCCCGTCGAGGAATGCGGCAATATGCTCGTCATGGCGGCGGCGTGCCTGCAGGCGGACGGCGACCTCGACTTCGTCCGTGCGCATATGCCGGTCTATACGCAGTGGGTGCGCTATCTCGTGCAGTACGGCGCCGACCCCGGCACCCAGCTCTGCACCGACGACTTCGCGGGGCATCTCGCGCACAACTGCAACCTCTCCTTAAAGGCGATCATGGGCATCGCGTCCTATGCGCTGCTGTGCCGTGCGCTCGGGGACGAGGCGGGCTATACCGAATACACCGGCATCGCCCGCGGCATGGCGGCGGGGTTTGCCTCGACCGCGTCGAACGGCGACGGCACCTACCGCCTCGCGTTCGACCAGCCGGACACGTTCAGCTTAAAGTACAACGCCGTCTGGGACCGTCTCCTCGGCACGGAGATCTTCCCCGAGGGGATGTTCGCCGCCGAGTGCAGAAGCTACGTCGAACGGCGGCAGAACGCCTACGGCGTCCCGCTCGACAACCGCTCGGACTATACGAAGTCCGACTGGCTCGTGTGGGCGGCGACGCTCGCGGACGACCCCTGCATCTTCCGCTCGATGATCGCGCGGCTGTGGCAGTACTATAACGACACCCCGAACCGCACGCCGATGACGGACTGGTACGACACCCTCTGCGCGCGGCAGATCGGCTTCCAGAACCGCACCGTGCAGGGCGGCCTGTTCATAAAGCTCCTCGCGGCAAAATAAGCGTTTTTCACGGCGCAAAAACCCCCGTGTCCGGACGATGCGGGGGTCGGCGCCGTTCTTTTTCGCCCGGAACGCGAAAAACCGCGAAAAAACGGGATTTCCGGCCGAAAAAACGCTTGACAATCGTCCTGCGGCGTGCTATACTCTGAAAGAAGCGTTTTATACCCCTTTTTCTTGCAAAAATGGCGAGAGTTACATGGCCGCCTTCCCCGCGCGGTCAGAGCAAACTGCCGATTGCGGCGGCGATTTCGCTGCCGCGACCCATGGAGAACCTCCATGTTATTGATGGCGCGGCAATTCCTGCGCCGAACTTTTATGAGCCGGCAACTCCAATTGCCTGTTGGGTTCATACGCCCGAAGTGTACTTTTCGAAGGTACGCACTTGTAAAACGGTCAATAAGAGTAGTAAAAGTAATTCTTGCTATATAGACTCTGAAAACTGCGTGCATACGAAGAAATCCTGCGGTCCGCCGGGGCATTTCCCCGCGTCGGGCGCGGTTTCTCCGCGCATATATTACGACGTTTTACAAAAAGACGTACCGAGCTTTTCCGGTACGTCTTTTTTATTTTGCAGCGCGGAGGAACGATGAAAATGGAAGACAAGCTCAAGCTCTACGGCTTCAACAACCTCACGAAATCCTTAAGCTTCAATATCTACGACATCTGCTACGCCAAGACCCCCCGCGAGCAGCAGGACTACATCAAATACATCAACGAGCAGTACAATTCCGACCGCCTGACGGACATCCTGACGAAGCTGACCCGCATGATCGGCGCGACCGTGCTGAATATCTCGAAGCAGGATTACGAGCCGCAGGGCGCTTCCGTCACCTTCCTCGTCGCCGAGGAGAGCATGATCAAAAACCGCAGCGGCGAGACCGTCGTCGCCCACCTCGACAAGAGCCACGTCACGGTGCATACCTACCCCGAATACCACCCCGAGACCTCCATCGCCACGTTCCGCGTCGACATCGACGTCTCCACCTGCGGCGAGATCACGCCCCTTTCCACCCTCGACTTCCTCCTCGGCAGCTTCGACTCCGACATCATCACCCTCGACTACCGCATCCGCGGCTTCACGCGCGACGTCGGCGGTAAAAAACTCTTCATCGACCACCGTATCACGTCGATCCAGGACTATATCGACCGCGCGACGCTCGAAAAGTACGACGCGGTCGACGTCAACGTCTATCAGTCGAACATCTTCCACACCCGGATGCTCATCAAGGACATCGTGCTGCAGAATTACCTCTTCAACTCCGACGTCTACGAAATTCCGCCGAAGACCCGCCTTGCGATCACCGATTCGCTCCGGCGCGAGATGATCGAGATCTTCAGCGGCGTCAATATCTACTGAAAAAAGGAGCGGATCTGCCCGTGAACCGTCAATCCGAAGCGCCGCTTTACGAAGCGCTGCTGCGGCTGCGCGAAAACCGGATCGTGCCCTTCGACGTGCCCGGCCATAAGCGCGGCCGCGGCAGCCCCGAGCTGACCGCCTTCCTCGGCGAGGCCTGCATGAGCGTCGACGTCAACTCGATGAAGCCGCTCGACAACCTCTGCCACCCGACCGGCGTCATCCGCGAGGCCGAAGCGCTCGCCGCCGAGGCGTTCGGCGCGGCGCACGCCTTCTTCATGGTCGGCGGCACGACCTCCAGCGTCCAGGCGATGGTGCTGTCCTCCGTCAAGCGCGGCGACCGCATCATCCTGCCCCGCAACGTCCACCAGAGCGTCATCAACGCGCTCGTGCTCTGCGGCGCGGTGCCGGTCTATGTCAACCCCCGGACCGACCGCCGCCTCGGCATCTCGCTCGGCATGTCCGTGCGCGACGTCGCCGCCGCGATCGACGCCCATCCGGACGCGAAGGCCGTACTCGTCAACAACCCCACCTATTACGGCATCTGCTCCGACATCCGCTCGATCGTCTCCCTTGCCCACAGCCGCGGGATGCGCGTGCTCGCCGACGAGGCGCACGGGACGCATTTCTACTTCGGGGAGCACATGCCCGTCTCCGCGATGGCTGCGGGCGCGGATATGGCGAGCGTGAGCATGCACAAATCCGGCGGGTCGCTGACACAGAGCTCGCTTCTGCTCTGCGGCGGCGGCGTCAACCCCGACTATGTCCGGCAGATCATCAATCTGACGCAGACGACGAGCGGCTCGTACCTGCTGCTGTCGAGCCTCGACCTCTCGCGGCGCAATCTCGCGCTGCGCGGACCCGAGATCTTTGCGAAGGTCAGCCGCTTTGCGCAGTACGCGCGCGAGGAGATCAACGCCATCGGCGACTACTACGCCTACTCCCGGGAGCTTGTCAACGGCGACAGCATCTTCGACTTCGACGAAACGAAGCTCTCCGTCAACACGCTCGACTTGGGGCTTGCCGGCATCGAGGTCTACGACCTGCTGCGCGACGAGTACGACATCCAGATCGAGTTCGGCGACCTCGGCAACATCCTCGCCTACATCTCCGTCGGCGACAAGACGAAGAACATCGAGCGCCTCATCAGCGCGCTCGGCGAGATCCGGCGGCTTTACCGGCGCGAGCGCGTCGGGATGCTCGAAAGCGAATATATCGCGCCCTGCGTCGAGCTGTCGCCGCAGGAGGCGTTCTACGCCGAAAAAACGAGCCTCCCGCTCGAGGAATGCGAGGACCGCGTCTCGTGCGAATTTGTCATGTGCTACCCGCCCGGCATCCCGATCGTCGCGCCGGGAGAGCGCGTGACCGGGCAGATCATCCGCTATATCCGCTACGCCCGCGAAAAGGGCTGCGTCATCACGGGGCCGGAGTGCATGGACTCGAGCCGCCTCAACGTCTGGAAAGGAAGCCGGGAGTAAAATGGACGATCTGTGGTACAGCGAATATCATACCGAAAACGTGCGCTTCTCCATCCGCGTCACGCGCCAGCTTCACAGCGAAAAGAGCGACTACCAGCGGATCGCCGTCTACGAAACGCCCGAATTCGGCCGTTTTCTCACGCTCGACGGCGTGATGATGCTGACCGAGCGCGACGAATTCATCTATCACGAGATGATCACCCACATCCCGATGGCGGTCAACCCCGACATCCGCCGCGTGCTCGTGATCGGCGCGGGCGACGGCGGCGTGCTGCGGGAGCTTGCGAAGTACGACTCCGTCGAGGAAATCGACCTCGTCGAGATCGACCGGCGCGTCATCGAGGTCTGCCGCGAGTTCCTGCCGCAGACCGCCTGCGGGTTTGACAATCCGAAGGTGCGCGTCCTCATCGGCGACGGCATCCGCCACGTCCGGCGCGTCGACAACCGCTACGATCTCATCATCGTCGACTCGACCGACCCGACGGGCCCCGGAGAGGTGCTGTTCACGAAGGAATTCTACGGCAGCTGCCTCCACGCGCTGACCGAACACGGGATTATGGTCAACCAGCACGAAAGCCCCTTCTACGCGGCCGACGCGCAGACGATGCAGCGCACGCACCGCCGCATCGCGCAGACCTTCCCCCTCGCGCGCGTCTATCAGGCACATATCCCGACCTACCCCTCCGGGCACTGGCTGTTCGGCTTTGCGTCGAAGGGGCTGCATCCGCTGCGCGATTTCCAGCCCGCGCTCTGGGAAGCGCTCGGCATCCGGACGAAATATTACACGCCGCACCTGCACCGCGGCGCGTTCTATCTGCCAAAATATGTGGAGGACATGCTAGCAGACAATGAATAAGAACATTCAGACCTTCCTCGGCTGCGACAGCGAATACGCGGACGCCGAGATCGCGCTGTTCGGCGTTCCGTTCGACGGCACGACCTCCTACCGCCCCGGCACGCGCTTCGGGCCGTCCGCCATCCGCAGCGAGAGCTTCGGCATCGAGACCTACTCCCCCTACTCCGGGCGCGACCTGACGGAGATCGCCGTTTTCGACGGCGGCGACCTCGAGCTGCCCTTCGGCAACCCGCAGCGCGTGCTCGACCTGACGCAGGACTACACCGCGCGGCTGCTCGAGGACGGCAAGCTCCCCGTCATGCTCGGCGGCGAGCACCTCGTCACGCTCGGCGCGGCGGCGGCCGTGCTCGAATGCTTCCCGGACCTGCATATCATCCATTTCGACGCGCATACCGACCTGCGCGAAGAATATCTCGGCGAATCGCTGACCCACGCGGGCGTCATCCGCCGGCTCTGGGACCTCGTCGGCGACGGGCGCATCCATCAGTTCGGCATCCGCAGCGGCGAACGGCACGAATTTGAGTTCGCGCACGCGCATACGGACTTCCACCCGTTCTCGCTCGAGGATTTTGCCCGCACCGCCGCCTCTCTTACCGGCGTGCCCGTCTATTTTACGCTCGATCTCGACGTCCTCGACCCCGCGTTCTTCCCCGGCACCGGCACGCCCGAAGCGGGAGGGGTCACGTCGCGCGAGCTGCTCGACGCGATCGGCCGGCTGTCCCGTCTCGACGTCGTCGGCTGCGACATCGTCGAGCTCGCCCCCCACTATGACGCAAGCGGCGCATCGACGGCGCTTGCCTGCAAAATCACGCGGGAAATCCTGCTGCAAGTATCGAAAAAAGGAGACTGAACATGGGAAAGTGCATGATCATCGGCTGCGGCGGCGTTGCGTCCGTCGCCATCCACAAATGCTGCCAGAACAGCGCCGTCTTTGAGGAGATCCTGATCGCGAGCCGCACGAAATCCAAGTGCGACGCGCTGAAGGAGAAGCTCCAGCCCACGACCGCGACGAAGATCCACACCGCGCAGGTCGACGCCGACAGCGTGCCGCAGCTCGTCGCCCTCATCGAGCGCTTCCGCCCCGATGTCGTCCTGAATCTCGCGCTTCCCTATCAGGATCTGACGATCATGGACGCCTGCCTCGCGACAAAGACCCATTACGTCGACACCGCGAACTACGAGCCGGTCGACACCGCAAAATTCGAGTACAAATGGCAGTGGGCGTACCGCGAGCGCTTCCGTGACGCGGGCATCTGCGCGCTGCTCGGCAGCGGCTTCGACCCCGGCGTCACCGGCGTGTTCTCCGCCTATGCCTTAAAGCACCACTTCGACGAGATCAACTATATCGACATCCTCGACTGCAACGGCGGCGACCACGGCTACCCGTTCGCGACGAACTTCAACCCGGAGATCAACATCCGCGAGGTGTCCGCCAACGGCAGCTACTGGGAAAACGGCGCATGGGTCGAGACGAAGCCGATGGAAATCAAGCGTGAGTACGACTTCAAGGGCGTCGGCAAAAAGGACATGTACCTGCTGCACCACGAGGAGCTCGAGAGCCTCGGTCAAAACATCCCCGGCATCCGCCGCATCCGCTTCTTCATGACCTTCGGGCAGAGCTATCTGACGCATCTGAAGTGCCTCGAGGACGTCGGCATGACCTCCATCAAGCCGATCCTCTACGAAGGCCGCGAGATCGTGCCGCTGCAGTTTTTGAAGGCCGTCCTCCCCGACCCCGCGTCGCTCGGCCCCCGCACCGTCGGCAAGACGAACATCGGCTGCATCTTCCAGGGCAAAAAGGACGGGCAGGACAAGACCTATTACCTCTACAACATCTGCGACCATCAGGCGTGCTACCGCGAGGTCGGCTCGCAGGCGATCTCCTACACGACCGGCGTTCCGGCGATGATCGGCGCGATGCTCGTGATGACCGGCGTCTGGAACCGTCCCGGCGTCTGGAACATGGAGGAATTCGACCCCGACCCCTTTATGGAGGCCTTAAACCGCTGGGGACTGCCGTGGGAGGAGGACTTCCACCCCGTGCTGGTCGACTGACGCGATGGAAAAAGCGTTTCCGGGCGTGAAAACGCCCTGCTACGTCGTGGACGAGGCAAAGCTCGAGCGGAATCTGCACATCCTGCGGGAGGTCGCGGAGAGCGCGGGCTGTAAGATCCTCCTTGCGCAGAAGGCGTTTTCGATGTTTGCGCTCTACCCGCTTGTCGGACGCTATCTCGACGGTACGACGGCGAGCGGCCTGTACGAAGCGCGGCTCGGTGCGGAGGAGATGGGACGGGAAAACCACATCTTCTCCGCCGCCTACGACCCGGACGAGATGGACGAGATCCTCTCGCTCTGCGACCACGTCGTCTTCAACTCGTTTGCCGAGTGGCGGCGCTACCGGGACGCCGCTCTGGCCGCGGGACGGAGCTGCGGCATCCGTGTCAACCCCGAGCACTCGACGCAGTCCCATGGCATCTACGACCCCTGCGCGCCCGGCTCGCGGCTCGGCGTCACGCGCGCGGCATTTTGCCCGGACGACCTTTTCGGCATCGAGGGGCTGCACTTCCACACGCTCTGCGAGCAGGATCAGGACGCGCTGTTTGAGACGCTCGACGCGTTCGAGGCGCGCTTCGGGGAGTTTCTGCCGCGGATGCGCTGGGTCAACTTCGGCGGCGGGCATCACATCACGCGCGACGGCTACGACCGCGCCGCCCTCGCCGCGCGCATCCGCCGCTTCCGCGAGACCTACGGCGTCGACGTCTACCTCGAGCCCGGCGAGGCCGTCGCGCTCAACGCAGGCTACCTCGTCTCGACCGTGCGCGACGTCGTGCACAACGGCATCGACATCGCGATCCTCGACACCTCGGCGGCGTGCCATATGCCGGACGTCATCGAGATGCCCTACCGGCCGCCGCTTGCAGGCGCCGGAGAGCCCGGGCAGAAGGCGTATTCGTACCGGCTCGCGGGGCCGACCTGCCTTGCCGGAGACGTGATCGGCGACTACTCGTTTGACGCGCCGCTGTCCCCCGGCGACCGGCTCGTGTTTGAGGACATGGCGATCTATTCGATGGTCAAGAACAACACCTTCAACGGCATGCGGCTGCCGTCGATCGCGGTGCTGCAGAA